>JBEKLS010000233.1:0-5122 GCA_050010075.1 Binatus sp. (SeqCode) | reverse complement strand
GCCCTTTGCACCGCAACCTCGCCATTAGTATGGTTTGACTGACTGGCGGGCCGCTGTTAGAAATTTTGCGTTTATCGGCTCTATTCCCTGGGCAACTTCGTCTGTTCCAGACCTATCGATGCATCAATCAATGCGTGGAGTTATAAGGCTTTGAAAATCCTGGTACCAATCAAGCGAGTCCCCGATCCCGCCACCACTATCCGCGTGCTGCCCGACGGCACCGGTATCGCCACCGACAACGTGAAATGGGTCATCAACCCGTTTTGCGAAATCGCGATCGAAGAGGCGTTGCGGATCAAGGAGAAACAAACCGGCGAAGTCGTGCTCGTGACGGTCGGGCAATCGACCTGGCAGGAGCAGTTGCGCACCGGCCTCGCGATGGGCGCCGACCGCGCAATCCTGGTCAAGACCGACACCCCGCCCGATTCGCTCGCGATCGCGCGAATCCTCGCGAAAATCGCCGGCGACGAGAAGCCCGACCTCATTATATTGGGCAAGCAGGCGATCGACGACGACTCCAATCAGGTCGGGCAGATGCTGGCCGAGATGCTCGGATGGCCGCAGGCGACGTTCGCGTCGAAGGTCGAAATCGGCGCCGACAAGACCTCGGTCGTGCGCGAAGTCGACGGCGGCCTCGAGACGATCGCGTTCAAGCTCCCCGCCGTTATCACCACCGACCTGCGCCTCAACGAGCCGCGCTACGCCTCGCTGCCGGGAATCATGAAGGCGCGCAAGAAGGAGCTGAAGGAAGTGCCGGCCGAGAGCCTCGGCGTCAATCTCGCTCCCAAGCTGAAGATAAAGACGATGGCCGCACCGCCCAAGCGCCAGGCCGGGCGCAAAGTCGCGTCGGTGCAGGAGCTGGTGTCCGTCCTGCACACTGAAGCCAAAGTTATCTGATTACGACTACTTCCAATCGCGAACGCGGAGTGAATTGAAATGGGTGACGTTCTGATTTTCGCGGAGCATCAGGGGGGACATTTCCCCAAGACCACGCTGGTCGCCGTTCACGCGGGACTCGATCTGGCGAAGAAGCGCGGCGGCAAGGCTGTCGCAGTTGTCGCGGGCGATGCGCCCGAGTCGGCGGCCGGAGAGATCGCAAAGTACGGCGTCGCCAAGGTGATCGCGCTGGCGCATCCGGCGCTGAAAAATTATCTCGCCGACGCGCATGCGCAAGCATTTGCCGCGCTGGCGAAAAAGGAAAACGCGGAATTCGTTCTCGCGACCGCAACCGCAATCGGCAAAGACCTGTTTCCGCGGCTCGCCGCGCGACTCGACGCGCCGATGGCGTCGGAAATCACCTCTATTGGCGACGACCACACTTTCGTGCGCCCGACCTACGCCGGCAACGTGATGGCGACGGTCGAGCTCGACGGTCCTATCAAAGTGCTGACCGTGCGCGGCACCGCCTTCGACGCGGCCAAGCCGGGTGACGCCGCTGCGCCGGTCGAGAAGCAGGACGCCGAGATCGACGCGGGCGCGCTCAAGATGGAATTCGTTTCGTTCAACGCGACCAAGAGCGATCGCCCGCAACTCACCGAGGCGCGGATAATCGTATCGGGCGGCCGCGGCCTCAAGTCGGGCGAAAACTTCAAGACCGTGCTCGAGCCGCTGGTCGACGAGATGGGCGCCGCGATGGGCGCCTCGCGCGCGGCGGTCGATGCGGGCTTCGTGCCGAACGATCTGCAAGTCGGGCAGACGGGCAAGGTCGTCGCGCCTGAACTGTACATCGCAGTCGGAATTTCAGGCGCGATTCAGCATCTCGCGGGGATGAAAGACTCGAAGGTCATCTGCGCGATCAACAAGGACGAAGAGGCTCCGATTTTCGCAGTCGCCGACTACGGCCTGGTCGCCGATCTCTTCAAAGCAGTGCCCGAAATGGCCGAGGAAATCAAAAAACTGAAACATTCGTAAGCCGCGACCGGGCGAGGTTTCTTCGATGTCAGAACTGCAGCACAAATTCGTCGAGACCAACGGCATCCGGATGCATTACGTCGAGCAGGGTGCGGGTCCGCTGATCATGCTCTGCCACGGATGGCCCGAGTCGTGGTACTCGTGGCGGCATCAGATTCCCGCGCTCGCCGCGGCAGGCTTTCGCGTCGTCGCTCCCGACCAGCGCGGGTACGGACAGACTGACGCGCCCGCCCCGATCGAGTCGTACAACATCCTGAACCTCGTCGGCGATATCGTCGGGCTGGTCAACAGCCTTGGCGTCGAGTCGGCCGTGATCTCCGGCCACGATTGGGGCGCACCGGTGGCATGGTATTCGGCGCTGCTCCGTCCCGACCTCTTTCGCGCGATCGCGCTGCTCAGCGTTCCGTATTTTCCGCGCACTCCGATGCGTCCGACCGCCGCGATGCAAGCGCTCGCCGGCGACCAGCATTTCTACTCGCTCTATTTCCAGGAGCCGGGCCGGGTCGAAAAGGAACTCGACGCCGATCCACGCGCGACGATGGCGCGAGTGCTCTACTCCGCTTCCGGCGATGCGCCGAGCGGCGGTCAGTTCGCTTTCATGTTCCCCAAGACGAAAAAGTTTATCGAGACGGGCACGATGCCCGACAAGCTGCCGCCATGGTTGACGGAAGCAGACCTGGATTTCTTCGCGGCCGAGTTCAAGCGCACCGGCTTTCGCGGCGGCATCAACTGGTATCGCAATTTCGATCGCAACTGGGAGCTGACGCCGTTCCTGGATGGCGCCCAGCTACGCCAGCCCGCAGTGTTCGCCGCCGGTGAGCATGACGTGGTCGGCAAGATGAACCCGGGCGCATACGATAGGGTTGGCGCGGCTACCCCGAATCTGAAAAAGAAAGTGATCATCCCCGGCGCTGGCCATTGGATTCAGCAGGAGCGGCCGAAGGAGATCAATGAGATCCTGATCGAGTTCCTTAAGGGTCTGTAGGAGCTAATCTTAGTGAAACCCCTCCGTGGGTTTCACGCTTCCCTGGGCAGGGGTAACCCCTGCACCTTAGTATTAAGAATGAAACTCTGGATCCTCGCGCTGGTTGCATGTCTTGCTGGATGCGCCGTTGGGGCGCGGCCCGAGACTCCCGTCTATTCCAACGCCAGTATCGCCGGAAAATATCGGCTTAGCTCGACCGCGAAGCCATTCGTGAACTATGGCAGCGGTCCCGCAATCGGCGAAGGCGAAGTCGTGTTCGATGGCCGCGGCAACTTGACCGGCTCAGAGACTTTCCTGGGAATCCCCGCCAGTATCCGCGGCACCTACCAGGTTGAACGCGACGGAACCGGCATCGCGACAATGACCTCGGCGCTCGCCGACGGGAGTTCTTCGAGAAGCGTGCTCTCGATGAAGATTCAGGACGACGGACAGATCCAGTTCGTGTCGAAAGGTCTGCGGCAGAACGACGACTGGGTCAGCGGTGAGGAGCTGATGGCGCGCGGGCAAGCCGGCTTGCAGGGCACGTTCGAAAAGGAATGAGCGGCGAGCACTAAGATGAGTATTAAGGTCGCAATTCTCGACGACTACGCCAAGGTTGCGCTCGAGCTCGCCGACTGGTCGGTGCTCGACGGCAAGGCCGACATAACCGTCTTCGATCGCCATCTCACGGAGAATGAGGCCGCCACCGCGCTTCGTCCCTTCGACGTGCTCTGCACCGTTCGCGAGCGGATGAGCTTGCCGCGCAGCCTCTTCGAGCGGCTGCCTAATCTCAAGCTGGTGACAATCATTGGAATGTCGCTGCCCAACCTCGACATGGCGGCCGCGACCGATCACGGCGTGATCGTCTCGCATTCAAATTTCACGAATCCGCTCTTCGCCAACATGGTCCACGCGACACCGGAGCTGACCTGGGGATTGATGATCGCGACCGTGCGCCATATGAGCCTCGAAGGCCGGCGGATGCACGAGGGCGCATGGCAGCAAACCGTTGGAGTGAATCTCTTCGGGCGCACGCTCGGCCTTTTGGGCCTCGGGCGCATCGGCTTGCGGATGGCGGAATATGCGCGCGCGTTCGGGATGCCGGTGATCGCATGGAGTCAGAACCTGACCGACGAAACGGCGAAGTCGGTCGGCGCAACGCGTGTCAGCAAGGACGACCTGTTCCGCCTTTCCGATATTGTCTCGATTCACGTGCGTCTCAGCGATCGCACTCACGGCCTCGTCACCGCGCGCGAGCTCGCGCTGATGAAACGCGACTCATATCTGATCAACACGTCGCGCGGACCGATCGTCGTCGAGAACGATCTGATAGCCGCACTGCGCGAAGGTCGAATCGCGGGCGCCGGCCTCGACGTATTCGATGAAGAACCGCCGCCGCCCAACCATCCGTTTCGCACGATGGACAACGTCACCGTCACGCCGCACCTGGGATACGTGACCCGCGAGGGCCTCACAGCGTTTTACGCAGACACCGTTGATGCAGTACTGGCGTTCGCAAACGGCACGCCGATCAGAATCGCAAATCCCGACGCGCTCGCGCGAAGAACGTAATCGAATGTGAAACCCGCGGTGGGTTTCAGCAGGGGTGACCCCTGCACCCAGTATTCGGAGAAGATGCGGGGCTTCGCCCGTGTCAGAGAGTTGTCAGCGGTCACTGCGGCTCTGAATCCTAACCTCCCCTTGTCCGAGGGGAGGTCGGCGTAAGCCGCGCAGCGGTGTCGCCGGGTGAGGTGCAGCGTATGACATCGCATCCACGCTTACTCGTTTAATCGCAATTGATAGACACTTGGATCGCCGTCAGACGGCAGCGCCACTGTCAGGAGTGCTGCAACAGACAGCCAGACGTGGTTGCGACGGCGCGCGTTGCACCTCTCCCGAATTCCGGTTGATTCCCTCTCCTCGCGTCGATATTTTCAATCCATCCCCATCAGGAGACCTCAAGGCGTGCGGAAGTAACTACTCCATCGTTCGTGTCTCGGACAACAGGTCGTGCGGCGCGATTCGCGCGCGGGCGCTTTTGTGGAGCAGTTACAATGTTCGTGCGGCTTTCAGCTCTCTCTTTTTCGTATACCGATTCCGTTTCGACTCTGACTGGCGTCAATCTCACGTTCGCGACGGGATGGACCGGTATCGTCGGTCCTAACGGCGCCGGCAAGACTACGCTGCTGCGTCTGGTCGCGGGCGAACTCGAACCGACGGCTGGACATGTTCATCTCGATCCGCCGC
>JBEKLS010000232.1:0-5312 GCA_050010075.1 Binatus sp. (SeqCode) | reverse complement strand
GCCGCTCGTCAGCAAATGGATTCCGCCGATGCCGCGCGCCGAGCTTCTCATCGCCGCCTGCATCAGCCTCGTGATTCTGTACGCGATGCTCGGCCTGCTCAACGTGATGACCAACTACGTCACCATCTCGATCGGCCAGCGCATGGTCAACGAGTTGCGCGCGATGCTGTTCGAGCACCTGCAGCGCCTCTCGCTGTCGTTTCACCGACGTCGCGAAGTCGGCGACCTGATGGTGCGCATCACCTACGACACCTACTCGATTCAAACGATCGCGATGAACGGCTTCTTCCCGGTGCTGTCGTCGCTGATTCTGCTCGGCGGGATGTTCGTCGTGATGATCAGGATGGACGAGACGCTGACGTTGGTCGCGCTCGCGATCATCCCGATGCTGATTTTGTTGATCATGTCGATCAGCGGGCGCATCGACGCGATCGCCGGCGGCGCGCGAATCAAGGAGAGCCGCCTCTACACCGTCGCCCAGAGCGCGCTCGCCGCGATTCACGTGGTGCAGGCCTTCACCCGCGAAGGCGAGTCGTACCGCGAGTTTGTCGAGTCGAGCAGCGCGAGCCTCGACGCCACGCTGCGCCTGTACACGCTGCAAACGCTGTACGCTGGCGCGGTCGGCGTGTTGATCGCGTGCGGCACTGCAACCGTGATTTACCTCGGCGCGCAGCACGTCCTCGACGGCCGCCTGAGCATCGGCGACCTGATAGTTTTCACCACTTACCTCGCCTCGCTCTATTTACCGGTGAACCAGATTTCGCAAACCTACGGACAGATCGAAGGCGCGAAGGCCGGTCTCAGACGATGTCTCGAGTTGCTCGCGATCGATCCCGAAATCAAGGATCGTCCCGGCGCCCAGACGCTCGGCCGCGCGCGCGGTCAGATCGAGTTCGACAACGTCGTATTCGCTTACGAACCCGGCCGCACTGTCCTCAAGGGCATCAGCTTCAAGGCGTCTCCCGGCGAAACGATTGCGATTGTCGGCCCGAGCGGTTCCGGAAAAACCACGATGGCCAGTCTGCTCGCGCGCTTCTACGAACCGCAGGAAGGCGCGATCAAGCTTGACGGCAACGACACGCGATACCTGACGCTCGATTCGCTTCGCGGCAACATTGCGATGGTCCTGCAGCCGCCGCTGGTGCTCGGCGACACGATGCGCGTCAACGTCGCGTTCGGGAAGCCGGCCGTCGATGACGCCAGCGTGATGCGCGCGATCGAGATGGCGCGTCTCGGTCCGGTGCTCGCCAAGTTGCCGAAGGGTCTCGACGAGGTGCTGGGGCAGGGCGGTCACAGTCTGTCCGAAGGCGAGGCGCAGCGCGTGACGATCGCACGCGCGCTGCTCAAGGACGCGCCGATTCTGATCATGGATGAACCCACCAGCGCGCTCGACGCTGAGACCGAATCGATGGTGCTCGCTGCCGTGCGCGAAGCGATGCGCGGGCGGACCACGCTGGTGATTGCGCATCGCCTCTCGACGGTGCAGAAGGCGGATCGCATCCTGGTGCTGCGCGACGGTGCGATCGTCGAGCACGGCACCTTCGACGAATTACTGGCTCTAGGCGGCTTCTTCAGCTACCTCTACAACATCCAGGCGTGGACCCGCGAAGCTGCGGGCTAGAGATTTTTAAATGCTTACAATTGGGCTCACTGGCGGAATTGGTTCGGGCAAGAGCACGGTCACGCAGATCCTCGGCGAGTTCGGCGCGGAGATTCTCGACGCCGACAAAGTCGCGCATACCACATACGCGCCCGGCGGCCCCGCTTACGACGCTGTCATCGCAGCCTTCGGCGCGAAGGTGCTGGCTCCCGATCGCACCATCGATCGCAAGCAGCTCGGCGCCATCGTGTTTGGAAATCCTGAGCAGCTGAACAAGCTGACGTCGATCGTATGGCCGGCGACGCGCGAGAGCATGCATCGGAAAATTGCCGAGTTGCGCGCGAAGGGCGCGAAGCTGCCGATAGTCGTCGAGGCTGCGATATTGATCGAGGCGAACTGGCAGTCGCTGTTCGACGAAATCTGGCTCGTCCGCGCGCCGCGCGAGCAGGTCTGCGTCCGCATCGAAAGTCAGCGCGGGCTCAAGCCGTCGGAGACTGAGGCGCGAATTCGCGCGCAGTTGTCCGACGAGGAGCGCTGCAAGCACGCAAGCTTGATAATCGAAAACAACGGCACGCTCGAAGAGCTCCGCGAGCTGCTGAAAGAAATCTGGGCCGAAGCCCTGAAGCGCAACAGCTAGATCCGAAGCGCCGCCAGCACCGCGAACGTCACGACCTCGGCCAGCGCGCAACCTCCCGCCAGCATGTAGCCCGACGCGCCGCGCATCCGCCGGCTCAGCACCAGCCGCATCGCAAGGATCGTCAGCGCGAGCGCGATGATCACCGCCAGCCCGACGTTCTGATACAGCCCCATCGTGAGCCCCAGCGCGACCACGCTCGACGCGGCGAACTCGCGAAACGAAATGCCGCCTTCGTAGGGGATGCCGAGCCCCCAATGCTCCAGCGGTTTCAGCCCGTAACCGATCGGAATGATGGCCCATCGCGACAGCATCGTCGCCATCACGATTGCGGCCGCGCGTCCCGCATCGTCGGCGATTCGCGACAGGCACCAGACCTCGAATACGAACGCGGCGATGGCCGCGGCCGCTCCCACCGGTCCGATCCGCGCGAGTCCGGTCGATGCCGGCCGCATGCCGCGGCGCAGCACCTCGGCCGTGTCCGCCGTTCCGCGATTCACCAGCCCCAACGACAGCGCTGCTCCCGCGATCAGCACGATGAACGAGCGTCCGACCGGTCCGGCGAAGAAGCCTGCGGCTCGATCGACGGTTGCGAGGAAGACGCCGAGGACGAAGCCGACAATCGGAAAATAAATCATCGCGCGCGAGCGCTGCGCCGCGCTGCCCTGCGATCTTTCGTCGAGGATCGGCCACAGCGTCAGCGTCGCTGTTGCCAGCACTGCTTCGAACAGCAGGTCGCGCACGCTGGGAAGAGTCGTTTCGCTCGCGGATTCCATTGTGATCGAGGTTGATTACAACAGATTGCGGCGGCGCTACGATAGGCGCAGCGAAAAAGTGAAAAAATGAAAATTCTCGTCATGGGCGCGGGTGCGGTTGGAGCTTACTTTGGTGCGCGGATGCAAGCGGCGGGCGAGGACGTCGTATTGTGCGCGCGCGGTGAAAATCTGCGCGCGATTCGCGAGCGCGGTCTCGACATCACCAGCGTTCGCGGCGATCTGCGCATCGAGGTCCCTGCCACTGATACGCCGCGCGACTTCGCGCCCTACGATCTGATCCTGTTCTGTGTGAAAGCCTACGACACCGACGCCGCCGCGAGGGCGATTCAAGGATGCCTGAAGCCGGGTGGCGTGATTCTGACCCTGCAGAACGGCGTCGAGAACGAGGCCAGGCTGTCGGCGATCTTCGGCCGCGACGCGGTGATGGGTGGCAACGCGCGCGTGGGAGTCGAGATGGTCGCGCCGGGCAAAATCGTTCACCTTAGCACCGGCCACATCGACTTCGGCGAACTGGACGGCCGCGAGACCGATCGCGCCAAGGCGATCGCCGAGATGTTTCAACGCGCCGGCATCCTCGGCCAACTCTCAGCCGACATCATGAGCGCGCGATGGGACAAGCTGATCTGGAACGGCGCGCACAACACGGTGACGACGCTCACGCGCCGGCGCGTCGGCGAAATTCTCGACGATCCCGAAGGCGTGAAACTTCTGCGGACCTTGATGCAGGAAATCGTCAGCGTGGCGCGCGCCGAGGGCGCAAAGATTTCCGACGACCGCATCGAGGCGTACATGGCCCACTCGCAAAAGAATTTGCGCGCGCTGAAGACCTCGACTCAGCAGGATCTCGAACGCGGCAAGTCGCTGGAATACGAAGCCCTCAGCGGCGCCGTAGTGCGAGCAGCCCGCCGCCACGGCATCAGCGTCCCCGCAGTAGAGACCATCTACGCGCTGATGCGGCTGCTGGACACCGCGCCGAAGCCCCGCGCCTAGTACGGGCGTTTATCAATGCTTCTCGCAAGCGCAATGAATTAGTCGATCTGTTCGTCGCGCGAGGAATTCGGCGCGCACCGGTGCGCTCGCTCAATAGCCGTGCTCGGGGTCTTCAAACAGGACCGCAAAACCACGGATAATGCCGACGTCCATTTGGTCGCGAACGGAGGTAAGGAGAATGGATCGTATCGACGGAAAGACCGCTTTTATAACTGGAGGAGCGCGCGGGATCGGACTGGGTATCGCTCGCGCGTTCGCTCGAGCCGGCGCGAAGCTGGCGCTCGCGGATATCGATCAAGCCTCGCTGGACGCGGCAAAATCCGAGCTCTCGGACTTAACCCAGGTTGAGACGTTCGTGCTCGACGTCCGCGACCGCTCGGCTTACGCACGCGTCGCGGATGAAACGGAATCTCGACTCGGTTCAGTGTCAATTCTGTGCAATAACGCCGGAGTGGCCGGAAGCCAGCACGTTACGCGCCTGACTTACGAATATTGGGACTGGGTAATCGGAATTAATCTCACCGGAGTGATCAATGGAGTCCAGACTTTCGTGCCGCGGATGCTCAAGCGAGGCGGTGGCGGACATATAGTCAACACAGCGTCGGGTGCGGGACTCGTCGCCACGTCCTCCGGTGTCTTATACACGACCTCGAAATTCGCGGTGGTGGGTCTTTCGGAATCCCTGCGGCTCGAGCTCGAACCGTTCAAGATTGGTGTCAGCGTATTGTGCCCCGGTCCGGTCAATACGCAGATCATATCGAACACCAACGAAACGCGGCCCCCATCGTCGGCAACCGCCGAGGAAACGAAAATGTGGGAAGCCGCGATTACGCGAGCCAAAGCCTTCCTGGCCGCGGGCGTCGATCCTAACGAGGTTGGCGAAATGGTTCTCGCCGCCTTAAAGGCCGATCGCCTCTACATCCATACCGATCGAATCGTAGCGGGACTGATCGAAGCGCGAACCAAGGCGCTGCTCGAGGCATTGCCACTAGCGAAATAAGGCTGTGGATCGGCAGAGAGTACGCGCGCGAACCTAGTTCGGCACTGCGTCGGCGTCGCCCTTGCGCACGCCCATCAGGTAGGCCTGGATGAATTCGTCGATCGCGCCGTCGAGGACCGCGCTGGTGTTGCCGACCTCGACGCCGGTGCGATGATCCTTGACCATCTGGTATGGCTGCAGCACGTACGAACGGATCTGACTGCCCCACGCGATATCTTTTTTATCCTTGCTGAACTTCTCGAGCTCTTCCTTTTTCTTGCGCTGCTCGAGTTCGAACAGCCGCGCGCGCAATATCTTCATCGCCATCGCGCG
>JBEKLS010000231.1:0-5316 GCA_050010075.1 Binatus sp. (SeqCode) | reverse complement strand
GGCGTCGAGCTCTGCCTGCCGGCGGCCGAAGATGAAGACGAAGGCGCCCTCCTCGATGAAGCGCTTTGCTGCGGCGCGGCCGATGCCGGTAGCGCCACCGGTGATGACTGCAACTTTTCCTTCAAGCTTTCCCACAATTACTCCTTCGGTAGATCCATAGGATTCAGTACAGTATTCGTTCCGCTGTGTGGCGACCTTCGCGTTGACGTCCTGCCGTGAACGGCTTCCGCGCGGCCGGGCCTGCACCTTCTCCGGTGGCAGGCCGGCAGCCTTCTCCGCAATCATTTCGTGCTCATAGTTCGAGTAAGCCGCCAACCACCGCGCATTGGTAAGATTCGTGGCGATCTCGATCTCAGATTTGGACCGCGATGAGTGCCCTTGGAAGTAAACACCCAAGGGCACCATTACTTCCATCAGTTTAGGGTTTTGCAGCCAGATCTTGTACGGCCCAGGCACTTGTCCGCGCTCTTTCACCGTAAAGTCATAGGCCTTCTTTTGGTCGGCGGGCATTCTGTCGAAAGGAAGCTCACTATATCGACCAAACAATCCGAAATCAGAAGTCTTAGACATATGTTCAGTACCTGCTAATCAAAAAAGAAAGGCACGCGTTGGCTTCACCATGAGGGCATGTGGCCAAGCGTGCCATCGGTTTCCGGGGGAGGAGAGACCGACGATCTTCAATCTAGTACTTCTGTGAGTTGACGCCACCTCCGGCACGTTACGAGAGGAACGATTCTTAACGTTCGTGACGCGAATTGAGCGGCTAAAATTGGGTGCGTGTCCGATTGATTTCTGAAGCCCTGCAACCTGCACGACCAGATGTCGTCCCTGGCGAGTTACGAACTTCTCGCGCTGCAATCGCGCCAGATGTCTCCGTGACTCGCAGCCGTCCAGTTCAAATTCGAACCACGGTCCGAACTTCCGCGGAGTCTTAGCTACCTTTGTGAAGGCCCGAGGGGCTGAGCATGCGTGCGACTCCGTCAAGATACAAAGGAACGATTTGTAATCTGAATAACCAATAGTTCTGATGGCGGAATGAGCCGAGCACCGCATCTGCTACGGTGACTTAAGGGCGCTCTTTGTACCCACTGGTGCGCCGCAATAGGTCACTCCTTGAAAAGGCGATCACTCCGGAACGGACGAACGACTGAGCAGGCCGCTCGAGCTTCTGATTCGCAGTCCGTAGATGCAGTAAGTGGATGAGCGCGGACACCATATAGGACGTCAGCAATGGATGAGAATGGGCACCCCACTGATACAGAGAAGGCTGCAAATGGGGCGCTGCTGCACAATGGCGAAGCGCACCGGACCGAGCCTTCGATACCGGAAGATCAACTTGGTCTGCACGCGGAGATTGGGCAGCTGCGGATTGAATTGGATCGCTTGCGGGACCAACAGGAAGCTTTTCAGCGAACCCCACCATCGAAGGATACAGACACCAAAGAAGAGAAGGACAAGAACGCCACTGAAGAGAAGGACAAGAAAAGCGATGATGCCCATCCGAAGGATCCCGCTGGCGGCGTCGGGAGTGTTGTCCGCCGGCATCCTGTCTTACTGATAGCGGCGCTGGTTGCAACTGCGTTGTTGTGCGTGGCCGGCTTGCGCTTCTGGAACTATGTGCATTCGTACGAATCGACTGACGATGCCGAGATCGATGGGCATCTCGATCCGATAAGCACTCGCATCGACGGCACCGTCGTCCGCGTCTACGTCGAGAACACCTACGACGTGAAAGAGGGTCAAGCGCTGGTCGACCTCGATCCGCGCGACTATCAGGTCGCGATCGAAAACGCCGCAGCCAACCTCACCCAGGCTCAGCAGGGCGTGAAGGCGGCGCAGCAGAACTACATTCTCGGCGTCGCCAATGTCGCCGCCGCCGTCGCCACCAACGTCAAGGCTCAAGTGGACGTGAAGCGCTACGGCGAACTTCTCGAGCAAGGCGTGATTGCGCGCGAGGCCAATGACGAATTCGTCATGACCGGCAAGGTCGATGCGGCCGGGGTCAATTCAGACCGGGCGGCGGTCGCGGCGGCAGGGAAGATGATTGGCCAGGCCGAGGCGGCGGTGCAGGCCGCGCAAGCTTCGCTGGATCAGGCCAAGCTCAACTTGAGCTATACGCATATCGTCGCGCCAGCTTCTGGAGTCGTCGGCGACAAGACCGTTGAAGTAGGCCAGCGTCTGCAACCCGCGGAGCAGCTGCTCTCGATCGTCCCCGTTAACGACATCTGGATTACAGCTGATTTTCGCGAGACGCAGTTGCGCCGAATGCATCGCGGCCAACCTGTAACCGTTCACGTTGACACTACCGGACGGGACTACAAGGGCTACGTCGAAGGCATGCCGGGCGCGACCGGCGAAGTGGAGAGCCTGCTGCCCCCGGAAAACGCCACCGGCAACTACGTCAAGGTTGTGCAGCGACTGCCGGTGCGGATTCGGCTGAACTCTGCAGAAAACGCGGACCATCGCTTGAGTCCTGGAATGTCGGTGGAATCGACGGTGTGGGTGACTGGCCACCCGCAGACCTTTTGGTAAGCGATGGCTGCGGCTCCAAAAGACATCGCTGGGCAGGCTTCGTCCGCAACTCCCGCAAAGCCTCTGATCAATCCGTGGATTATCGCGGCGGTCGTCTCAATCGCCGCATTCATGGAGGTGCTCGACACCAGCATCGCCAACGTAGCGCTGCCCTACATGGCGGGAGGACTGTCCTCCAGCCTTACCGATGCGAGCTGGGTGCTGACCTCGTACCTGGTCGCCAACGCGGTCGTCCTGCCGATTAGCGGATGGCTCTCAATCCGGTTCGGACGCAAGCGCTACTACATGGCATCGGTGGTGCTCTTCACGGTGAGTTCATTTCTGTGCGGCATGGCGTCTTCGCTCGGGATGCTCGTCCTGTTTCGCGTCATGCAAGGAGCGGCCGGCGGCGGGCTGCAACCGGTGTCGCAATCGATCTTGAAGGACACCTTTCCTCCCAAACAGTTTGGAACCGCGTTTGCAGTGTATGGGATGGTGGTGGTGCTGGCGCCGTCAATGGGGCCGGTGATCGGCGGCTGGATCACGGACACTTACTCGTGGCGCTGGATCTTCTACATGAACGTACCTATGGGCATCCTTTCGCTGCTGCTGGTGTCCCGCCTGGTGAAAGATCCCGCCTACCTCGTCGATGAGGTAAAGAAGGCGCGCGGGCACCTGAGCCTCGACTACATCGGAATCAGCGTGCTCGCGCTGTGCCTGGGGTCGCTGCAGGTCGTGCTCGACAAGGGCCAGGAAGACAACTGGTTTCACTCGCCCCTGATTGCGACGCTGGCCGTGATCTTTCCGGTGGCGCTCGTGCTGTTCGTGGTCTGGGAATTGACGCGATTTAAGCCAGTGCTGGATCTGCGGCTGTTCAAGAACCGCAACTTCGCCGGGTCGGCCGCGATGATGTTTGTGTTGGGCATTCAGGTGTACGCAGTCACGGTTTTCGTTCCGCAGTTCGTTCAGGAGTTCCTGGGGTACAACGCCGGGCTGGCTGGTTTGACCCAGATGCCGCAAGGCCTGGTGTTGCTCATCATGTTCCCGATAGCCGGAAAACTCGTCGGACGTATTAGCGCTCGTTGGTTGATCGCCGTGGGCTTTCTGCTATCTGCGATCGCGGCGTACCGCATGACCAATATCGATCTTCAGATCGATTTCCGCACCGCATCGATGTACAAAGTCTGGCAAGCATTCGGCCTAGCGCTGCTCTTCGTTCCGATCAACACCGTCTCCTACGTGGGCCTTCCGGAGGAAAAAGGCGGCGAGGTTTCCGGGATCATCAATCTGCTGCGCAATCTCGGCGGCAGTGTAGGCATCTCATTGGTCGAGACCATGATCGCCCGGCGTTCGCAGTTCCATCAGGATGAACTCGTTTCGCATGTCACCCGCGCGCGGCAGTCCTATCGCAACGCGACCGACGGCTTGAGCGCGCAACTTTCTCACCGCGGTCTGAGCCAGTCTCAAGCGGCGCGTCAAACTACATTGCGCATTTACAACTCCGTAATAACCCAGGCCACCGTGCAGTCGTACATCGACGTAGCATGGCTGCTTGCCGTCATTTCCGTGGTCATGGTGCCGCTCGCGCTGCTGCTTAAGAAGAACGATCCGAAAGCGGCACCGGTGGGCGAGTAATGATCGCGAACGTGCACATCGGCCGAAAGACTCTTATCTGCATATCTCTTTTGATTGCGCTGACGGTAGAACTGACTATTTTTGGCGCGGCTGCCTTCGCACAGAATTATGGGACCGGACTTCTTCCTCCACCATCTGCCGGTTCGGCGGGGAACGCGACTGTACTCAGCGACTCCGCTACGCCAATTCCGCCGAGCGTGCCGTCAACAGCCGGCATCGCGACCCAGTTGGGGATCACCGCGACTCTGCTGGCGGTGCCCGTCTATGGAATGGGGCCGCTCACGGTCGACTTCTATGTCGGATTGGCAAACCCCCACGGCTCGCTGCTCTATCAGTGGAACTTCGGCGATGGCGCAGTATCGGTGATGCAAGCCAGCGTATATATGCTCCACGTTTACCAGCATCCCGGGACATACTTGTGCTCACTCAGTATGACTAGTGCGCAAGGACTGACGACAACCGTTTTCACGCGGATAACCGTCCAACCGGGCCAGAGTTAGGAGAAGCTTTGCAATGATAGAGTTCAGAACATTCGCCGGTCAGCATGGTTGATCGGCTCGAGTTGTCGAACGACGAGCTGCTGGATCGACTCCAGCGCGCGGCCTTCGATTATTTTCTGAGCAATTATAATCCGGCCAATGGATTGGTTGCGGATACATCCCGGACGGGGTCGCCCTCGAGCATCGCAGTCGTCGGATTCGCCTTATCTGCCTACCCTGTAGCGGTCGAGCGCGGCTGGATGACGCGCGAGGCAGCCATCGAACGAACCCTGGTTACCCTGCGTTTTTTCTCGAACAGTTCGCAGAGCGCGGAACCCGATGCAACCGGCTACAAGGGTCTCTATTATCACTTCCTCGACATGCAAAGCGGCAAGCGGACTTGGGAGTCAGAGCTGTCGCTGATCGACACTGCTTTGCTGCTTGCCGGAATACTCACCGCGAGTACCTATTTTAGCGATAGTTCGAAGAGGGAGAGTGAGATTCGGACACTTGCGGACTCGCTATATCGGCGGGTGGATTGGCGTTGGGCACAGAATGGCAAAGCCACGCTTCCTCAGGGATGGAAACCGGAACGCGGTTTTCTCCACTATGGATGGGAGGGTTATAGCGAGGCGATCATTCTCTATGTTTTGGCCATCGCCTCCCCGACCTATCCGGTTCCTAGTTGCTA
>JBEKLS010000230.1:0-5805 GCA_050010075.1 Binatus sp. (SeqCode) | reverse complement strand
GCGCTCTGCCATTCGGCGTCAGTCGGCTCAGTGCGCGAGATGACTTCGAACAGGTACGAGTTGCCGCCGGTCTCCATCGCGTGATCGATCACGCCAGGTATCACCGGCACGGCTGCGGCCGCATCGGTCACCTCGGGGAACTCGCCGATACCGGGGACTTTGTGGTCTGCACGCGTAAACGGATCGACAGTTTTAATTTCGAGATTGTTGGATATCGCCGCCTTGTCAAAATCGGCCGAGCTTTTGATCGTGGCGAGTATCTTTTGCGCCTGATGGCTCGCGTCGGCTTCCGCCATCGATCGAATCAGCGCATCGCGCACCTGCGGCTCGATCTCCTTCAGCGGCGGAATTCGCGACGGCACCCGCACCACCAGCTTGATCACATAAGGCGAACCTTTCTCCGGTACCAGCGCCACCTGCCCCGCATCGAGCTTGAACGCCGCCGCCATAAGTTCGCGATCCTGCTCGATGCCATCCTCCTGCGCCGCCTCGCGCCCGAGCTTCGCCCCCGCCTGCGTTCGCAGTTCCTCGATTATCTTCGGCTTCGCCTCGGCCAGCGTGTCGCTATGAGCGGGCTGATACGCGTCGAGCTTGACGACATGAAAGCCGTAGTGCGTCTCGACCATCGTGATCTGCCCGGGCTTCATCGCGAACACCGCGTCTTCGAACGGCTTGATCATCTGGCCGCGCCCGAACGTGCCGAGGTCGCCGCCCTGGAGCTTGTTGGATGGATCGTCGGAGTACTTCGCCGCCAGTTTTGTGAAATCTGCGCCCGCTTGCGCCTGCTTGAGAACGTCGAGCGCCTTGGCTTTGGCCGCGGCCTTCTCTTTGTCGGTCGCGCCCGCCTCCACCATTATCAGGATGTGCCGCGCGTGCACCTGCTCCGTATGCTTGAAGCGCGTGTCGGCGTAGCGGTTGTAGTAATCCTGGATTTCCTTGTCGGGCGGCGTGTACTTGGCGGCCAGTACCAGCGGCTCGTAGTGCACATAGGCAAATTTGATGCGCTCGGGCTCGCGGAACCGCTCGGCGTTCCCTTTATAGTAGTCGGCGATCTGACTTTCAGTCGGCGAGATCTTCGCGACGTAGTCGGCGTAGGATACTTCGACGTAGCGCAGTCCGATCTTTTCGTTGGCAAGGTTGTAGGCGTGACGCGCCTCGTCATCGCTCACAATCACGCCGCTGTCGATCATGCTGCGCAGCGTGTCGGAGATCATGCGATCGCGCTCGTCGGCTTCGTACTCGGCGGGCAGCAGGTTGTTGTCGCGCAGCACCTCCTGGTAGGTGTCGAAATCGAACTGGCCGTCGCGCTGAAATACCTGCTCCTTCGAAATTTTATCCTGCAGCGCCGCGTCGCTGATGTTGATGCCGAGATGGCGCGCCTCTTCGCCGATCAACTGTCCCTCGATCAACCGCTGGACTGCTTCCTGGCGGATATTGACGCTCTTGAGGACGGCCTGCGCGCTGGCGCCGTACATCTGTTGCACGGTCTCGCGCAGCTGGGTGGCTTCGCGATCGACCTGGTCGGGGAGTATCTGGCGGCCGTTAACGATCGCGATCGGATGGATGGCGCTGAACAGGCCGCCGCCCCCAAAACCCCAGAACGCCATGATGAGAGCCAGGAAGGTGAAGGTGGCTTTCACCTGCCACGAGTACTGATAACGACGAATTCCTTCTAACATTGAATCCGCATCATACTTTAGTGCCTTTTCTGTGCGCAATTGCGCCCGGTTACTTGCTTGCCCCTCCTGCCGTCTGTTAGCGTGTCGCCCAGTGGCAGTCGGGCGGGCCCAAGCGTCCAGGCCGGGCAATTCTGCAACATTTGGGCCCCGTCTTGGGGTGGTATTCGGGCCGGGTCTTATTACCGGCAGCCAGGCCTGAACCAGGGGCAGGCAAGGGGCAAAAGTCGTGGTTCTCAATTCAATTTTCGGCTGGTTTTCCAACGATCTTGCAATCGATCTAGGCACTGCCAACACCCTCATTTACGTGAAGGGCGAGGGCATCGTGTGCAACGAGCCGTCGGTCGTCGCGGTGCAGAAAGACTCGCGCGGCTCGCGGCGCGTGCTCGCTATCGGCTCGGAGGCAAAGAAGATGCTCGGCCGCACGCCGGGCTCTATCGTCGCCATCCGGCCGCTCAAGGACGGCGTGATCGCCGACTTTGAGATAACCGAGAACATGCTCAGCTACTTCATCAAGAAGATTCACTCGGGCAAGACGCTCGTGCGTCCACGCCCGCGCATCGTCATCTGCGTGCCGTTCGGCATCACCGCGGTCGAGAAACGCGCGGTGCGGGAATCGGCGGAGCAGGCGGGCGCGCGCGAGGTTTACCTGATCGAAGAGCCGATGGCGGCTGCGATTGGCGCCGGCCTTCCCATCACCGAACCGGCCGGCAACATGATTGTCGACATCGGCGGCGGCACGACCGAGGTCGCCGTGATCTCGCTGGCCGGCGTCGTGTTCTCGCGCTCGGTGCGAGTGGCCGGCGACAAGATGGACGAGGCGATCATCCAGCACATCAAGCGCAAGTACAATTTGCTCATCGGCGAGCGCACCGCCGAGCTGATCAAGATCACCATCGGATCGGCCTACCCCGGCAACGAGATTCAGACGATGGAGATCAAGGGCCGCGACCTGGTGGCGGGCGTGCCCAAGATTATCGAGATAACCGACGAAGAGATTCGCGAGGCGCTGATGGAACCGGTGCGCCAAGTGGTCGAGTCGGTGCGTATCGCGCTCGAGCGCACGCCGCCGGAACTCGCCTCTGACATCGTCGACAAGGGCATAGTGCTGGCGGGCGGCGGCGCGCTGCTGCGCAACCTCGACGTGCTGCTGCGCGAGGAGACCGGGCTTCCGGTCACGCTGGCCGACGATCCGCTGACCGCGGTCGTGATGGGTGCGGGCAAGGTGTTGGACGAACTGTCGCTGTTGCGCGACGTGACCGTTGATTGATCGACTCGCCGCAGACCTGCTGAAACTTGAGCCGGCGCGTCGGGCTGTAATGACGTGAGAAGCGGCTTTCTCTGGCGAAACCGCGTGCTGCTGGCCAGCAGCGTGCTGCTAATTCTGTCGCTCCATCTGATCTCGACGGGCGTGCATCCGGGCGATCTCGCCGCGCGCCCGCAGTCCGCGGTGCTCGAGATCATCAGCCCCGTCGATACCGCGTTTACCCATCTCAGCGACGGCGCCTCTTCCATCGTCGGCGACTACGTTGACCTGCTGCACGTGCGCGATGAAAACAAGCGGCTGCGCGACGAACTGGCGCGGGTCAACAGCGATCACGCACGGCTCGAGGAGCTCGAAGCCGAGAATCAGCACTTGGGCAATCTGCTCGGACTGCGCGACGCGCTCGGCACCGACGCGGTTGCGGCCAACGTGATCGGCAGCGACGCCACCGGGCTTTCTCACACCTTGATCATCTCCTCTGGTTCGAGCGAGGGGCTGCGCGCCGGCATGGCAGTGCTCGCCAACGAGGGCGTGGTCGGCAAGATAATCACGACCAGTCCGCACGCATCGCGGGTGCTGCTGATCGACGACCACAACTCCGCGCTCGACGGCTTCGACCAGCGCTCGCGCGCGCGCGGAATCGTCGCCGGGCTGGTCGACTATGGCGTGCGGCTGAAGTACGCCGACCGCTCGCAGGACATCCAGGAAGGCGACTCGATCGTGACCTCGGGTCTCGATGGGATTTTTCCGCGCGGGTTGCTGGTCGGAACGGTCAAAAACGTGCGGCGCCAGGGGCCGGGACTGTTCCTCGACGTATCGATCACGCCTGCGGTTGATTTTCGCGAACTCGAACAAGTGCTGATAGTCACGCAGCCGCCGCCGCATCTCGACGACGAAGCCAAGGACTAAGGCGCTTGCGGCTAATCCTGCTGTTCGGGGCGTTCGTGGTGCTGGGATTGGCGTTCGAATCCTCCGTGCCGCACCTGGTTTCGTTTCGCGCGCTGATTCCCAACCTGATCATCATACTGGCGGTCGACCTTGGCCTGCGGCATCACGGCGTACTGCCCGCGACGATCGCGTTCGCGATGGGCTATGCGACCGACGCGCTCAGCGGAACGCATCCGGGGCTTAACGCGTTTATGATGACGATGGTCTTTCTGGTCAGCTACGAAATTTCGACACGGCTGATGGTGGCCAACGCCCTCGTTGGTGCGACGCTGGTGTTTTTCGGCGCGATTCTGACGGCGCTCGGCGCTATCGCGATCGCCAACGGTTTCGACGCGCTGGCCGACACCGGCGCGATGCTGCCGCGGCTGATGCTCGAGGCAGCCATCTCGGCGATTGTCGCGCCGTTCGTGTTCGCGATGCTCGCGGGTAGCAAGCGGCTGGCGGGATTGCCTGTGGGAGCGCTGCGCGAATAGATTGTACGTGGTAGCCCGTCGTGGCGAAGAACCAAACCCCGAGAAGTAGCAGTAATAATCGGCCGGTCCCGCTGCTGGAACCGCGCATCGCGACGTTGACGGTGCTGATGTTCGTGATTTTCGCCGTCGTCTCCGTGCGCCTGTACTACCTGCAGGTGCTGCACAACCAGGACAACGTCGAGCTGGCCGACCGCAACCGGATTCGCCTGCAGCGCGTGCCCGCGCCCCGCGGCCTGGTCTTCGATCGCAATCATCGCCCGCTGGTCGATACGAAGCCGTCGTTTGACGCGCAAATCGTGCCCGAGGATTCCGACAATCTTTCGCTGACGATCGAAAGGCTCGAACGTTACACCGGGGCGGAGGACATCCCGGATAAAATCTCCGACGCCGATGAGGAAGGGCGGCCGCCTTACGAGCCCATTACCGTGGCCGAGCGTCTTGGCTGGCAACAAGTCGTGGCGCTCGAGACCCATCAGCTCGAGCTGCCCGGCGTCAGCCTGCAAATCACGCCCGCGCGGCATTACCTGTACGGCGAGCTCGCGGCGCATCTGCTGGGCTACGTCGGCGAGGTGACGAAGGCCGATCTGCAGGAGCACGAGGACTACCACATGGGCGACGAGATCGGAAAATTCGGTCTCGAGCGCGTGTGGGAAAGTTTTCTGCGCGGCGACGCGGGCGGTGAAGAGATCGAAGTCGACGCGGTCGGACGGCGGCTGCGCGTGCTCAAGGAAATTGCCGACAAGCCCGGCGAAAGCATCGTCATGACCATCGATCTGAATCTCCAGCAGGCTGCGGAGCAGGCGATGGAGGGCAAGAACGGCGCATTCGTGGCGCTCGATCCGAGAAACGGCGACGTGCTCGCGATGGTCTCGCATCCTGCCTTCGACCCCGACATTTTCGGCGGCGGCGTGAAAGCGTCAGCATGGAAAGAGCTGATGACCGACCCGAATCATCCGCTGCAGAATCGCGTCATCCAGGGAATCTATCCGCCGGGATCGACCTTCAAGATTGTCGATTCAGTTGCGGGCTTGCAGGAAGGCACGCTGCATCCCGACACTACCTACACCTGCCCCGGCGGGATGTGGTTCGGCGGGCGCGAGTATCATTGCTGGCGCAAACAGGGACACGGCACGATCGAGCTGCATGACGCGATCGTGCGGTCATGCGACGTCTATTTTTACAATGTCGGAGAGAAACTCGGCGTCGATCGAATCGCAAAGTGGGCCAACCTGATGGGCCTCGGCGTGAAGAGCGGCATCGACCTCGATCACGAAAATGCCGGCACCATCCCGTCGTCGGCATGGAAGCAGAAGCGCTACCACGAGCGATGGTATCCGGCGGAAACGTTGTCGGTCGCGATCGGCCAGGGCTATGTCGCCACCACGCCGCTGCAGATGGCGGAAGTCGCCGCGCAGATCGCCAACGGCGGCATCCGCTATAAGCC
>JBEKLS010000229.1:0-5386 GCA_050010075.1 Binatus sp. (SeqCode) | reverse complement strand
TCAGCACTTCGTAGTATTGCAGACAGCTTCGCGCCTTCGTATCTCCCGTCGGCTTGCAGGCGGCGTTCCCCGACGCCCACAGAATCCCGTCGCGATAGACCGCGTCGAGCAGGCGCCCGTCACCGGTGTCGATCGGATTCGGATTTTTGTTCTTGGAGGTGCCCAGCTGTGGCGCAACCGGCGGCGACGTGATTGCGTTAACTGTCGCCATCGCGGTGAGGGCCTCGACGGGGGTCACGCCCGGCGTGCCTACAATCGACCAAATGTTCACGCTGTTGGTGCATGTCGAGGTCTTGAGGACGCAGGTATCGATCATCCAGAGCGTCGAAGTCGAGGAGCGGCTCTTGGCGGGAATGATCGGTAAATTGGACTGGTCCTGGCCCGGCGGCCCCGGCGTGTTGTAATCGGTGTCGATGCTCGCGTCGCCGGCCAGCAGCTCGCTCTTGTTCCAGACCAGGTATTCGTTGCCTTCGTAGGCTCCGTCTGCGCAGTCGGGATCGCATGAAAATGAATTACCGCCGGTCACGATCTTATCGTCGTTGAATCCGAGCGGCGGCTGATCAGGAAAGTCGCCGATCGTCTCGAAATTATAAATGTTGAACATCTGCGTCGGATCCGAACTGGTCGAGACGGCGAGGTACCAGAAGCCGTTCTGAGAATTTGTGATGTCGGTGTTGTCGAGAATCAGAAACGAGATGTACCAGCGGCTGGCCAGCGTGTCGTATTCGACTCTTGGGTCGCTCGAGAAAATGTCGGTGGCAACTCCGAAAAAGGTATTCAGATTGAACGTCGACTGTACGTTCCCGCTCTTGTCGAAGATTCTTCCGACGGTATTGGTCACTTCGACCACGTTGCTCGGTCCTGCCGCGACCGAGGTGCTCGGCGGCTCGCATCCGGCGCCGCATTCGGAATTCGGAAATCCCAGGCCCCCGAAATTGGTCAGCAGTGCCGGCGTCGTCGTCAATGCGAGCGTCGCGAACGACGGCATTTCAGGGAGCGCCGCGTCGATCGACGGGTTGGCCGCGAGCAGGCGATACATCGACCGCGCTCCATGCAAGCTGCGAGCGGGGCTCGAAGAAGCCGTGAAGGGCGGCAACTCCAATGGATAAACAGTGCCGGTTCGCACTGCGAACCCAGGTCGCGGCGCGGGCGCGATCCTGGTCGTGACCGGCGGAGTCGCAGCGCTGTTGCCGGCGCGCGCAGGAAGCGAAGTCCAGGACGCGGCGAACGCGAGAATCAGAATAATCGCAAAGCCAACGGCAGATCGGCGAGGCGTCCAGACCAATTTTCCGCGATGATACATCAAGGGAGAGCGCCGGTATAATGTATGCGAGCGCAGTCCGACTCTTCAATCACGTTTTTTATATGAAACGGCGAAATGAGGTTCCGCGATGATTTTGAAAGTTGCCCGTCTCGGATTTCCGTCGCTCCGCAACGCAGCCGGCCCGGTACCGCCCGATCGCATCAAAAGCAAAGAGTTTCAGCAGCTGATCGACGACATGATCGAGACCATGTACGAGTACAGCGGCGTCGGCCTCGCCGCCCCCCAGGTCCATCTGCCGATTCAACTCGCCGTGCTCGAGGTCAATAACCATCCGCGGTATCCCGAGATGCCGGCGGTGCCGCTGACCGTGCTGGTCAACCCCGTCGTGACGATTCTCGATCGCAGCTTCGTCGAGGAATGGGAAGGATGCCTGAGCGTGCCGGATCTTCGCGGGCGGGTGCCGCGATTCAAGCAACTCCGGGTGACCGCTCTGGGGCGCGAGGCTGAGCCGCTCGATATAGTCGCGTCGGATTTCCACGCGCGCGTGATCCAGCATGAGACCGATCATCTGAAAGGCGAAATCTACCTGGACCGGATGCCCGACATGCGCGCGCTCGGCTTCCTGCAGGAATGGCAGCGCTACATGCTGAAGCCGGAGCCGCAGAAATAAGAGGGAAGGGAAACTAATCTAACGTGAAACCCGCGGTGGGTTTCACACTTCCTTCGGCAGGGGTAACCCCTGCACCTTAGAATTAAGAAAAGATGCTCCTTCCTTGCCTCTCCCTGTCAGGGAGAGGCCGACGAGCGTCCTCGCGCGGCGGGTGAGGGTCCAAATTCCTGGATGCCCTTGTGCGAGCCTACTTCGCCGGCGGCGGAATCACCGGCATCTTGCCGGTCGCCTTGAACTCCCCGATCGCCTTGCGCATCTCGTCGTTCTGCGCGGCGAGGATAGTCTGCTCGGCCTGGACTTTCGCGAGCTCCGCTTTGAGCTGATCGTTTTCATTTTGCGCCTTCAAAAGCTGATCGTTGAGCTGCGAGACCTGCTGCGTCTGCTCCTCGAGACGCGTGCGATAGCTGCTCGAATAAAGGTAAAACAGCAGCGCCGCGATTATCGCGACGATCAATCCGCCTATGAGCAATCGTCCCATCGATGCACCCTCTTGCCGATTCAGCCGGCGCGCTCGCCGCACAGATTAGCCGATCCGCCGCTGGAAAAACTGAATTGACTTCCCTGGTCAGCCGTCTCTAGAATGTCGGGATCGCATCCCTGCGTCAGGCGTCCTTTGCAATACATCGAGAATTATGCACGATACGCCGGCGCCGCTGAACGCAGGGCCGCCAGGTTTCACAGTCATCGAGGGCTAGAGCAGGCTTCATGATAGAGGTCCAGGACCTGACCAAATATTTCGGCGCGACGCTTGCCGTTAACCACGTTTCGTTCAAGGTCGAAAAGGGCGAGATCATCGGTTTGCTGGGCCCCAACGGCTCCGGCAAGACGACGATCATGCGGATACTCACCGGCTTTTTCCCGGCCACTTCCGGCCGCGCCATGATCGGCGGGCTCAACGTCGCCGAGCATTCGCTCGAGACCCGCCGCCGCGTCGGCTACCTGCCGGAGAACATGGTGCTGTACCCCGACCTCAGCGTCGATGCGCTGCTGCAGTTCGGCGCCCGCGTGCGCGAGATCGATCCGCGGACCACGCGCGACCGAATCGAATATTCGCTCGAAACCTGCGGCCTCAAGGACGTGCGGCGCAAGCTTATCGGCAAGCTGTCGAAAGGCTATCGCCAACGCGTCGGAATCGCGCAGGCAATCCTGAGCGATCCCGAAGTTTTGATTCTCGACGAGCCCACCGTCGGACTCGATCCGCGCCAGGTGGTCGAAATCCGCGACCTGATACGTTCGCTCGCGGGACATTCGACCGTGTTGCTGTCAACGCACATCCTGCCCGAGGTCAACATGACCTGCCGGCGCGTTGTGATTATCGACCGCGGACGAATCGTCGCGCAGGACACGCCCGAGCAACTGACCGCGAAACTGCAAGGCACCGATCAGACTCTCATCACCGTGGCAGGGCCGTCGCCGGCCGTGCGCGAGGCGCTCAGTGCCGTCAACTTCGTGCAGCGGCTCGAGGACCGGCCGGTCGAAAGCGATTCCAACGGCGTCTGCACCTTCGTGGCGTACTCGAGCGGGCATGGCGAGGAAGTGCGCTCAGCTCTCGCAGCATGCGTCGTGCAGCACGGATGGGGTCTGCTGGAAGTAAAACCGATGGCGCTGAGTCTTGAAGATTTGTTCATGCGGCTCGTCACTAAGGAAGAGCGGGTCTAGAGGTAGTCGATGTCTAACGGTGCAGCCACGCTGGAAGTCGCAGGTGCCGCGACCGAGTCCCGACGCGCCGCAATCCGCGCCGCGGGTACGGGCTTCTCGATCGGCCGGATGCTCGCGGTGACGCGCAAGGAGTTGCGCTCATACTTCGCCTTTCCGCTGGTGTACGTGCTCTCGGGCGTGTTCCTGGTGCTGGCGGGATACTACGCGTACACCGACCTGGTGTTCTTCGTAACCATCTCGTTCGCCCACGACATCATTCAGAACTACTGGCAACTGCTGTTCTCGGATATCCGGCTATGCCTCCTGCTCACGCTGCCCTTCATCACGATGCGGCTGTTCGCGGAAGAGCGGAAGCTCGGCACGATCGAACTGCTCTACACCTATCCGCTGCGCGACGGCGAAATACTCGGCGGCAAGTACCTCGCATCGGTTGCGATCTTCCTCATGATGCTCGTACTGACCCTGCTCTACCCGGTTTATATTTACAGCATCCACTGGTTCCCGCTGTTCCCGCTGGTCGCCGGCTACCTGGGCTTGCTGCTGATGGGATGCGCGTTTATCGCATGCGGCGTGTTCATTTCGTCGCTATGTGAGAGCCAGGTGATGGCGGGGATGGGCACTATCACGCTGCTGCTGTTCTTCTGGATTCTTAACTGGAACGAGGCCGCGTTCACCAACTCCTATCTCGAACTGCTGCGCGCGGTTTCGCTGTTCGACGAGTTCGGCGGCTTCGCCAAGGGCGTGATCGATCTCGATCACGTCACCTACTTCATATTTT
Organism: Binatus sp. (SeqCode); assembly: GCA_050010075.1. GTDB lineage: Bacteria > Desulfobacterota > Binatia > Binatales > Binataceae > Binatus. The sequence goes on along the minus strand of JBEKLS010000229.1, from coordinate 1,015 downwards.
TCGTCACCTTCTTTCTGTTCCTGACGCAGCGCTCGATGGAGGCACGCAAGTGGACGGGCCGGCGCTAAAGAATACGCCGGCGGGCGAGCGCCGCTCGATCTGGGTCAATTACGCGGTCCTGCTCTTCACCGTGATTTCGTTCGGCGCAGTGCTGTTCGTCGCCAACGCGATAATCTCGACCTTCAACATCCGCTGGGACCTGACGCCGCAGAAACGATACTCGCTCTCGGACTTCGACAAACGCGTGCTCGGCGGCCTGGACCATAACGTCAAGGTGATGGCGTTCGTGCGCACCGAGGATCCAACCTACCTCGAGCTCGCCGACCTGCTGTTCCAGGCGGCCGCGTTCACGCCGCGCCTGACCTACCAGGTGATCGACGTCAACAAGGCGCCCGGTCTCGCGCGCGAGTACGGCGTCTCCAGCTATGGCGAGGTGATCGTGGAATCGGAGGGGCGGCGGCGCGACTTCGACAACGCGCGCTCCGACGAGCTGATCCCGGCGATCCTGCAAGTGTCCGTGCAGGCCAACAAGCATATCTATTTTACGATTGGGCACGGCGAGCGCGACCTGTTCAACTCCGATCGCACGCTCGGCTTCTCGCAATGGCGCGGGTTGCTCGAACAGAACAACTACCAGATCGACAACGTGTCGCTGTTCGCCAGCGGCGTGCCCGACGACGCCGCCGTGCTCGTGTCGCTCGGGCCGCAGAAAGATTTCCTGCCGGAGGAATTGGCGGCGCTGGCCAAGTATCTCGGTCAGGGCGGTCACTATATTGCGATCATCGATCCCTACGGATCGCCGACGCTGGTCGACTTCCTGAAAAAGTACTACCTCGATTTTATTCCGCAGGTGGTCGTTGATCCCGCGTATCGGTTGACTGCCGGCGAAATTTTGACCACGCAGATTCCGCTGCGCTCGGAAGAAAATCCGATGAGCCGCTCGATGACCGCGCCGGCCGTTTTTTCACTGGGACGCGGCGTCATGGTCACCGGGGCGGTCGGCGCAATCGCACCG
>JBEKLS010000228.1:0-5647 GCA_050010075.1 Binatus sp. (SeqCode) | reverse complement strand
TCACCGAGCTCAGCCGCCGCTTCGGCACGCTCGCGCTCACGACCGACGAATTCGTCGCGTGGGTAAAGGGGCGCGCCTGATGCCGATTTACCTGTACATCGATCGCGGCACTTTCGTTCATCGGCTCCATCCGACGGTCAAGGTGTTCGCACTGTTCGTCATGTTCTGGTCGGTGTACTGGGTGGACAATCCGATCGCGCTGCTGCCGGTCGGCCTGGTCATGCTGTGGATCGCGCAGCTCACCGATTCGTGGCCGAACTTCTATCGTCTGCGCTGGCTGTTCGCGATCCTGGTTTTCACCACGACGATCGCGTGGATGGTTTTCTATCGGCGGGGTGCGGTGCTGGTGAACGTCCCGGTATTTCACATCAGCCGGCTGTCGCTCGTGTTCGGCCTCGGGCGCGGAATCAAGCTGGCGGAACTACTGGCGGCGTCGGTGCTGTTTCTCTCGACCACGAAAATCGAGGAGTTCACTTACGGGCTGCAGCGGATGCGCGTGCCGTATCGCGTCAGCTTCGCGATCTCGCTCTCATTCCGATTGGTCCCGCTGTTTATCGATTCTGCCGTGACGATCGTCGATGCGCAGCGTTTGCGCGGTTACGACTTCAACCAGGGCGGCCCGCTCGAGCGCGTGCGCCGCTACGTGCCGGTCGTGATTCCCGTTTTCATGGGCGCGCTGCGCAAAGCCAACAACATGGCGATGGCTCTGGAAGCGCGCGGCTTCGGCTTCAGCCATGAGCCGACGACTTTTATCGAGTACCCGGTCACGGCCGCGGATATCGCTGCGTTCGTTTTCCTGATCGGGCTCGGCACGATGAATTTCATGCTCTACTGGACGGGGCTGGGCGGAATCGGACCGTTGAAGTAGCGTACAACCTGGCCCTTGCGTACTATTCGGGCCAACAATTTCGGACATCACGGGGCGTATAAATGTACACGAAGTCGGAACTCCTCAAGGAGCCAATTCAACACGTCGATATCACGCGCGAGAGCGTGGTGCCTCTGGTCGAGGCGATGGGGCAGATGGCGTACAGCGCGCGCGACTTGCATCGGGCGGCGACGATCTACGATCGCATGCTGCGCGATCGCGACTGCGGCGTGATCCTGTGCCTGGCCGGATCGCTTATCAGCGCGGGGCTGAAGCGCGTCTTTGCCGACATGATTCGCAATCACATGGTCGACGCGATCGTCAGCACGGGCGCCAATATCGTCGATCAGGATTTCTTCGAGGCGCTCGGCTTCAAGCATTGGCTGGCGCTGGAGCGCTTCAAGTACGGGCTCGACGACGACCAGCTGCGCGAACTTCACATCGATCGCATCTACGATACGCTGATCGACGAAGACCAACTGCGCGTGTGCGACGAGACGATTCAGAAAATCACCGACAGCCTCGACCCGCGGCCGTATTCGTCGCGCGAGTTCGTCAGCGAGATGGGCAAATATCTTTCCGAGACCGGTGCGAAGACCGACGTGAGTATCGTGCTCGAGGCGTTTCGCGAAGAGGTGCCGATTTTCTGTCCGGCCTTCAGCGATTGCTCGGCAGGATTCGGGCTGGTGGCGCATCAGGCGGCGCGGCATGGCAAACCCAAGGTCACGCTCGACAGCGCCAAGGACTTTTACGAGCTGACGCGGCTCAAAGTGAAAAACGAAAGCACCGGCGTCTTCATGGTCGGCGGCGGCGTGCCGAAAAACTTCGCGCAGGATATCGTGGTCTCCGCCGAAATTCTCGGCCACGACGTGCCGATGCATAAGTACGCGATCCAGATAACCGTCGCCGATGTGCGCGATGGCGCGCTCTCCGGCAGCACCCTCAAAGAAGCAAGCAGCTGGGGCAAGGTCGATACGACTTACGAGCAGATGGTGTACTGCGAGGCGACGATCGCGGTGCCGCTGATCGTCGGCTACGCGTATCACAAGCGCGGCTGGGAAGGCCGCACCTCGCGCAAGTGGAGCTCGTCGCTGGACAAGGATCAGGTGTAGGGGAAGGGGAAATCACTTCATCTCATGTGAAACCCGCCGTGGGTTTCAAGCTTCCCTGGGCAGGGGTAACCCCTGCACCTTGGTATCCAGCGCGATTTTGCGGGATGCGCCGGGCCGTGCTAATTAACTCAGGCTTGACGCGGCGGTTTTCCTCGGAAGGACTATGCGATGTTGTTCGTGATCATCGGCCATGACGGACCCGACGGCGCTGCGCTGCGGCCCAAGGTCAGAGAGGCTCATCTCGCGAATCTGCGGCCGCTTGATCGCGCCGGCAAGGTGAAGCTCGCAGGCCCATTCACCGACGGCAGCGGCAGTCTTATCATCGTGGATATGGAGAGCGAGGCCGCAGCGATCGCGTTTGCGAACAGCGATCCCTACGTCACCAAAGGCGTGTTCGCGCGCGTCGAGGTAAAGCCGTTCCGGCAGGTTTTCCCGGAATAGAATTCAGCAATCTCTCTTGATGGAGTATCGATGGCGGGAGCTTTATCCAGTTTAAAGATCGTTGAAGTTGGCGAGCTGGTTTCAGCGCCGTATTGCAGCAAGCTGCTCGCGGACATGGGCGCGGAGGTCATCAAGATCGAGCGTCCCGGTGTCGGCGATCGGTCGCGCACGCGCGGCCCGTTTCCGGGCGACCAGCCGAATCCCGAAACCAGCGGACTGTTTCTGTATCTCAACACCAACAAGCGCGGCGTCACGCTCGACATCGCGCAGCCCGAGGGTCTCGAGATTCTCGAGAAGCTGGTCGCGGGCGCGGACATCCTGATTCACAACGTCACGCCGCCCGAGATGGATCGCGTCGGCCTCACCTACGAGCGGATGCGTCGCGCGAATCCGAAACTGATCATGACGTCGATACTGCCGTTCGGTTCGACGGGACCCTATCGCGACTACCGCGCCGAAGAGTTGACGATATGGTGCGCGGGTGGCGTGTGCGTGCTCAACGGCGGCGGCCCCGAGCATCCCGAGTTGCCGCCGCTCAAGACCGCGGGTCATCAGGCGGGCTACCAGGGCGGGGTGCATGGCGCAACCGCGACCGTGGCCGCGGCGTTCGCACAACTTCGCGACGGCACTGGTCAGCATGTCGAGGTGTCGGTGCAGGAGTCGGTCGCTTCGATGCCCGAGATGACCTTCGAGTACTGGCCGTACATGAAAATGATCGCGACGCGCCTAGGGCAGAAGCCGTTGCAGCCGGTCGAGACGATGCAATGCAAGGACGGCTACATCTATTTGTGCTGCATCGAGGAGCATCAGTGGCGCAACTTCGTCGAGATCATGGGCAATCCGGAATGGGCCGAGATGGAGATCTTCAAGGACCGGCTGGTGCGCGCGCTCAACTGGGACGCCCTTAAAGTATTACTTGAAGAATGGGTCAGCCAGCAGACCGTGCTCGATCTTTATCAGAAGGCGCAGGCGAGGCGCGTGCCGTTCGCGCCGGTCTCCTCGATGGGCGACTTGCTCAACTCGGAGCATCTGAAGGCGCGCGGATTTTTCGTCGAGATCGCGCAGCCGGTCGCCGGCACGCATAAGTATCCCGGCGCGCCTCTGAAGTACGGACGCACGCCGTGGGAGATTCGGCGGCCGGCGCCGACGCTCGGGCAGCACAACGCGGAAGTATTCGGCGAGCAGCTCAAGCTGGCGCCGGCGCGGCTCGAAGAACTCAAGCGCAAGGGTGTGATTTAGCGATGGCGAAACCTCCTCTGTCTGGAATTCGGGTCTGCGATTTCACCTGGGTGTGGGCGGGGCCGTACTGCAATCTTCAACTGGCTCATCTTGGCGCCGACGTGATCAGAATCGAGACCAAGACGCGGCCTTGCGTGACTCGGATGTTACCGCCGTGGCCCGATGGCGTGTTCAACAGCCTCAACAAGTCGGGCTACTTCAATCAATACAACCAGGGCAAAAGATCGCTGTCGCTGAACTTCAAGCATCCCGAGGCGAAGGAAGCGGCTTGGCGGCTGATCAAGCAGAGCGACGTCGTGATTAATAACTTCGCGGCGGGCGTAATCGAGAAGATGGGATTCGGCTACGAGGAAGTGAAGAAGGTAAATCCGAATGTAGTAATGATTACTCTGTCGGGTTACGGCGACACCGGGCCGTATAGTCATTACGTGGCGTATGGACCGGCGCAGGTGCCGCTGTCGGGGCTGTCGGCGCTGACTGGGTATAAAGGATTTCCGCCGATGCACGCCGGGTTCAGCTACGCCGATCCCAACGCCGGCGTTCACGGCGCGTTCGCGATAATCAGCGCGCTGTTCCATCGTGCGAAAACCGGCGAGGGGCAATACATCGATATGAGCCAGTGGGAATGCGCTATGGACCTGCTGGCAGAAGGGATTCTCGAGTACACGATGAACGGACGCGAGCCGGAGCGAATCGGCAACCGCGATCCGCTGATGGCGCCGCACGGTATTTTCAAGTGCGTCGATTTGCCGGAGAAAATCCTCGACGTTACGATCGATCAATGGGTCGCGATAGTATGTGCGAACGACGCGGACTGGACGCGACTGGCTATTGCAATAGGTAAGCCGGAACTGGCGAGAGATCCGCGGTTTGCGACGCTCGCGGCGCGCAAGGAGAACGAAGACGCACTCGAAGCAATAGTCAGTGAGTGGACGGCGACGCGGAGAGTGGCCTACGTCGTGCAGACTCTGCAAGCTGCGGGAGTCGCGGCGGCGGCATGCGCCGATAGCAAGTACATCTCAGAGGATCCGCATCTCAAGGAGCGCGAATACTTCGTCTATCGCGATCATCCGGAAGTCGGCAAACGCCAGCATTGCGGGATTCCGTGGCGAATGAGCGAGACGCCGTGCGAAGTGAAGTCGGCTGCACCGACGCTTGGGCAGCATACCGATGAACTGATGACGGGGCTGCTTGGATACACCGCGGCGGAAGTCGACGCGCTGCGCGCGAAAGGTGCGCTGGACTGAGGAATCAAAATGCGGACGCTCAAGGTTTTGATCGATGGCTTGGCGTTTCCCGAGGGACCGCGATGGCATGACGGGAAGTTCTACTTCTCCGACATGCACGCGCACCAGGTGATCGCGGCTGATATGGCGGGCAAGCGCGAGGTTGTGTGCGAGGTGCCGGGGCGTCCGTCGGGTCTTGGATGGCTGCCGGACGGACGGATGCTCGTCGTGTCGATGACCGATCGAAAGCTGATGCGGCTGGATCGCGACGGACTGAAGACGGTCACCGCGCGAATTGTCGCGAACGAGATGATGTTCCCCAACGGAGCTGTCATCACGCCGGATGGGAAAACCCTCGTCGTTGGCGAGTCGTTTGGGCGGCGGCTGACGGCGTTCGATATAGGCGCGGATGGATCGCTGACAAATCGTCGCGTGTGGGCCGAGCTCGGCAACGGTATCCCTGACGGAATCTGCCTCGACGCGGAGAATGCGATTTGGGTCGCGTGTCCGACGGCGTCGGAAGTGATTCGGGTGAAGCAGGGCGGCGAGGTTGCAGAGAGAATCAAGGTGGAGACGGATGCGTTCGCATGCATGCTCGGCGGTCCCGACGGGCGCATGCTGTTTGTCGCGACGGCACCAGGTTCCGATCCGGAGAAATGCCGCGCCGATCGACGCGGCAGAATCGAAACCACTCACGTCGAAGTGCCGCGGGCTGGATTGCCCTGAGCGCGCAAGCACCCTCACCCCAGGCGCGGACGCCG
>JBEKLS010000227.1:0-5448 GCA_050010075.1 Binatus sp. (SeqCode) | reverse complement strand
GAGCGCGCGCGGGCGCAGGTTCAGGCGCGTCTGTTCGGCGACCGAATCTTCAACACCGGGACCTTCATTCTTGCGCTCGCGATCCTCGCCCTGCTGGCCGGACTCACGGTCGCGCTGATCGTCGACAGCTTCCCCGCGATTCGTGCGTTCGGACTGCATTTTTTTATCAGCACTGATTGGGATCCCGTCGACGATCACTACGGCGCGCTGCCGTTTATCTACGGGACCTTCGTTTCATCGTTCATCGCGCTCGCAATCGCGGTGCCGCTGAGCCTCGGCGTCGCGCTGTGTCTCAGCGAGATGGCGCCCGACTGGCTTAGTCACCGCCTCGGCTTCCTGGTCGATTTGCTCGCCGCAATTCCCAGCGTCGTGTACGGCCTGTGGGCGGTGTTCGTGATGGGTCCGTGGATTCGCGACTACGTCGAGCCGCCGCTCGCGCATTATTTCGGCTGGCTGCCGTTCTTCCAGGGCCCCAAAGTTGCGGTCGGCATGCTTTCAGCGGGGGTTATTCTCGCGATCATGATCATCCCGTACATTTCGTCGGTCTGCACCGACGTCTTTCGCGTCGTCCCGCACACGCAGCGCGAAGCGGCGCTGGCGCTGGGCGCGACCAAATGGGAGATGGTCAAGACGGCGGTGATCCCGTACGGCATGACCGGTGTGATTGGCGCGATCATCCTGGGACTCGGCCGCGCACTCGGCGAAACGATCGCGGTCGCGATGGTAATCGGCAACTCGGCGCAGATTTCGCCGTCGCTGTTCAAGCCGGCCGCGACCCTCGCCAGCGTTATCGCCAACGAATTTGCGGAAGCCACCTCTGACCTATATGTAGCAGCGCTTATCGAGCTCGGCCTCGTGCTGCTGATTCTCGGAATCGTGCTCAACGTCGTGGCGCGCGCGCTAGTGTTAGGCGTGCAGCGGCGCCGCTACGAGGAGACGGGCAAGTAATGGCGGCCGCTGTCAGCAATCTTCGCGGCGAGAGCCGGTATCGCTATCGCAAGTTCAAGAGCGACGCGATGATGGCGATCACGGTCGGCGCGACCATCCTGACGCTGATTCCGCTGTTCCTGGTGCTGGGCTATCTGCTCACCAGAGGTATCGCGAGTCTGAACTGGGCGTTCTTCACGCACATGCCAGCTCCGGTTGGCGAGCACGGCGGCGGAATGGCCAACGCGATCGTCGGCACGCTCGAAGTGGTCGGTATCGCGTGCCTGATTGGAGTGCCGATAGGAGTCGGCGCCGGGCTTTATCTTGCGGCGAATCGCGCGAGCCAATTCACCAACTGGGTGCGCTTCTCGGCTGACGTGCTGATGGGCGTGCCGTCAATCGTGGTCGGGATTTTTGCCTACGCCGTGGTAGTGCGCCCGTTCGGCGGCTTCTCGACGCTGGCCGGTTCGGTCGCGCTCGCGGCGATTATGATTCCGCTGGTCACGCGTACCACCGAGGAGATGGTGCTGCTGGTGCCGCCCGAGTTGCGCGAGGCGTCGCTGGCGCTCGGCGTGCCGCATTGGCGCACGACGCTGTCGGTAGTTGCGCGCACCGCGCTGTCGGGAATCACCACCGGCGTCATCCTGGCGGTCGCGCGAGTCTCGGGCGAGACGGCGCCGCTGCTGTTCACGGCTTTCGGCAATCGCTTCTGGTCGACGTCGCTGTTTCATCCAATCAACACGCTGACGGTACAGGTCTATACCTATGCGATATCGCCCTTTGCCGATTGGCAGCGGCAGGCATGGGCGGGCGCGCTGGTGCTGACGGGGATAATTCTCGCGCTCGAGCTGGGAGTGCGATGGGTGACGGGCGGGGCGGCGAAGGCGCCAAGGTAGTCATGGCTGAGAAGCTGGTCGTCAAAAATCTCAATGCGTACTTCAACCAGAATCGCGCACTGCACGACGTCAGCCTTTCTTTCGAGCAGGCTCGCATCGCCGCGATTATCGGGCCGTCGGGATGCGGCAAGTCCACGCTGGTGCGATGCCTCAACCGGATGCATGAGGTCGTGCCCGGCGCGACTGCCAGCGGCGAGGTGCTGCTCGACGGCAACGATATCTACGCCGACGACGTCGATCCGGTGCAGGTGCGGCGGCGTATCGGGATGGTCTTCCAGAAGCCGACGCCGTTTCCGACCATGTCGATCGAAGACAATGTGGCGGCGGGCCTGACCCTCAACGGGGTCGAGATAAGCCGCGCCGAGCGTGACCAGCTTATCGAGCGCAGCCTGCGCCAGGCTGCTCTTTGGGAAGAGGTAAAGGATCGCCTGCGGCGTCCCGGCGGCAGCCTGTCAGGCGGCCAGCAACAGCGCCTGTGCGTCGCGCGAGCGCTGGCGGTTCAGCCCGAGGTCTTGCTGATGGACGAGCCGTGCTCCGCGCTCGATCCGATCTCGACCGCACGCATCGAAGAACTTCTGCTCGAACTGAAGTCGGCGTACACTATCGTCATAGTGACGCACAACATGCAGCAAGCTGCGCGCTGCTCCGACATGACCGCCTTCATGTACACCGGCGAACTGGTCGAATACGGCGAGACCAAGCAGATTTTCACGAACCCCACGAAGCGTGAGACGGAAGATTATATTACCGGGCGATTCGGCTGATATCGGGGAAGATTCAAATGGATAGTACACAGCCACAGCCGCAGCATACCAACAGGCAATACGAAGAGGATTTGCGCGGCTTGCGCGCCGGTCTGCTTAAGATGGGCGGACTGGTCGAGCGCCAGATTGCCGAGGCAGTCGATGCGCTCGTCAATCGCGACAGCGATCACGCCCGCGAGGTCATCCAGCGCGACGAAGAAGTGAACCGGATGGACAACGAAAACGACGAGCAGTGCATCAGGCTCCTAGCATTGCATCAGCCGACCGCCAGCGACCTGCGCTTCATCACCACCGGACTGAAAATCACCACCGACCTCGAACGAATCGGCGACAACGCCGTCAACATCTGCGAGCGTTCGCTTGAACTCAACGAAGTGCCGCAACTCAAGCCCTACATCGACTTGCCGCGGATGGCCGAGATAGCACAGTCGATGGTCAAGGACAGTATCGACGCCTTCATGCGCGACGACACCGACCTCGCCGACCAGGTGATAGCGCGCGACGACGAAGTCGACCTGCTCAACTACCAGGTCTACCGCGAGCTGCTGAGCTACATGGCGGAAGACCCGCATACTATCGCGTCGGCGACGCGGCTGCTGTTCATCTCGAAGTACCTCGAGCGCATCGCAGACCACGCAACCAATATCGCCGAGATGGTGACGTTCATGGTCAAGGGCAAAATGATCCGTCACGTGGAAACCAAGAAGCGGGGAACTTAATCAGCGGGTGGAGGAGGCGTAGCGATGAATCAACAGACCGGCCAGGCCACGAATGCGATGTCCGAGGCGCAGCGGGGACTTCGCTACCGCGTGCTGATCGTCGAGGACGACGCGGACATTCGCGAGCTGATTCGCTACAACCTCGCGCAGGAGGGCTTCATCGTCGAGGAGGCGGCTGACGGCGTGCAGGCGCTCGAGAAGGTCAAGCGCCGCGTGCCCGATCTGATGGTGCTCGATCTGATGCTGCCGGGGACCCCGGGGTTGCAGGTATGCCGCCAGATGCGCGCCGAGCGCGAGACCGCACATCTGCCGATTCTCATCGTGACCGCCAAGGGTACCGAAGTCGACAAAGTGCTCGGGCTCGAGATGGGCGCCGACGATTACGTGGTCAAGCCGTTCAGCCCGCGTGAGTTGGTGGCGCGCGTAAAGGCGCTGCTCAGGCGCGCAAATCCGCTCTCGGAGCCGGACTCCGGCGGTGGCTCGTATGAGAAAGGGCGCCTGCGCATGGACTTCGGCACTTACCAGGTGTTTGTCGACACTCGGCGCAGGGAGCTTGCGCTGCGCGAGTTCGAGCTGCTGAAATTTTTCGTGCAGCATCCGATGCGTGTGTATACGCGCGAACAACTGCTCGACATGGTGTGGGGACGCGACACGTTCGTCGAACCGCGGACCGTCGACGTACACGTCCGTCGCCTGCGCCAGCATATCGAGCGCGACGACGCCAATCCCGAACTGATCCTCACGGTGCGAAGCGTCGGTTATCGCTTCAACCCCGAAGCGCTTGGATAGATCGCCGACCGCCGGACTGATCGTTGCTATAGGAATTGGTCTCGCGCCCGCCGCCATATTCCTCGTGGTGCTCGCCGCCACCGGAGCGGCGTCGCCGGTTTGGGTCGCCGTTGTAATCGTAGTCGGGCTGCTCCTCGCCGCGATTCCCGCCAGCTCGCTCGGACGCACGTTGTCGCGTCGCGCCGAAAGACTCGACGCCGTCGCCGCCGCGCTGCAGAATCGCCGCCCCCCGCCGCATTTGCTGCCCAATGGCGATGACGCGATGGGCCGCGCGGAGCATCACCTGCTCGACGCCGCCGACGCGATCGTTGCCGACGTGGACTCGCTCGCCGAACAGCGCGACGAGTTCGAGGCAATCTTGCGCAGCATGGCCGAGGCTGTCGTCGTGACCGGCGCGCGCGGCGAAGTGATTCTGCTCAACGGTGCAGCCCGGCGCATCTTCGCTCTGGGAGCCGACACCGACTATCGCGATCGGCCGTTCGTCGAGCTGTGCCGCGACCCGCGGCTGCAGGAGTTTGCCGGGCGCTCGATGCGCTCCGCCGACAACAACGTCATGAGCGCCGAGATCATGATCCAGAATCCCGCGCCGCTGTACGTCAGCGCGAGCGCCGCGCAAATTCGCACCTCGCGCGGCGCCGCGTGGGTGTTCGTCTTCCACGACATCACGCAGCTCAAGTCGTACGAGACGCTGCGCGCCGATTTTATTTCGAATCTCACGCACGAGCTGCGCACTCCCCTGAGCGCGCTCTACGGCTATGCCGAGACCCTCATCCAGGGCGTGGACGATCGCGAGACCGCGACGCGCTTCCTCGGAATTATCGAACGGCAGGCGCGGCGCCTCGCGCGTTTGCTCGACGACCTGGTCTCGCTCTCGGATTTGGAGCGCGGGCTGACGCCGCTCAAGATCGAGCAGCTCGAGCCGTCGCGCGTGCTGTCGGAGGCCGCGGAGCTGATGCAGGAGCAGGCGGGCCGGCGCGGTCTGCGGCTGGAAGTGCATTGCCCGTCGGGACTGGCGAAGATGACCGGCGATCGCGACCGCCTGCATCAGGTGATGCTCAATCTGATCGACAATGCGATCAAATACACGCCGCGCGAGGGGCGCGTCACGGTCGAGGCGCGCGAAGCGGCGGACGCCAACGGCGCGGGCGCAAAACCGGGCGTCGCGCTGGTGGTCGTCGACACCGGCGAAGGAATTCCGGCGGCGGATATCCCCCGCCTGACCGAGCGATTCTATCGCGTCGATCGCGCGCGCTCGCGCGAACTCGGCGGCACCGGCCTTGGCCTCGCGATCGTCAAGCACATCGTGCAGTTGCATCACGGCGCGCTGCGGATCGAGAGCAAGGTGCATGAAGG
>JBEKLS010000226.1:0-6126 GCA_050010075.1 Binatus sp. (SeqCode) | reverse complement strand
GACTACGTCACTTGAGAATGCAGTTACCCGTTACAGGCAGGTCTTGGAAGAATTCAAGTCGCGGTCAGTCTCGTTCGCCACATTTGGAGTGCAGTTCAATCTTGGCAACGCTCTTCGACTACTGGGTGAACGGAAGAAAGACGTTAGCTTGATCCTTGACGCTTTGGAGAATCACTCGATCGTGTGCAAGGCCTGTCTGTCGGACACTCCCTACTGGGCGTTTAGAGCTGCGAGGGCCGCTCTTGACGACATGAACGCTCTCAAAGCGGGATTCGACCCTTCAGTATATGAAGCGACCCTCGGGGAACACGAATGGATCTCAAACCTTCTGGACAAGCACCTAGGGCACCGAATTGCTCTAATGCCCTTCTTCAAGTGCGTCGTTCCAGGAACGAGTGGGAGTACCAAGCCCAACTTCGATTCGGTTCCGCGTAGCGGTGACAGGATCAAAGACGGGAGCGTCGTCTGGGAGAACGCCGGAAGATATTCATTCTGTATGGAGTGCCAAGAGTATCTCGCTCCCCCTCCGGTCGGCCAAGCGCCGGGCCAACGAACGGGCGATCGCCGAAGTTAGGCGCTGACTGCCGCCGCCCAGCATCTCTCCTCGGAATACCGTTTGCGCGCGGGCATCGCGGTTCATAACATCACGGCCATGCATAAGCCGCGTTTTCTCGATCTTTCTCGATCAATTCGCAATGGACCTTGGCGATCGCGAGGCGTTTACCGTCGCTTTCGCCCGTGGACGCCGCGCGTTTCAACCTCAACACGTCGAGGCAAAATGGGCGCGCGACCGTGCCGCCAACATCAACCACATCAAGCTGGAAGTGACGCTCGACTTCGACGCGAAGAAAATCTCCGGCACCGCGACCCATCGGCTGTCAGCGATCGCCGGCCCGCTCGAGCGGCTGGAATTCGATGCGACGGAGCTCGAGATCAAGGCTGTGCGCGCCGGGGGCGAGCCTGCGACGTTCGAAACTGCCGACGGCAAGCTGCTGATCGCGCTGCCGCGCGCTCTGGGAGCGGGCGAGGAAATCGAGGTCGCGATCGACTACGCGGGTCATCCACGCCGCGGCCTGTACTTTGTCGGGCCGGACGACGGCTACCCGAAAAAGGCGCGGCAGGCATGGACGCAGGGCGAGGATGAAGATTCGCGCTACTGGTTTCCCTGCTACGACTACCCCAACAGCCGAATGACGAGTGAAGTCATCGCAACGGTGCCGGAAAAATTCACGGCGGTTTCCAACGGCGCGCTGATCGAGACCTCATCGAATACGGCGGCGAAGACGCGCACCTTTCATTGGCGGCATGACGTGCCGCACTCGACCTACCTGATCACGCTGGCCGCCGGCGAGTTCACGATGATCGAGGAGCGCGCGGGTGATACTCCCGTCACCTACTACGTTGCGCCCGGGCGCGAGGACGACGCGCGCCGCGCGTTTGGCAACACACCGAAGATGATCCAGTTTTTCGAGCGCGCGATCGGCGTGCCATATCCTTACGCCAAGTACGCGCAGGTCGCGGTCAGCGATTTTATTTTTGGCGGGATGGAAAACACTTCGGCGACGACGCAGACAGACGGCACGCTGCATGACGCGCGCGCGCACCTTGATTTCAAGAGCGACCCGCTGGTCGCGCACGAGCTGGCGCATCAATGGTGGGGCGATTTGCTGACCTGCCGCGACTGGGCGCATGCTTGGCTCAACGAGGGTTTCGCGACGTACTTCGAGGCGCTGTGGTGCGAGGAAAATCTTGGCGCCGACGAGTTCGCGTGGAATGTGCGGCAGGATCGCGAGTCCTATCTCGACGAGGACGCCAATCACTACCGCCGGCCGATCGTGTGCAACCGCTATCGCACGCCGATCGAATTGTTCGATCGCCATCTCTACGAGAAAGGCAGCCTGGTGCTGCACATGCTGCGGCGCGCCACCGGCGACGAGTTGTTTTTCAAATCGCTGAACGTCTATTGCACGCGGCATCGCGGCGGCAACGTCATCACGCAGGACCTGCAGCGCGCGTTCGAGGATACGACCGGCCGCAACCTCGACTTTTTTTTCGACCAGTGGGTTTACAAGGAAGGGCATCCGGAGATCGAAGTTTCGAGCTCGTTCGACGACAAGAAAAAACTGCTCAGCGTCACGGTCAAGCAGACCCATAAGACGGGCGACGGCATCGCTTCGGCGTTCAGGTTCCCCGTTACGATCGCGCTGATGGATGCGGAAGGACGCGAAACGCGGCATCGCGTCGAGGTAAAGGAGCGCGAGCAGGGCTTCACGTTTGCGCTCGACAAAGCGCCCAAGGCGGTGCGTTTCGATCCTGAATTCGACATCTTGAAAACTATCCGGCACAAGCGCGGGCGCGAGGCGCTCGAGACCGAATTGCATCACGCGCCCGAAGCTATCGGCCGCGCCGCGGCTGCCCGCGAGCTCGGCAATGAGGGCAGTCCGCAGGCGACGGCGGCTTTGCGCAACGCGCTGCTCTTCGACAAGTTCTGGGGCGTGCAGGCCGATGCGGCGACGGCGCTCGGCGCGATTCGCACGGCAGCTGCGCTCGACGCGCTGCTCGAAGGACTGAAGCAGCAGCATCCGAAGACGCGGCGGGCCGCGGCGCGGGCGCTCGGCAATTTTCGCGGCGACGCGCGGGCCGCATCGGCGCTGGCTGACGTCGTCAAGGCGGGCGACGAGAGTTATTTTGTCGAGGCCGAGGCGGCGCTGTCGCTCGGCAAGACGCGCGACGAGCGCGCGTTCGCTCATCTCACAGATGCGCTTGGACACGATTCGTACCTTGAAGTGATTCGGGCGCATGCGCTGGCCGGGATGGCCGAGTTGCGCGACGAGCGCGCGATCGACGTCGCGCGTGAATACGCGGCGTACGGCCGTCCGCCGCGCGCGCGCGTGGCAGCAGTCGGCACGCTGGCGCGTTTTGCGGCGATCAAAGAAAATCGGCGGATCGAGATTCTCGATTTCATGGCGCCGCTCGCCGACGATCGCGAGTTCATGGTGCGGATGCGGCTCCCGTCGGCGTTCTCCGAGGTCGGCGATCAGCGCGCGCTGCCGGCGTTGCGGCGGCTGGCCGATCGCGATCTCGACGGGCGTATCCAGCGCCACGCCAACGATGCTATCGCGGCAATCAGCGAAGGCCGCGGCCGCGTCGAGGAGGGGCAGCGGTTGCGCGAGGATATCGACAAGCTGCGCGACGATAATAAGAAGCTGCAGGAGCGGCTGGAGAAGATTGAGGCGCTCGCGCGCGACAAGCCGGCCTGAGCTGGAGTGATCATGATGGAGAAAAAAATCTCCGTCTGCCTGACCTTCGACTTCGACGCCATCTCACTGTGGATCGGCGGCTTTCGCGCCAGCTCGCTGAGCGCAATTTCACGCGGCGAATTTGGCCGCGTCGGAGCAGAGCGGCTGATTGCGATGATGCGCGAATGGGGAATCCGCTCGACCTGGTTCATCCCGGGGCACAGCGCCGAAACCTATCCGCATATCGTCGAACGGCTCACGGCCGATGGCCACGAGATCGGAAATCACGGCTACCTGCACGCACATCCGAAGAGCCCAGAGGACGAAGCTGCGATTCTCGATCGCGGCAACGAAGTGCTGACGCGGATGACGGGTCGACGCCCGGCCGGTTACCGCTCGCCAGGCGCGGGCCTCAGCTACAACATGGTCGAGCTGCTGCGCGACCGCGGCTTCGCCTATGACTCGAGCCTGATGGGAGACGACTTCACGCCCTACTATCTTCGCTCCGGCGATCAGGCTGTAACCGACGGCGCTTACGTGTTCGGCAAGAATATCGACGTGGTCGAGATTCCGTTCACCTGGGGACTCGACGACTTCCCGGCGTTCGAATACGTGACGAGCCGTGCGGGAATCCAGCAGGGACTGTCGTCGCCGTCGGCGGTTTATGAAATCTGGGCGGGCGATTTCGACTATCTGTACGAGCGGCTGGGCGAGGGGGTTTACACGCTGACGATGCATCCGCAGGTGATCGGCCGCGGGCATCGGCTGCTGATGCTCGAGCGGCTGGTGGAGTACATGCGCGGTCACAGCGGGGTTGAGTTCTGCACGATGCTTGAAGTCGCGAGCGCGTGGAGGCACGCGCATCCTCTGGCGGGTGCGAGTTCTTCGTGAGTTAGGTGATGTGCGCGAAAAGAGAGAGCGGCGGGCCGTTAGGCCCGCCGCTCTGGTTTCGTCGACGGTAAGTGGCGTGCTTACGCGTCGTAATAGAGCGCGAATTCGTACGGATGGGGCCGCAACCGAATTGCGCTGACTTCGTTCGACATCTTGTAGTCGATCCAGGTCTCGATCAGGTCCTCGGTGAACACGTCGCCCTTGAGCAGGAACTCGTGATCCTTCTTCAGATTGGCGAGCGACGCTTCGAGCGACGGCGGCATGCTCGGCACTTCGGCCAGCTCGGCAGGCGTGAGTGCGTAGATGTCCTTGTCGAGCGGCTGGCCCGGATCGAGGCGGCGCTGGATGCCGTCGATACCCGCCATCAACATCGCGGAGAACGCGAGGTACGGGTTGCAGGTCGGGTCGGGGAACCGCACTTCGATGCGCTTGGCCTTGGGCGACGGCGAGTACATCGGGATTCGCACCGAGGCCGAGCGGTTGCGCGACGAGTATGCGAGATTGATCGGCGCCTCGAAGCCCGGCACCAGCCGGCGGTACGAGTTCGTGCCCGGATTGGTGAAGGCCGCAATCGTCGGTGCGTGATGCAGGATGCCGGCGATGTAATGCATTGCGGTTTCCGACATCCCCGCGTAGCCGTTGCCTGCGAAGAGCGGCGTATCACCCTTCCAGATGCTCTGGTGGGTGTGCATTCCGGTGCCGTTGTCGCCGAAGATCGGCTTGGGCATGAAGGTGGCGGTCATCCCGTGGCGTACCGCGACGTTCTTGACGATGTATTTGTACCAGGTCAGCCAGTCAGCCATTTTCGTGAGCGACTGGAAGCGCATGTCGATTTCGGCCTGTCCGGCGGTCGCGACTTCGTGATGCTGCTTCTCGACGCGGATGCCGACCTTCTCCATCTCGAGCACCATCTCGGTGCGGATGTCCTGCAGCGTGTCGACGGGAGGAACGGGGAAGTAGCCGGCCTTGTTCTTGACCTTGAAGCCGAGGTTCGCGCCTTCCTTGACGCCGCCCTCGCGCCCGCTGTTCCAGTTACCTTCGTTCGAATCGATGTAGTAGTAGCTGGAATTCTGCGTGGTGTCGTAGCGCAACGAGTCGAAGATGAAAAACTCCGGCTCGGGTCCGAAGAACGCGGTGTCGCCGATGCCGGTGGTCTTGAGATACGCCTCGGCCTTGCGCGAGATGTTGCGCGGGTCGCGGGTGTAGTCGGCGCGGGTGATGGGATCGGAGATGTTGGCGATCAGGCTCAGGGTTGGATCCTTGGTGAAAGGATCCATCACCGCAGAGTCGGGGTCGGGAATGACCAGCATGTCGCTGTTGTCGATCGCCTGCCATCCGCGAATCGACGACCCATCGAAGCCCAGGCCTTCGTCGAAGGGCGCTTCATCCTTGAACTCGGAGATCGGGGCAGTGAAATGCTGCCACGTGCCGAGCAAGTCGATGAATTTCACATCGACCATCACTGCGCCCTTGTCCTTGATCATTTGGAGAACTTGTTTAGGCGTCATCGAATCCGTCTCCCTCCTGGCCGCTTACGGGGCGGCATTTTTGTACCTATTGGTTGATAGATTTTGCGAGTCCGGTTTTTCCACGAAAGCGCATTCTAACGCAACGCCTGTCAAACGGGCAGCGGTCGCATATTCAATCAGCTTCGGATGCCCGAATTGATCGCATCGCGGTAAAGGATCCCGTGCATTCTGCAACTATTTTTCCCCAATCAGCCCAGGAATTTGATTACAGCAAAATAAATGCCTAGTAGAACCAATCCCATCGGGACTCCGACTTTCGCCCACGACGCGCTCCCAATTCTGAGCGCGCCGGCGCTCACGATGTTCGGGATGTTGCCGGGGATCAGCATCCCGCCCGAGATCAGCAGCGACAGGATAGCCTCGCGCGCGCGCGGCAAGGTCATGTCGTGTACCTCGAGCGCCACCAGGGTCGCATTGTCGAGGGCGGCGGATACAGTGTTGGCCCAGAACAGCAGGTCGTTGCTCAT
>JBEKLS010000225.1:0-5506 GCA_050010075.1 Binatus sp. (SeqCode) | reverse complement strand
CGCCAGCTTTCGCGGCTGGGCGAAGCGGCGGTGTTCATCGGATGGGTTGACGGTCACGAGAC
This sequence comes from Binatus sp. (SeqCode), assembly GCA_050010075.1. GTDB lineage: Bacteria > Desulfobacterota > Binatia > Binatales > Binataceae > Binatus. The sequence goes on along the minus strand of JBEKLS010000225.1, from coordinate 5,444 downwards.
TATCTACACGATGCCGCAGCTCAGGAGTCTCTGCCGATGCGCCTACTGCGTGGCGGAGCCCGAGCGTCCGATCACCGGCGGCTAGAATCGAATCGCATCGAGGGAGGGGTTCATCGATGATTCGCAAAACAATCGCGGGACTCTTGGTGACGTTGGCACTTGCGGCGACCGCTACTATCGCAGCGGCGGCTGGACTCGGTGGCGGTGGCGGAGCCGGCGGCGGGATCGGCTCGATGGGATCGATGGGCTCAATGGGGTCTATCTCAATGAGCGGAATGGCATTCAGCGGGGCCGGAATCACGAGGATGGGCCGTGGCGGCGGGGGCGGCGGCGTTCGCGGGATGGGTGGTCTGGCGAACTTTCCATTCCCCACCAACGATCCGAATCATTACCACGAGATCAAGTTGATTGGACGCCTCGCACAAGACCCGTCGGGGTTGACGGTGGATCAGCAAATCGTGCGCATGCGCGTTGACGGACGGACGATCCCGATGGCGATCGACGGCGACTCGATGAGCAACAGCCTGCAGCTCGATCAGGGCGACGAACTGGGACAGGATCTGTACCGCTTGATCCTGGGCCGGCAGCTCGAAGTCGTTGGCGACCAGAAACTGCGCACTCAGATTGCAAACGCGGCGGCAAACCCGGCGAACACGAAGCCGATACAGGTAGACGGCTTCGTCTACGATCGCATGACGCCATACCTGGTGCTGGTCTCAGTCGGCAACGCCCCGTAGCCTCGGACTAATCAGGGCGCGCCTTTCGCTTGAAAGGATGAGACCCGAAGCTGATTGAACCTCAACAGAGAGATCTGACAATGCAGGCGTACAGTGCGTTTCTGGTTCCCGCGGGGTTCGCAACGTTTGTGGCGATCGTCGGAATTGTGTCCGTCATCCGTTCGAGACGACGACTCGCGGCTCGCGCGCGCCGCGCGGCTGAGCTTGATCGCAGTGTGGCGTACCGCTGATCAGCGGTTTTCTCGAGAACAATAAGGCCGAGCCGCGATGGCCCGGCCTTTCGTTTTTTCAGGAGTGAGCGTCGCGCTCAGCTATGGCGGCGGGCTTGACGGTTGCTGCTGCGACGAATGCTTCGAGATGCTGCCGCGGTTGTTTGGTCCGCTGTTCAACGCGTCGAGATTTGCCTTCGCCACTCTCAGGTTAGGATTGAGCCTGAGGGCTTTCTCCCACGCGTCTTCCGCCTCGTCGAAGCGTTGCAAGTCGTGCAGCGCCATGCCCTTGGCATTGTAGAGCCGCGCGTTTTTCGGATCTTTTGCCAGTCCGGCGTTGGCCGCCAGCAGCGCATCCTCGGAGTCGCCGACCCGCATGTAGACGTCAGCCAGTTCAAGAAAGTTACTGCCCGACGGATTCAGCTCGGTCGCCTTATGGTACATCTCGACCGCCGTATCGCCGTCGCGCAGCACGCCGTAGCAGAAGCCGAGATCGACGTAGGCCGAATCGTTGCGCGGATCGATGCGCAGCGCTTCCTTCAGCTTGTCCATCGCCTGGTGAATCAAACCTTTATCGGGGGGATTCTTTTGACCGGCTTGCATCACGAGCTTTTCCGCCTCGGCCACGACGGCGTCGGAAGCCGCGCGGTTGACCTCAGCCGCGTAGGTCGAAGACGCGACGGATAGCACTCCCCACGCGCCGATTACTGCCGCGAGCAGTACGGCCGGACTCATTCGCAACCTTCCGCGCATTCGTTTCACCATCGCCGTTCAAAATCGACCGCAATGATAACATGCGCCGCGGCCAAATTGGCAAGAATGCGCCCCAATCGCGCTGCCGCGCGTTCGGTTGTTTCCCGGGGCCGCTTCGATAACTATGGTCTTGTGCCCCGCGACTCCTTCAATCGTGAGATAGACTACCTGCGCCTGTCGGTGATCGACGCATGCAACCTGCGCTGCGTCTACTGCATGCCACTCGAGGGCTTGCGCTTTCTGCCCAAAGACGAGTTGCTGACGCCGGCGGAGTTCGAGACCGTCGCCCGCGCCGCGGTCGGCATAGGCTTTCGAAAATTCCGGCTGACCGGCGGCGAACCGACTCTGCGGCTCGATCTGATCGAGATTGTCGAGCGGCTCGCGCGCGTGCCCGGAGTACATGGCCTCGCGCTGACGACCAACGCGCTGATGCTGACGGAGCTCGCGCCGGCGCTGAAGCGCGCGGGTCTGAATCGCATCAACGTGCATCTCGATAGCCTCGACCCCGCGACCGTCGAGCGCCAGATGCGATGGGGCAGCTTCGAGAAAATCTGGCGCGGAATAGTCGCGGCCGAAGACGCGGGATTGACGCCGATAAAACTCAATTCAGTGGTGACGGCCGGTTACAACGAAGCCGACGTGGTAGAGCTTGCGCGCCTGACTCTCGAGCGCGACTGGCACGTGCGCTTTATCGAGCTGATGCCGCTGGGGGGCGGCGAATGCGCGCAGTTGTCGATGAAGCGCTACGTGTCGAACATCGAGACGCGGCGCAGAATCGAATCCGCGTTCGGCGCGCTGACGGAGATCCCGGCGGAGAACCTCGCCGACGAATCGCGCAACTTCCAGCTCGCGGGCGCACGCGGCGTGATCGGTTTCATCAGCCCGGTCAGCGAGCCTTACTGCGGCACCTGCAACCGGATGCGCCTGACGGCGGACGGCAAATTTCACCTGTGCCTGCTCAACGACGACGAACTCGACGTGCGCAAGGCGTTGCGCTCGAATTCGCGCGACGTGATCGCCGACGTCGCACAAATCCTCAAGCGCGCAGTCGAGATGAAGCCAACCGGCCATCACCTGCTCGAAGGCCGCTCAACGCAAGACCGCTCGATGTATCAAATCGGCGGCTAGCACCGAAATGCCGGCTTCTTCAGCCTAAAGTTTTTAGCGGTTCGGTGCGGATCTCGAGCCACTTGTAGCGCCGGCTCTCGTGATAGACGGACACGGTGGGCGGCGGGAACGAACGGTCCGCGAAGGCGCCCACCGGGATCGCGACCAGCCCGGGATCAGTGTCAATTCGGTAATGGACAGTCGTCCCGCAATCGGGGCAGAAGCTGTAGATGACGCGGCCGCCATCGTCGCCAATTCGCGTGAACTCCACCGCTCGTCCTTCGATCGATACGTCACCGGCCGCAAACCGCGCGTTGAAGCTGAATGCGCTACCGCTGCGTCGCTTGCAGGCCAGACAATGGCAGATGGAGATGCGTATAGGCTCGCCTGAGCAGGTCGCTGAAAGCTGGCCGCAGGAACATTCTGCGCGGCGCGTGACCATGGCAGTCTCCTTTCCGGTCTCCTACGAGCAGTTGCCGCAAGAACTAACATGGCCAGGAGTTTTCTTTCCACCACCTCCTATGGGCAGGAAGAGACCTATGAAGCATATCGGCATCGTCGCAGTCAGCAGCGAAGGCGCTGCGCTTTGCTACCGAACAATCTGTCTGGAAGGGGCCGCATTGCTCGGCCCGCATGAGCATCCGGAGATCACGCTGCACGGCTTTTCCCTGGGCAGCTACCAGCGCCTCATAGATGATGACGACTGGGAAGCGGTGGGCGAGATGATGCTCGAGTCGGCGGCGAAGCTCGTTCGATCCGGAGCGCAATTGCTCATCTGCCCCGACAACACGGTGCATCAGGGACTCGATCTTGTCCGCGATCGCTCACCTGCAACGTGGATCCACATCGCCGAGGAAGTCTCCAGCGAGGCTCGGCAGCGCGGCTTCAAGCGACTCGCAACTCTAGGGACGCGCTTCCTTATGGAAGGTCCCGTGTATCGGTCCAAACTTGCGCCCGCAGGCATCGACCACCGCATTCCGAACGCCGAACAACGCGAGCGTATCAACCAGATCATCTACGATGAGCTGATACGCGCGCGTTTCCTGCCAGAGTCCCGCGCATACTTTCAAAGTGTCATCCGTGATCTGGCCAGCAGCGGCTGCGACGCGGTCGCGTTGGCATGCACCGAGATTCCGTTGCTCATCAGCCCCGCCGACTCGCCGCTGCCAATCCTGGACTCAACGCGGATTCTCGCCCGTGCCGCTCTTCGCCAAGCGACCGAATCCGAAACTTTCTGATTCCCTCCTCCCAAATGGGAGGAGGGTTAGGGTGGAGGACGATTTCTGTGGCGCGATTGTTTGCCGCGCCGCAGATTCGGAATCTCCATCAAATTTTGTCCCTCACCCGCCGTGCGCGGACGCACGTCGCCCTCTCCCCTCTTGGGGCGAGGCAATCGCGGGCACGGCGGCCCGCGCCACTGAAGCCTTCAATCACGACAAGGCTGGCGTGTCAGCAAAGGAGATCAGCGGTTGCCGCCGCCGCTCGTACCGGCGTGTCAGCGTTCTTCGCCGAACAGGAAAATCGAAATCGCGATCATCGCGAACATGAAATTTGGAATCCATGCGGCTATTGGCGGCGGCAGCAGTCCCGAGCGCCCCAGCGCCGACGTGATTCCCAGCGCGGTCCAGTACGCGAAACCGATCACGATCGCCAGCCCGAAGCTGCGCCCGAGGCTCAGGTTGCGCGGCAGCGGATCGAGGCTCAACGCCATGCCGAGCGCCGCCATTATCAGGCACGCCAGCGGCATCGCATATTTCAAATCGCGATCCACCACGTAGCCGCCCGGGTCGAGACCCTTGCTGCGCAGGTCCGCGATGTAGCGGTCGAGCTCCCACAGGCTGAACTCCTCCGGGTCGAAGCGCAGCAGGCCGAAATCAGCCGGCGTCAGCCCGAGGTTGAGACGCGTTTCGGTGGTCTTGGTCACCGTGCCGCCATCGGCGACCGAAAACGAATTCACTCCGCTCTCGACCCAGTCGTTGCCGTTCCATTTTGCATACGTCGCATGCTGGAGGTCCTTGAGCCCGAACTCGCTATCGAGTTGAAAGTGCGTGACGCCCTTGAGCTGCTGCTGCTTCTTGTCGAAGTTATCGACCGAGATAAAACCGTCACGCACGCGCACCCAGATGCGCCGGTTGGCGAACATCGCTCTGAGCTGATGCTTCTTGAGTTCGACCGCATAAATATATTTCGCCTGCCGCGTCGCCGCGGGCACCACCGTCTCGCTGATGAGAAAATCGAAACCCGAAATCAACACCGCCACCAGCAGTACCGGCACCGCCATCTCGAGCCGGCTGATGCCGAGTTGCTGGCATGCCAGCACTTCGCCCGACCGATTGAGCAGCGCGAAACCCAGCAGCACACCAGCCAGGCACGCGACCGGCAGAACCTGCGAGACAATGAGCGGCAGCTTGAGCGCGAAGTATTCGAGCCCCAGCAATCCCAGTCCGCCGTAGCGGATCAAATCGTCGAATCGATCGAACATGTCGCCGAGCAGGTAGGCCGCCGTGAAGGCCGCCAGGCAGACCATGAACGGGCCGAAGAACTGGCCCGCGATGAACCGGTCCATCACCGGCGACAGGCGCGGTCGAAGTCTCATGCGGCCTGCCTGCTGCGTTCGTAGCGCTCGACCAGGTCCCAG
>JBEKLS010000224.1:0-9987 GCA_050010075.1 Binatus sp. (SeqCode) | reverse complement strand
TACCGCAAGTTGGGTGCCAGACAGAACATCCGACGAACTGTAGGGTTTACGTCATCCTTGCGCCTTCCGAAAGTGTGCTATGTGCAGATTTGGCACGCACACTTTATGAACGGAGTGTTTCAACGAAATGCGACGTTCAATCGTCGCTGTGGTTCCAAGCGTAAAGCTTGACTGCCCTCATCCGATTTCCTCATTCCGTTGCGATACGCCACCGCCGCATCCGGTTCTTGCTCGCGTCGTAGAAAAACGCGGCGCAGCATCATCGAAGTTCAAAAGGTCGCAAAAAGCGGAGGCGGCCATAGCCCGATATCCAGTCGGCGTAGCGCTTGCCTGAGATTTTTTCCTGGCGCTATCGCGTCGTCGAGAGTCTTCATCTGGTCAGGATTGAGCTGGAGGTTGGCGGCGGCCCCGTTCTCTTCGAGAAATTTGCGGCGCTTGGTGCCAGGGATTGGCACGATGTCGTCGCCTTTGTTGAGCAGCCCGGCGAGCGCGATCTGCCCAGGCGTCATGAGTAGCCGCGGTAATCTCGTGGACAATTCGGGCTGTCTTGAGGTTAGCGTCATAGCTCTCGCCCTTGGTAGCGCGGGTCGATACGTCTGAAATCATCTTCGGGGTACTCTTCGGCGCGCTTGGCCTCACCGGTCAGAAACCCGCGGCCGAGAGGACAGAACGGCACCAGGCCGATGCCGAGATCCCGCAGGAGCGGAATTATCTGCGGCTCCGGGTTGCGTTCCCAAAGCGAATACCCATTCTGCAGCGCGGAAATCGGATGGACGGCATGCGCTCGCGTGATGGTGGCAATACCCATTTCGGAAAGGCCGAAGAATCGCACTTTGCCTTTTGCGATCAGATCGTCGACCGCGCCGCCCTTATGATCCGTCTACGATCCCGTGCCGGTTGAACCCTTGGGCGCCGCCGACGCCATCGGATCGACCCTGAAGGGAATCTCGAAAGTGACCGACTGTGGAATCTTGCAAATCTGATCGCTGCACTCCTGAAAACTGAGCGTGCCCTTCAACTTGCTGTCTCCAGGCTTCAGTCCGGAACGCACGAGGATTCTGCCTTTGGCTCTGAAGCTGCCAGCATAGACCGGTAGGGTCTCGCCGAGTTCCGGGAAAGCGACTGTCTGTGGATCGGGATACTTAAACGACTGCTTCGCGACGCAGTCGCTGTCAAACACAATCGTCGTCGGCGTATAGTTCGCCGGAAGCGGTTGCCCGTAAATGTGCCATCCCTTGGCAATTGAGAAGTCTGCGGCGACGCCGATCTCCTGCCCGGCTACCGCGTGATCCATCGAAGGGGCGATCACGATTCGAATATCTCCCGCGGTTATCGATACAGATTTGCCACTCGGGTCTGCACCGAGTTCATTGACGAGGATTTCTGACGAAGCCACCCTCGTCTGATAATCGGGTAGAAAGTACTTGGACTGGATTACGCCATCGGGAGAGATAAGGTAATCGCCCGGGAACGGAATACCGTAGAACGGATGATCCTTTGGAATATTCGAATTGAGGATTCCGAACTCTCGAATAACGACGCTGCCCTTGTCGGACAGACAGGGAAACCCAAGTTCATGCGCGGCGCTGAAGCGGTGCAGAATCTCCTGAGAATCGTAGGTGATGACCGCGATCTTTACGCCACGCTGTTCGAAACTACGGCGCGATTGCTCCAGCTCGACGAGCTGGCTTCTGCAGTAGGGTCACCAATCGGCGCTTCGACTAAAGACCAGAAGAAGTCCAGCGGGGCCGGTAAGATCGTGAAACTTTCTTAGGTTACCGTTCTGATCCACAAGTGCGAAGTCAGGTATTTTCTCCCCGACCTTAAGACCGGTGGTCGCGCCATCGTTCTGGGCCTTAACGAAATCCTGAAACTCGCTCGGCGCGATCTTCTCGCCACTGCGCATTTTTTTCAGGACCTGTGTGAGAACCTCGCCGTTCCCCGAATTCGAGTCTGGCATCGCTACCTCCTGGGCACACACCGACGTGATTCCGCCGCAAATTCCCACGATCACCGAGAAGATCGCTGGGATTATAGTACTTTTGAAATCAAAGTGGGATCGCGATTTCATATCTCTCGCGTGAGCAGAGCTCTATCGGCACCCATGTATTCAATCAGTCGCGCGGTCAGTTCAAAGTGAAATGAAGGACCGCAAGAGCTGGTGCCAGATAGGCCAGGCGATGGAGCTGCTTCCACCGGACGTAACCGAGGCGTCTGAGGGCGGAATTTGTCGATGTCGCAGCTAAAGGAATCAGTAGCACAAATGTAGAAAACCCCAAAAAAATAAACTTCCGCTTGACAACATCGTCCACGATCGCGTTCCAGTCCAGGCCCTGATCGAGCACCGTATAGGTGATGACGTGCAAGAGAGCATAGAAGAAAGCGAGCAGGCCGAGCATCCGCCGGATACGCATTGGCCATGTCCAACCGAAGATCGTTTTTAGCGGCGTGCAACCGAGAGCCGCCACGAGGAAGACGAGAGCGATCAAGCCGAGCTGGTTCAAAGCTTGCGCAATTGGATCGGGGCCGAGATCGTCACGCCACGCCCGCTCGAGAATGGCCGCGACCGGGACTAACGACCCGGTGAGCACTGCCGGCTTGAGCCACGGCAACGGCGATTTCTTTCTTCGCGCTTCCATGCTTAGAAGAACGTCCTAAGGTCCATCCCCGTATAGAGGCTTGCCACCTGGTCCCCGTAGCCGTTGAAAGGCAGGGTCGGGCGACGGTGATACTCGCCGATCCGTCTTTCGGTCGCCTGGCTCCAGCGCGGATGATCAACTGCGGGATTCACATTTGCATATAAGCCGTATTCGTCCGCCGCCGCTATGTTCCATGAAGTAGGCGGCTGTTCTGCGGTCAGACTAATATTCACGATCGATTTGATCCCTTTGAAACCGTATTTCCAGGGAACCACAAGGCGTATGGGTGCCCCGTCCTGGTTCGGAAGCCGTTTGCCGTAGAGGCCGACCGCCAGGATCGTCAGCGGATGCATCGCTTCGTCGATGCGCAGACCTTCGACGTAGGGCCATTGTAGAAGATCGGTGCGCTGACCCGGCATCTGTTGAGGATCGAGGAGTGACTTGAAGGCAACGTATTTCGCACGCGAGGTGGGCTCGACACGCTTCAAGAGATCTCCTAGCGGGAAACCCACCCAGGGTATAACCATCGACCAGGCTTCGACGCAACGCATCCGGTAAATGCGTTCCTCAAGGGGAAACGATTTGATGAGTTGGTCAACCTCGAAAACTTGCGGGCGCGCCACCGCGCCATCGATCGCCACATGCCAGGGACGCGGTCTAAGGCTGTCGGCGTTCGCGGCCGGATCACTCTTGTCGGTGCCAAACTCGTAGAAGTTGTTGTAGTTGGTTACGTCGTTGTAAGAGGTGTTCTTCTCCCCGGACGCGTAGTCGTAGTGCTGCGCAACGGTGAGCGCCGAGTCATCATCGGGCGCTCCAGTCGCTGGGGCCTTAGCCGTTTTCTCGTGGTCCTTTGCTCGAAGGCCTCGCATAAGCCAGAGAAGAGTGCTGCCAACGCCACTGCTGGTCGCCGCGAAAAGCAGCGAGTTCTTAATGAACTCGCGCCGCTGAAGGTACACCCGCTCGGGGGTGATTTCGCTCGTTGGGGGGATTATACCGATGTCAGACACCGCGGCCTGTACCTTCTCTCCAAAGCCTCAAACAGACGAAAATCGCATCGGCGCAGAAAGTTCCTCGCTGGTCGGGCGAATTTGCCAAAACGACAAGCGTTCAAGTCTTTAGATGCCGTGATTGTCCGAAGGGTTACAAAAATATACCGAAAATTGGCTTAAGGATTCGAAGGGACCTCGAGCGCGGCGCCAATCTCTGACCAGCCAATCACTTTGCCGTATTCGAGCTTGTCCATTGCCTGGTCGGCCTTATTGCTCTGTACACTGAAGTCCTGGTGCGCACCGGCGATGCCACACCTTCGTCGGGCCAGTCCGGATGGTTGAACCTCGATCTCATAGGCGAAGAGGCAAGCCAGGGCACCACCCGCATCAGTTCCTAGCGATTGGGTACACCGAGCGAGCACCCTCAATTCTGGGCGACGTGAGGTGAATGAACGCCGCGGCGCCAAGGTGGTCCGGGTGACCATAAACACTTGAGCTCAATGGACGGCCTGGCGCAGCGTTATTCTATCGGGTTCAGTAAGGGCACGGGCGCGCAAGCGATTAACACAGTGCGTTCTAGTCCAGCTTCACGATGCTTGTGGATTTGCTGATATTCCGGCGTCAATCCCATTTCGAATAGAGTCTTCGGACTTGGATATTGCACGAGTGCGACTGCGTCCCCACTCGTCGGACGAATCGCCGATAAGCACCGACTCCGGCCGACCAGACCATAAGACCTTTCCCCCGAGTGCCTCGATCATTTTTACCACCCGTGAGCCGTATCGACTGTATGCCTCCGCACCGGTTCCTTCCTCTTCTTTAGCCTTCGCCCTGAACTTGAGCAAGTTAAGCATCACGATCGGACCGGGGTGCTCTTTAATCAGTTTTGCGAACTTATCCGGTTGGGGACTGATGTTATTCATTTGGCCTTCCTATTTACCTTTTTGAGATTCGTCAGCAAGTCGAAACCAATTCAGGAACACTCAAGAGTCATACCCCGGAGAGTTGCGCGCGACGTCGAAGCGTTCGAGCAAACGCCTCCGCCACAGCGCGACTGGGTCGTCATTTTGCAGGAGCTTGAACGGACTCACACTTCGCGCCCACATGAATCCGCTGAAGGCGATGTAGTCCGCGTAGTTGGGCTCGTCTCCACCCAGGAACAGTTGCGTTCTCAGGGTGGTACGAAGGAGCTCCAGACTCCGTTGAAACTCCGCGAGGCGACTCTCGCGATGTGCGCCCGCCCGCTCAAGCGACATGCCTAGTTTCTGCTCCCGGCTGGACCGAAAGTAAACGCGATCTTTGTAGTGGAGATGGTTGAACAGGTCCACAATTATCAAAGGCATCAGCCCGGGCATCAAAACGCTATCGCTCCAGAACTCCATGTATCGAGCGAATACCTTCTCACCCGGTCTGCTGAATAGGGAAGGGCGTTCCTGATAAGTCTGTTCGAGGTGATCTGCGATCGCCCATGAGCCAACCACGGTTTTTCCTGAATCAATGAGGACAGGTACCCGGCCCTGAGCAGAGAAAGCGATCACGTCTTTGTCTGTAAAGCGCCACGGTATCGTCTCGACCGACAGACCTTTGTGTTCGATCGCCAGTCGCACCCGCCAGCAGTAAGGGCTGAACCGCCTAGCGGGGTCTGCTCCTGCGAGATCGTAAAGGATGAGTGACATCTAAGTGTATGACCCTACTAAGTGTATGACCCTACGGGTGCTTGTTGCAGATTAGGTCAGTGAACAGCCGACACCGGATTAGCTGTTGCTGAGCGTGAAATTGACGATCACGCGTGCCAGTTCCTCACCCTTATCTTCCTGCAGGAAATGACCCGCTCCCTTGATCGTCGTATGAGGCTGATTACGAGCTCCCGGAATCGCTGACCGGAGCGAAAGCTCTCCTCCTTTCGTCACCGGATCGCCATCGCTGAAGGCGGTCAGAAATGGCTTCTCCCACCGTCGGAGGACCTCCCAGGCCTTGAGATTTGCCGGCACCGCGGGATCGTCGGGCGCGATAGGAACGAGAATGGGAAATTGGCGCGCACCAGCCTTGAAGCGCTCGTCGGGAAAGGGCGCATCGTATGCGGCGACAACTTCGGCCGCAAGGGCGTTGGCACATCCACCCTGGACGATTTCGCCGACAGGGAAAGTAGGTGTCTCCTGCGAGAATTTGCGCCATGCCATGAACGCGTCACCGATTGGGCCTTCACCGGTCGGCAGTCCGGTATTCGCCGCGACGATGCGCGCAAATCGCTCTGAATGCTCGGCTGCGACGCGCAGTCCGATCACTCCTCCCCAGTCCTGGCACACCAGGGTTATCCCACGAAGATCGAGCTTCTGAATGAATCGCGCGGTCCAGTTTACGTGCCGTTCATAGGTGTAGTCATCGCGTTTCGCGGGCTTGTCCGAGCGTCCAAACCCAACCAGATCGGGCGCAACAGCGCGCAATCCGGCGGAAACGAGAACGGGAATCATTTTACGGTACAGGTATGACCATGACGGCTCGCCATGGAGCATCAGCACCGGCGCCCCGTTCCCGGGCCCTTCGTCAATGTAGTGCATTCTCAAACCGTCAACTTCCACATAGTGCGGCTGGAACGGGTAACCGGGCAAATTCAAAAAACGCTCATCCGGGGTACGCATTATTTCCATCAGATTTCCTCGCATAAATTTTGCCGACCTTTTAGTCTTCTTCATGGTCCCGAAGTGCCATCCGAATCGCGGGCCGCAGGCTTTCTTGATCGAGGGGTTCGACCAAGCTCGCGATCGTTAGCTTCGCGTATCGTTTGCCCGGTGGCCCAGCGCTGAATTTTGTGCGCTTGGATCCAGATGGGAACACCGACCCACTGGATGTCAGGATGGGCGAGCCAGTTGCGGTGACACTGGTTGCGCTTAATCCAAGCTGTTTGAAGCATCAGTTCTTAGCGACTGGGTACTCCGCGCTAGCACCCTCAATTCTGAGCGACGTAGGATCCTGAATGAACGCCGCGATACCAAGATGGTTCAGTGACCATGAAGGGTCGAGGTCAATGGTCATCTCCTGGACAAACGAGCCAGGCTGGGTCGCGTCCAGTTCAAATGCCGGCAGCAATTTCCTCACAGTGTAATCGTAGGTGATTTCGCGCCCGCCGTTCTCGCCTGCGTCAATCTTGCTGACCAGACCGTTCTCATAAATCGCCAACATTACCACGAGCCGTCCGGGCCCCGCGGCGCTCAACAATTGCGCGTTAACTTTGACCTGAAGTTTTCGAGACCCCGCAGCCGCGAGGCTCGTTTGAATGCTTGTGCGACCGCGCGGCGAGGTCGCCTGCGCAGCGGCCACCGCGCGCTCGATACTTCCAGCGTCAGAACCACCGCACTGCCACGCGCCGCTGATCACCATTTGAGGCGTGTACTCGCCGTCCAGGTTCATCGCCCGTGCGTAGTCACTTTGTCGCTCAGACCATTGACGTGACGAAAACGGGTCCGCCCACCCTAGGTGATTCCAGTAATCCACGTGGTACGCCAGTGGGATCACCGATTTTGACGAGGCGCCGATCTCACTAATGAGCCCATCGGCGGGCGGACAGCTTGAGCATCCTTCGGAGGTGAAAAGTTCCAGCACGACGGGCGTGCCATCTGCTGTTGCGTCCGTCTGCGAGAACGCAACTGCTTTATGAAAGAGACCAAATCCTATCGCGGCAACGGTTGCGACACTGACAATCCAGGGAAGAAGACCGAATCGCCCACGGAAGCTTCGCATAGTGACTGTACCTCTCAAGCGTAAAACTCGCAGCCGGTCGCGAGGTTGAAGCAATGTTCGATCAGGGTCTGATCGCTTCGCCATAATCGATCGCACGACAGAGGCGAGCGGTGCGCCTTGATCGAACACGACGGAATTGCCGGAAGGCCGAATACCCAATTGATGCCACAGCGCAGGAAGATCGGGCGTTATCGGAGTTGCTTTCATCCGATCGTACAACTCCATGAGGACTGGTACGCCGGTGGCATCGTCTCCGGCCTTGAGAGCCCGAGTGAGTGGCCAGTCGTGTTCCATGTTGCCGCCGGCGCCAAGAATCCCACGCAAGGCGTCCTGGAGTCCGTATCGATTCTTGGTCCGCTGGTGAATCTCGATATCCGCCATCAGGCAGAATAGCGCGCCTCCCCAATAGGTGCGGCCCCAGGTGTGGGTGTCATCCAGACCTTGATCGCCGGGCGCCGGTAATCCCTTCGGAAGGCCGTCCACCAATTCGCGCCAGACTGTCTCGGGCGGAAGATCGCCGATTTGGGCGCGCGCGATCGGCTCGACGTAAGTGGCGATCCCCTCCTCGATCCAGTGGTGATCGTCTGGAACCGACGGGAACGCGAGATGGACCATCTCATGGGTCATTACCCAGTCATCACGTAGGCTTGAATCTGTGGCGAACCTCGATAAGCCGACTCTTATCACCAGAGTTCGATCGATCAGAACCGTCCTACCAAAGAGTACGCCTTTACCTTCGTCCATTGGCACGACTTTCACGTTCACGTTTCGAACGGGAAAACCGCCGTAGTATTCGGTTACGGCGCAAGCCGATAGCCGAATCCAGTCGAATATTCGAATCCGCGGCAAGCTGAGATCCCCAGGTTCGATGGCCGCGTTGATGGCGGCGCCGCCGATGGACAGTGGCTCAGTCAGAGCCGGAGGCTCAGAGGAGTCGGCCGCCGCTGCGTTCGACGCAGCGGCAGAGTTGAGCAAACACAGCGCCACGAACATGCTGCAAACCTAAAGATCCTGAAATTCATCGTCGCGTTCTTCACGAACGGGCGCAGTGACGCTCGTCACTTCGTCCCGTGTTGAGAGATTCAACCGGCAGTCTTTAGTGACCTGAGAGCGATACTGCTTCCATCGCCCGGACCGTTGAAAATTCCTGATCGACCGCACTCTGATTGCCTTTAGGCATCGATTGCGCGCCATTCAAACGTTGCGTATCAGTGATTATCGCGCCCGCTGACCAAGCGAGGACCTTCACCCGAGCTGCTCTCGGCAATTGGCGCCTGGGCCAAGCTCTTCGATTTGTTTTGTTGCAGCCATGAACTGATAACTGGCTTGATAAGACCATCGATGCTCAGCCATCCGGCTCCCGAAAAGAACAGCCAGACGAAACTCAGCGCATATAGCGGTTCATCGAGCTCGGCGAAGTCGTTGAGGCCGCTGACATCCTTCAGTTTCACAGTCAGGATCGCGACTATCATATTGATGATCATGGGAATCGAAACGAAGCGCATTCCCAACCCGAGAATCGTCAGCGCACCGCCTAGGAATTCCGTGTATGCCGACAGCGCGGCGTTGAACGCGGGGTAAGGAATGCCCCATCCCGCGAACCTGGTTGTGAACGCGTCGAAGTTGTGAATCTTTCCCCATCCGGTCTCCATGAAGAAGTAACCGACAAACAGTCGCATCAGAAGGGCGGGAATCCACCAGGCACCCGATAGCCGATCGAAGAGTTCAGCCGCTGCCCTTACGAGCCTTTTGTAGTTCACTCTGCTGATGCCTCCATTCCCGCTAGTTAGATGCGGCATGGCGGCCGAGGTTACAGGCTCCTTTCCGGCAGGGTGTATCCCAACCCATAGCAGACGGGATGAGACGTTTCATTTGGCAAAGCATCAAAGTTGCTGGTATCGCGCAGAGAGAATCGCAGAGCTGACAGGAACCTTCCGGGTCGAAGAGCGCACAAAGCTTCGAATCGCACCACTGCTCCAAACTGCCTCTTCCTTCAACGCACGAGTCTCTCTCTCTTCGAACGTGAGTGTACCGCCGGCCCACTGAGATCAGTGTGAAACCTTTTTCTCGCTGCGGACATCAAAGCCACAACTAAACCACTCCTTAGGAGGAGAAAAAAATGAACGCGAAGAATGCTCTGATCGCCACTGCGGTGGCGATGCTGTTGGTCACCGGTGCCGTGAATGCACGCGCCCAATCGGGCACGGGCACCGACCAGGTGAAGTGCGTCGGTGCCAACAGCTGCAAGGGACAGTCGTCCTGCAAATCCGCCCAAAATGACTGCAAGGGCAAGAACGCCTGCAAAGGACAGGGCTTCGTGCAAACGTCCACGCAGGATTGCAAGGACAAGGGCGGTACCGTCGCACCTCCGGACAGCAAGTAGACCAGCGGGGAGACCTCGGCGTCGCGGCCGAGGTCCCATAAAATCCATGAGCTTATTACCCCATCTAGGTTGTGGCGTCGGTCTTCGGACCATTCACTACCCGCACGTTCTGGACGGGACGGCGCGCGCGGACTGGTTCGAAGTAATCTCGGAGAACTTCATGATCGCGGGCGGCCGGCCTCTGCAGATATTGGAGAAGGCCCGCGAGCTCGCGCCGGTAGTTCTTCACGGCGTGTCG
>JBEKLS010000223.1:0-5574 GCA_050010075.1 Binatus sp. (SeqCode) | reverse complement strand
TTAAGAAAATTTCCTCCCAGCATCAGCACGCTCAACTTCGGATGATCCGCCAACGCCAGCGCAAGCGGTGGGCTGTTGGTAACAATCGTCGCCGAACGCTCTCTTGAAAGGTAGGAAGCAATTCTTAGATTAGTGGTACCTCCATCAATGAGCACCACCTGACCGTCGCGGATCATATCAGCCGCCGCTCGAGCAATTCCGATCTTGCTCTCCATGTCGATTTGTTGGCGAGACTCGAACGGAACGGCCTCGGCACGGCGAGGCAGGGCGCCGCCGTGTACCCGCTGGATCTTTCCCGAACTCGCCAATTCGCGCAGATCTCGACGAATCGTGTCTTCAGAGACCCGGTATCGACTACTAAGGTCCGCGGCGAGGACTCGGCCCTCACTGCCAAGCAGCTTCAGGATGTACTGGTGGCGCTCTTCCCGTAGGGCGATTTGGCCTGCTCCCGCTTCTGGTTTCATTCTGCCCATCTTGCACGAGTACACTTGGACATGCACGTTTATACGTGTATTATCCGATTTATGCATGATACTGCCAAACCTAGCACCCCACAAGATCTTTCGAAGAAGCGTTTGGTTCGGGCAGTTGTCTTCGATTACGGAAACGTTCTTTGCATCGAGCAAACGCCGGACGATATGAAAGGTATGGCGCTCGTGTGCGGCATTCCCTATGAGCGATTCTCGGAACTTTACTGGAAGCTACGGCCGCCCTACGACCGCGGTGAGATCGATGGACCAGCCTACTGGACAGCGGTCGTTAGTCAGCAAGAAGCAGGCCTGCAAGAACTGGGTTTGAGCAGAGATCAGATAGCAACCCTAATCAAGCTCGATAGCGAAAGTATCACTCGACCAAATCAAAGCGCTGTGGAATGGGCAAAGCTGTTGCACCATGAAGGCTTCCCCTTAACCCTTCTCTCAAACATGCCGCTCGAACTCAGTCGCCATGTGACCAAGTCCTTTCCGAGCCTCTCTACATTTGAATACCTGATTTATTCCTGCGACTACGGGTCCATAAAGCCGGAGCTGGCACTCTATCGAAAATGTCTCGAACTGCTCAAAGCGCCCCCGCAAGAAATCTTGTACCTGGATGATCGAGCCGAAAACGTCGAGGCGGCGTCTCGCTTAGGAATTAACTCTGTACTGTTTGATACGGTCGAAAAGACTGCATCAAGAGTCGAAAGCCGATTCGACATCCCTGTCCCGAGTTATAGCCGCTGTCGCCAATCAAGTTCATAGCAGAGCTCAACAAATCGGCGCCCGGATCGAATGGAATCCGATTGAAGCAGGGCAACGCAGCCTCGAAACAGGTGCGCGTGAGCGCGTCCTTAATCTTTCTGATCCACAGACACACCCTCCAAGACGAATTGAGGGTACAGTGAAAAAGATGGTAAGGGCTTGAAAGAATGGAGCCGACGAGCGGACTTGAACCGCTGACCTGCCGATTACGAATCGGCTGCTCTACCAACTGAGCTACGTCGGCCTGTCAACGATTCTAAATGGGAGCCCGGAAAGCGTAAAGCGAGTTGCGCAGACGCAGAGATGATGCAGAGCCGCGGAAAATGCGCCCATCCCACTTGCCTGCTTAAGGCCGCACGTTACTAGGCCACGCGGTTTAAGCCGCCCGCTCCTCGCTCAACGCATCGTATTCCTGCTGCGAGGCGGCGGGCAACAGCACCCACATGGTGTACACGCCGATCGCGGTTCCGAACGGAATATTAAAGAGCGAAATGAATGCGAGTACGAGCGCTACTACTCGCCCCCAGCCTTCGCGGTGCAGCAATCCCCAGCCCGCGATGAATCCGCACGCGGCTTTAGCCAGAACAATGATTCCCAGCGTACTCACGATTGCGCTCAGAAACGACGTTGGCACTTCGGCGGGTGCTCCCATTTCATGCAGATGCGGGAACAGAGTATTCCCGACGACGATCAGCACCAACCCGCCCACCGCGTTGAATCGGTGCAGCCCGGTCAATCGTTTTGCAGCAAATGATTGGGGAGGGCGAAATGTTCTGCGATGGATGCGGCGGTTACCACAAATGACGTTCAACAAAGGATACGCGCAAAACCCTGCGCGAGTTCCGTATTCCGCGCTCGCATCATGTCGTCCCTCGATTTCCTCCCCGCCAGCAAAAGTTGAAACATGAAATGCAAAAACGAAGAGGCTACCCGGCAACAGGGCAGCCTCTTCTTCAAGGGAGAATAGTTCCAACGGAGCTTTGAAATCCGTCAAAACTTTCTGCGCAAATCTTATGAGTCTAAAAACGGGGGTGTCAAGCGATTTTTATGAAATAAATGTCTTTGTTTTCAATGCTTTACAGAATCAATCAATACCACCGGCGAGTGTACCAATTTGAGACAAAATCCTCGCCGCAGCTCCCTAAGCCGATCTATCTAAAGCCACTTACCCTGATTTGGATGAAGTTTCGGAGGCTGTTTCGCACCAACGCGAAGATGTCAAGCGGGATTTTCAGGAGCCGGATGGGCCCCCGTCAGTCCCTCCTTGGGAGGTACCTTTCACTACGGTTTCGGTCAGCCGCAGCGAGATGAATTCCATTTGTTCGGGCCGGTCAAATATTCTGTCGGGATACCAGCGCTTCATCAGAATGCGGATTCCACCGAACGCCACGCCTGCCACAATCGCCAGCGCGGCAAGAATCCCGCAGAGCACGACGATATTCAGAATCAACTTGTAGAGGTCGCGCACCTGCGGATCATCGGTCGGCTGGTGCCAGGTAACGCTGGCCTCCCAATTCACATTCCCCAGCAGAGTCTTTGCATCGCTGTCGGAAATTGGTCCGATCACCACGGCGACGATCGGTCCGGTACGCTTGTCAAAAAAAGAACCCGCGCTTTCCACGCTCGCAATCCCGGTCTGCGGTTGCGCCAGGTGATGTGCGGCGTCAATGCGGCGAAGATGTTCGGCGGCCAGTTGCGGCGTGGGATACGAGATCAGCATTAGCGTCGCTTCCCCGCTCGGCGTGTTGTAGTGCGCCAGACTCACTTCGGAACTAGTGTCGAAGTCCACCAGTTCGGCCGCGACCGGCGCAGCCTGCGCCGCCAGCGCCGCCGGCCCCATCACGTATTTCTGCGTGTTCGCCACATAGTCGCGGTGGGGCATGAACTCGATGAACGTTGGCAGATTGCCGGAATTTCCGTTGGGACGCGGCAGCGCGCCCGCCAACCCACGCAACTCCGCTCCTGACATAGCGGATTCTTCGCTGAACTGCGCATCGACCAGCACATGTCCACGGTAGAAAAGCACGCGCTGCCCCAGCGACGCTCCCTGATCGCCAATCTCCTCCCGCGTCATCGTCCGCTGCAGATAAAACGTGTAGGCGCCGAACGCGCCGGAAGCATCCGCAAAACGCGCCGCACGAATCTTCAGTGTGCGGCCATCATCACGCGTGTAAGTGGAGGAAGCGACATCGGAAAAGCGGTATTCCTTCAGCACCTCGGCGTTGGCGGGATCGGCTACTACAGGGTCCGTGCTGGTCTTGGCCGCACCCTGCATCTGCCATCCTTCAAATTGTTGCGGAAGCAGAACAGGAGCCTGCTCGGCGCGAACCGGCATCGGCACCGCAGGCTTATTGCCCGCGACTGCCACACCCATAAAGCACGCGAGAGAAACGGCGATACCGGCCGAACGGAAAAAACTCATGAATCTCCAGGTCTTCGAGAACTCCTGCATGTAATTAGACCACAGACAGCCCCGAAAAGTTTCCCAAGCCTCGTAAGCGGCTGACCCCCCAGTCCTTAGCCCGCGATCCAGGCTAGTTACCTTCGTGCCCCAGGCCTACACATCGGGGCCATTCACAACCCGGCTCGCAGGGAGCAAACTAGCTCTGGGTGAAGGCATGCCATCAGCTGTAGATCGGAATCAGCGGCGCGGGAACCGTACCAAGGCCGTTCTTCCCGTAAGGGTCAAGGGCAACGACAGCACTGGAAAGGCGTTCGAAGAACTGGTGCATACCCTGGACGTGACGCCGGATGGAGTGCGATTAGGCTCGGTCCGTCATGAACTGAATGTGCTCGACGAGCTAACGGTTTTTTATCGCCAGCGAAAAATACAGTTTCGCATCGTCTGGACGAAGAAAATGAAAGGCACGTCAGAGTTCCAGGTCGGGCTGCAGGCCGTGACCCAGGACAGTGAAGTGTGGGGGCTGAGTTTTCCGGAGTTTCGGCGTCAGCCTGTTTCGCAGCCGGCGGCATCACATGCCTCGGCGGCGGTATAGACGAAGGGAAAAGTTCAAGGACAGATTATGAGCAACTCATTGCGAAATCTTTGGCAGGACAAGCTTTGGCAGGATGAAGCCGGTCAGGACATCGCCGAATACTCAGTCATGCTGGCCGTGATCCTCGTCATCGTCGTCGGCACCGTCCGCCTGATCGGCTCCAACGCCGGCAACATCTTCTCGCAAGTAGGCAGCTCGATCCAGTAGTTCCGCATCGGGTAATGGCTCAATTTGAATTTCTCTGCGAACTCTGCGGATTTCCTCTGCGAACTCAGTGATTAAACGCTTTTGCCTTGCTCTAAGCGCCGGTTCTCAAGCCGACGGAAACGAGATTCCCCAAAAATTCCTCGCCTTTTCGTCCTGCTCCACAAACTCGACTCCGTAGCTGGAAACTCCCTGCATGGCAGGCAAGAGCGCAACCACGCGCGCCGAGACCTGCGTGCCACGTTGATTTTTCACAGTGAGCATGGACCCGGTCTGCAATTGCCGGTCGATTTGAACCGCAGCTCCATGCCGGTTCAGGTTCGTAGCCCTGGCCGTCAGGTTAAACGCTGCCTTCTGGCGGTCTTCTCCCGCCAACCCTACGACAGCGTTGAGGGCCATGCGGTTGCTCCGCCGTTTCGAAATCGGGCTGCGAGCTACGACTGCTGTAGCCGGGTGGTGGTGGTGAGTCCGATGGGACTGAGAATGAGACTGCGAATGTTCGCGGCGATCCAGATGTTTCAGGTTCATGCGTCTGATGACATTAGAGCTTGTAAAGACCCGCTGCAACGTACGTCAGTCACCCGGTATGGTTACCCTACAACTGATTGATGTAGAAGGTTCTATTGCCCCGCCGCTTTGTCCAGTTTGCTGGCCACCTTCACGCCGCTCAGCCCATCCACATATTTCGCGATGCCGCGATAGAGCGACTCCGCAATCCGCTGCCGGTATTCGCTCGTCTCCAGCCGATGCTCGTCCGCCGGATTGCTGACGAACGAAATCTCCGCCAGGATCGACGGCATGTTCGCCCCGATTAGCACAATGAACGGCGCCTTCTTCACTCCCCGGTTGCGGATGGCCGGGCTCTTCGCCGCCAGCCCGCTGTGCAGCGACTCCTGCACATCCCCGGCAAATTCGCGCGACTCTTCAATCTTTTCTTTCAGCGCGATTTTCTTCACCAGGTCCTGCAGTTCGTAGATCGATTTCTCCGACACTGCGTTCTCGCGCGCCGCCACTTCCAGCGCTTCCGGCGATGACGTGAAATTCAGATAGTAGGTCTCCACGCCGCGCGCCGCGGAATCATGGCTCGAATTGGCGTGGATCGAAATAAACAAATCCGCGCGCTGCTGGTTGGCGAT
>JBEKLS010000222.1:0-5594 GCA_050010075.1 Binatus sp. (SeqCode) | reverse complement strand
CGAAGTTCTCGACCGCGGTCGGGAGCGCCGCCGAACCGCCGTTGTTCTCCATCGAGTACGACACGTCCAGCACCAGCGACATAACCAGTGGGTTGCGTTGAGCCTGGGCGGAAGCGGAGACGGTCAAGGTATCGAAGCTGGCTCCGAATATGCGGATGAAATAAGTGCTGATACTGGCCGAGGCAGTGACATTCACCAGCGTGTTGTTGTTGGCATCGAGCGAGAAACATATCGTCGGCGTCGGCGGTGAGGGGGTGAGGTTCGGCACGGACGTATAGTTGATGTCGAACGCTTGAAGTCCCGCGAGTCCGGCCGGACTGGTTGTATTACAGGTAAGGCCGCCAGTCCCCTGGGCAACGTTCTTCATGGCGGTCAGCGCAGCCGAATCGACCGCTTTTGAGAGGGTCGTCTTGGTGACATAGGCGAGGCCGAGATCAATGCCAAGGCCAACGAATCCGAGCAGGACGGGTAAGGCCGCCGCGATCAACCAGAAAATCTGTCCTCGCGGTCTTCTTCTATTTGGCAATCGAACCAACGGCTTCACCTCAGCCCCTCAGCTTTAGAAATACGCGACGTCATACAAGACCGATGGCATGCCGACGGCGCCTCCCGTCAATGCTCCGATTCCGGTGAGTGCCGTGTACTTGTAGAAAATCTCGGTAACAAACAAGCTCTGGCCGGTCTGCAGCGCCGGCGCCCCGGTGAGGGTAATTGTACCGCCGCCGCTCGGCGCCACCTTGCTCGTCTGCGAGATACCGGTCAGCGAGTACGCCTGGGCAGCAACGGTGTAGGGTCCGCCAGCTCTCGGCGTAGTCTGAGTGAGCTGAGTAACAACCACGCGGCCGTTGGAGGACAAACCCAGACCGGAATCCCCAGCCAGCAAGTCCGCATTTGTTTGCGCCAAAGTGGTCCCGCGTGACGCCAGGTTCGAGCCTTGCCGGGTGAGTTCCGACAAGATCTGCATATCGTTCAGAGCGCAGCCGAAATCCGCTGCCGCGCACATCAGAACGAGCAGGATGACCGTCGTCATGGCCAACTCGACCGCTGCCTGTCCGGAGCTGTTAGCTCTAAGATTCTTGCGAGCGGAGAGAAAAAACTTGGACATATTCACTCAATCCGTAGTGGTCGGGGAAAAAGGCTCATTCTTGAAAGTGGAAGTCGAGACCAAAGTGTAGCCCGTTGACGGAAACAGATTTGCCAGGAAGCCGATGGGCGCCAGCAGCTTCATTGGCACTGTCATCGTGATCGTCACCGTGTCCAGCGGACCGCCTGCCGCACCAAGGTTTCCGCTGGTGGTGCTGCAACCACCGAGATCGCTGCAAATCACGATATCCGAGGCGGTGACGCCGGGTACGCTTATTTCGTTCAGAATTACATTCTGAATCGACGTAATCCGGGCACCGCTGCCCGTCTCCTGCCCCGTGGAGGCATAGCGGCCTCCGTCATCCACCGCCTGCTGAATGTTCATTTTCGCGAAGAAGGCCCATCCATAGTCGATGATCGCAAAGAGAAGCGCGAAGAAGAACAGCGAAACTCCTGCGAATTCGGCCATGGTCTGGCCTTTGGCCATGCCCAATCGTGATGCGCGGAACGTGCGCGGTGGATTCGGACCTGTTTGGTTTAGTTTGCGAGTATTAAAATGCGCCATACGCTCTCTCCAGCGTTAGGGAGCCAACACGCATCGGCTGTGCCAGCTAAAACACCCTTGTTTCTCTGCGTTTTTGCAGAGAACTCCTTCTCAGTTGGCTCAATTGCTACTTCGAGAAGTGGCAGCAACGCGACACTCAGGTTAATCGACGCGATCTTCTCTGGCTGCGCTGCGCATTGCGAGACCCAGCATCGCCGATTTCGGCGTCTTCACAACGACAAATGCAGCCAGGCGAAAGCGGTTCAGCATATCGGAAAACATCCCCACCACAATCGGGAGCAATATACCGAAATCTGCTCCCGTCGGGAGACTCCAGTCGACCGTCCTAGAGCTTGCTATCCACGGTCGACAGCACCGTCGTAATTGTGCTGCCCATCTTCTGGTAGCTGGTGAACACAATGATCGCGACTGACGCGAGCAGCAGCGCATACTCGGCCATCGTCTGACCCTTCGACCAGTGGAAACGGCGAGCTGCGTTTTTCAATATCCTCATCGGCATCTTCCCGGGTTCAGTTAGAGCGGCAAGGGACCAAGGCCCCGCCCGCTACGGTTATTTTGCAGGCTGACGACTGTTCTTTCCGACTAGAGCTTGGTGTCGACAGTGCCAAGCAACGACGAGATGCTCGAGCCCATCGTCTGGTAGCCGGCGTACACCAGAACTGCGACTGCCGCGAGAATCAGCGCGTACTCAGCCATCGTCTGTCCGCGCGCGAACGCGTCAGCCTTCACGTACAGTTTCCTGATCAGATCCATTTCCGTGTCCCTCCGTCCGTTTTCATTTCGACCATCTGGCATCGCGCAGGAATGCTGTGTCCCGTCGCTTCTTGCATGACTCTACAAATTGTATGAAACTTTTTCTATTAGTTATTAGGGCCTATCGCTGCATTATCTGCTCAATCTTCGCCGCTGATTGCTCTTGACTGCTTACGCTTCGTTCAAGCTGTGAATTCATGTCTTTACTCAGCTTGGACATTGTCTACATGCCTCATGTACATGTCAAGTGCATTTTATCGCCATATCTCCATTGCATTATTCAAGACTAGCAGCGCGAAACCGATCTGAAACATCTTTAAAGGATTAAAAGATTGATTAACAATCTCTATCATTGAATCAAGTAGCTATAGCGACAATTCGTTGTGCGCGATCAAAAACCTAGCTGGCGGCTGCCTTCAATGCGTCGTTCAGGCTGAAATTTCCTTCGTACAGCGCACGCCCCACGACTACGCCGACGACTCCCGCGCCGAATCGCGTGTGAAGCGATCGCACGTCGTCGAGACTCGCGACTCCGCCTGACGCGATCACCGGGAGACGAATTGCCTTGGCGAGGTCTTCCATCCGCGACGCGTCCACACCCACCTGAGCGCCGTCGCGCGCAATGTCGGTCACGATTGCGGCCGCAACTCCCGCCGCGCGAAACCGATCCGCCGCTTCGATGACGGTGAGCTGGCTGGTCTCGACCCACCCTTTGACGGCGAGCCGGCCATCGCGAATGTCGAGCGACCCGAACACCCGGCCCGGGAACTCCGCGCAGGCGCTTCGGAGCAGCTCGGGATTGAGCAACGCGGCCGAGCCGATCGAGACGCGATCCGCGCCGCTCGCGAACGCCTTACGCACCGCCTCGATCGTGCGCAGTCCACCGCTCACGTCGATTGCGCATATCACCGCCTCGCGAATCTGCGCGATCGCCTCGACGCTTCGCGGCCCGCCGGAAACTGCACCGTCGAGATCCACGATGTGTATAAGCTCCGCGCCTGCGTCCTCGAAGCGGCGCGCAACATCTGCGGGCTGGCCGCCGTAAACGGTCACCCGGTTCATGTCGCCGCGGAGCAGGCGCACGACCTGGCCGCCCTTCAGATCAATCGAGGGAATAACGGTGAACTTCTCGAACACGAGAACTATGCCGTCGGTTTAGCTGAGCGTGCCCTTGGTCGACAGTACGCCTGAAAGCCGGGGCTCGCGCGCCGTCGCATGATCCATCGCGCGCGCCAACGCCTTGAACGTCGCCTCGATAATGTGATGCGGGTTGCGTCCGCTGACCAGGTTGAGATGCAGGTTCATCCCGACTTCGTCGGTGAGCGCCTTCATGAAGTCGTGCACCAGCTCGGTCTGGAAGTTACCGACACGCTCCTGGGCGATCGGGACGTTGTAGCCGAGGTACGCGCGCCCGCTGATATCGACAATCGCGGTGCAAACCGCCTCATCCAGCGGCACCGTCGCTTCGCCGAAGCGCTTGATTCCGGCGCGGTCGCCGAGCGCCTGGCGAAACGCCTTGCCCACCACGATTCCGACGTCTTCAACCGTGTGATGGTCATCTATATGCAGATCGCCGGTGGCCTCGACCTTCAAGTCAAAAAACCCGTGGCGCGCAAAGCTCTCGAGCATGTGATCGAGGAACGGCACGCCGGTCTTGGCCTCGCCGCGCCCTGCTCCGTCGAGCTTGAGCGCGACGCTCACCGAGGTTTCGCGCGTCCTGCGATCGACGTCCGCTACTCGTTTCGCCTTGGCCGGCGCCAGTCGCGCGACGGGCGCGGCGGTCTTAGCCACGTTTCGTAATATTTTGCGTTTGTTTTGCATTTCGATTTCCGTGTGCCCGTTTCGTCTTGCCGTCCGACACGCCGCTTCGAAGTTCCATCGCGCGCGCATGCCCCTCGAACCCTTCCATCCGCGCCAGGTGCGCGACCGACGGTCCGAGCGCCGCAATCGCGCCCATCGACGCCTCGATTATACTGGTTCGTTTCAGGAAGTCGTAGGCACCCAAAGGCGACGCGAAACGTGCAGCGCCGCCCGTCGGCAGCACGTGATTGGGTCCCGCAAGGTAGTCGCCCAGCGGCGCCGGCGTGAGCGGTCCGAGAAAAACCGCACCGGCCGCCTTGACCCTGGGCAGCCATCGCGACGGATTGCGCAGGTCGAGCTCGAGATGCTCGGGGCCGATTTCGTTAGCGAGGTCGAAGGCCTCGTTGAGATCATTGACGATAACCATCGCGCCGCGCTTGACCAATGCCGCCTCGACCTGGCGCGCGCGCGGCAGGCTCTTGAGCGCGGTCTCCACTTCTTCGGCGACCCGGTTCGCGATACTGGCCGAGGTCGTGAGCAGCACGGCCGCCTCGTCGCCGGAACCATGCTCGGCCTGCGCGATCAGGTCGGCGGCGATCCATTCGGGACGCGCGCGGTCGTCGGCTATCACCAGCACCTCGCTCGGCCCCGCCATCTTGTCGATATCGGTGACGCCGTAGACCATGCGCTTGGCGGCCTGCACGTACGCGTTGCCAGGCCCGACGATCTTGTCCACCGGCTTGATGCTCTCGGTGCCGTACGCGAGCGCGGCGACCGCATGCGCTCCTCCGACGCGGTAAAACTCGTCGACGCCGGCAATTTCCGCAGCCGCCAGCACCGCGAGCCGCTCACCCTCCGACGACGGCGGCGAGACCATCACGACTTCCGCGACGCCCGCGACTTTGGCCGGAATTGCGTTCATCAGCACCGACGACGGATACGCGCCGAGGCCGCCGGGAACGTAAATTCCTATCCGGTGCATCGGCTGCACCATCTGGCCCAGCCGCATCCCGGACTTGTCGCGATAGATGAACGATTTCTCCATCGTGCGGCGATGGAACTCGGTGATTCGCTCGGCCGCCAGCTCGAGCGCGCGGCGATCGTCAGCCGGGATTCGATTAATCGCCGAATGCCGTTCCGCCGGCGTGACGCGAATCGTCGCCGGCGTCAGCTTCACGTGGTCGAACCTGGCCGTCAGCTCGATCAGCGCTCGATCACCGTGCTTGCGAACGTCGGCGATTATCTTCGACACTGCGCTGTCGACGCCGGCGCTGTCGCCACCGCGTCGCGCGAGTATCGTTTCCAGAAATTTCCTGAACTCGGGAGTCTGAGACTTAAGAACCCGGGGCTTCATGCGCAATTCAACCTGCCGAACTGATTTTGAAATTTATTC
>JBEKLS010000221.1:0-5973 GCA_050010075.1 Binatus sp. (SeqCode) | reverse complement strand
ACCGCGATGATTCACCATCTGGAATCGCGCTTTCCCGAACCGGGCGTTTTCCCCGCCGACCCTGTGCTGCGGTTCATTGACTACATTCTCGAAGATGCGATCGACGAATGGTTCTATCGCCCCGCCGTCGGCTCGCGATGGTTCTACGAGGAAAACCATCGCGTCGGCGGTTGGGAACTCGCGCGCGACGCCACTCACGAGGTGAATATTCCCTGCGACCAGGCTTACCTTGCGGTGAGGGAGTATGTGACCGCGACTTGCGAGCCTTTCGGCGTGACGGCCGCGAATATCGATTCATGGATCGGCGAAATTCTGCGGCCGTGGCTGCGTGTGACCGGCGCGCATCTCGCGTCACAATCGTATTTCTTCGGCGCGCGTCCTTCGCTCGCGGACTTCGCATTTTTCGGCAGCAACGCGGCGCATTTCACCAACGATCCGCTGTGCCGCCGATGGGTCGACGAGGACGCGCCGTCAGTCGTCGCGCATACTCACCGCCTGATGGAACCGGACGGCCAGGAGTTCGGGGAATGGATGGGATCGGGCGAAATGCCGGAGACGATGATCGCGATGCTGGCTGAACTCGGGCGCTTCTACCTGCCCTGGGTCAGTCGCGCGGCCGTCGATGGCAAAGCGGAGCTTGCATTCGCTAGCGGGCAGCGCGTCGAAATCGCAGTCACTCCCTTTCTTGCAGAAGCGCGCGCGACAATCCTTGCGCGTTACGTGAAGTTCCGAAGTGACAAGCTCGATGCAGTTCTACGACGTGCCGGAATTCTATCGTACTTCGCAGATTTCGTAGCGCATGCCGGCAAGCTGCCGAGCTATGAGAGCCCGCCGCGTCCCGCATTGAACCGCCCGTTCGGACCGCCGTGGGAAAAAGAGCGAAGCGCGTGAGGCGCGGGCGCGATTGCGTTCTGGTGCTTGCTACAACGCGCCCATCTGCTTGAGCGTTTTCTCCGCTTCCGCCGAGACGGTGGGATTTTTCGCGCTGTCGCCCAGCGCGACCTTCAGGTACTTCAGCGCGTCGTCGCGCTGGCCGTTTTGCGCGAGCACTTCGCCAATCCTCAGCGCCGCGAACGAATTCTTCGGATCGATCTCGTACGCTTTGCGATAATAAACCAGCGCGTCGTCGGTCTTGGGCGGAGAAAACGACATATACGCCTCGCCGATATTCAGATACGCGCTGACCTGATTGGGCTGATACTTGACGAGCTTCTGATAAACCTTGACGACGTTGTCGAAGTCGGAGCGCGAATTATAGTACAGCCCGAGATAGACGTAAGCGTCTTCGTCGGTGGGATCGATATCGGTGGCCTGCCACAGTAGCTTTACAGCGGCGTCGCTGTCGCTCATTTTGATTGCGGCATCGACGAGCGCGCGCGCCTTGGTCGGATTGGAATCCTGTGCGCGCGCCGAAAAAGGAAAGGACGCGAACGCAAAAGTCAGCACGGCGACGAGTGTCAGTGTTTTCAGCGCGGTTCGATCTCGCATGGCATCAGGTCGTGCACAGGAATTAGCATCTAAATGGTGGCATGAAAGGCGCGCGCTGCAAAGGTACCATGAGTGCAGGTTGAGATGAGAAAAAACGCTTCGGAAAATCGATGAAAGCGCATCGTTTCAAGGCCAATGGGCTCGTGCTCAACTGCGTCGACTACGGCGGCGAGGGCAAGCAGCCGATGCTCTTTCTGCACGGCGGCTCCGCTCACGCGCATTGGTGGGATTTCGTCGCGCCGGCGTTCGTCGGCGATTTTCACGTGTTGGCGCTCGACCAACGCGGGCACGGCGAGAGCGAATGGGCGGATGAATGGGCGTACGGCTCGCGGCATTACGTGTCGGACCTGGATCAAGTGATCGACGCCTGGGGGTTCGGTGCGCCAATCCTGGTTGGGCATTCGATGGGCGCGCATAACGTGCTGGCGTATGCGGCAGAGCACAGCGAAAAGCTGCGCGCGATCGTCGCACTCGACCCGCCGCCCGACTACACGGAGCTGGCGGTTAAATTTCTGCAGTCGGTCGCGGAGAAGCCGGCACGAAAATTCGCGTCGCTCGACGAGGCGGCGCGCAATTTCAAGGTCCTGCCGCGCGAGACCCTGGCCAAGAAGGAGATTCTCGAGCACGTCGCACGGCGCAGCTTCAGGCAGCACGACGACGGCACGTGGGTGCACAAGATCGATCGGCGCACGATGATTCGCGAGCCGTCACGCGTGTGGAAATCGTTGCATCTCATCAAATGCCCCGCGCTGATCGTGAAAATCACGAAAAGTCCGCTGCTCGATATCGAGGTCGCAAAGAAGATGGTCGCGCGGTTTCCCAACGCGCGACTGGCCCAGGTCGACGACTCGTATCATCACGTGATGCTCGACAATCCGACGGCGCTCATCGAAGTCATCCGCGCTTTCGTTGCCGATTTCAAATGACGGCGCCGCACAGCCATCTGCTCGAGGGCACGCCGCGCCTGCATTACCTCGAATGGAATCCGCACGGCGCGCGGACAATCGTTTTGCTGCATGGCAACTCGGCGAATGGCTGGTGGTGGGATCGGGTCGCGCGCGCGATGGCGCCGGACTACCGCCTGCTCGCGCTCGACCAGCGCGGGCATGGCGACAGCGAATGGATGCGTCCGGTAGCGTACTCACCGACCGACTATGCAAATGACATTGCGAGGTTCGTGGCGCACGTGACCGCGAATGCGGAGAAGCCCGTCGTCGTCGGACACAGCATGGGCGGGCTGAACGTGCTTGCTTTCGCACGGCTTCATCCGCAGAGCGCGCGCGGAGTGATGGCTGTCGACATCGCAGTCACGTCGAGCCGCGGACGCGATAGATTTCTACGGCGGCTGAAGGGATTGCCGGTGGTCACGTATCCGGATCTCGCAACGGCGAAAGCACGCTTTCGATTGATGCCGAACGAGGGCGGGATCGCCGAAGAAGTAGTTCATGAGATCGCCGAACGAAGCCTGGTGCGCACGGAGGAAGGGCGCTGGACGCTCAAGTTCGATCGCGAGAGCTTTCTCGGCGGCGACGGGCTGCCCGTGCTCGAGACTATCAAGCAGATCACAATTCCCACGATGCTGGTGCGAGCCGAGCACAGCCGAATCATGACGGCGGAAGCGGCGGAGAACGCGCGCGCTTCGAATCCGCACGCGCGGCTCGTCACGATTGCCGACGCGCATCATCACGTGATTCTCGAGAAGCCGGAAGCGGTCGCGCGCGTGATCGAAGACTTCGCCTCGAGCTTGTAAAGTCAGAGCACGCGCTCCATCTTGCGGTGCGCGATCCCGGCCTCGTCGAACACGCCGCCCACCGGAGTGAATCCTTCCTTCAGATAGAATCCCTCGGCCGTTAACTGGGCGTGCAGGATCGCTTTGCGGAATCCGCGCGTTCGTGCGCGCTCGACCAGGAAGCGCAGGATGTGGGCGCCGATGCCGGTCTTGCGAAATTCTGGCAGCACGGCCATTCGGCCGATCTTAACTTCGCCGACACCATGATCGACCATCCTGCCGCATCCGATTGCGGCGCCATCGCGGATCGCCAGCGCATGAAACGCGTGAGCGTCGTCGGCATCCATTTCAATTTCTTCGGGCACGCGCTGCTCCTCGATGAAAACGCGACGGCGAATCGCGTACGCTCGCTCCATGTCAGCGGGCGATTCGATTGCAATCACTTTGAGACGCGAAGATTCATCCACAATCGATTGACTAGCGCGCGACAGACGAAGCGTCAAATCCACTTAGAGCGGAAACCGATGCTGTGCTACGCTCGCGGCCATCGAGGGAGATCGAGATGCCGCAGTTGTCCGAGACAATTTTGGCGCCGGAGCTCGACGGTAGGCAATGGATTCAGCATGGTCCGGTGAGCCTCAAGGCGCTGCGCGACAAGGCCGTTTTGCTGGTCGATTTCTGGGACTACACCTGCGTCAATTGCATCAGGACGCTGCCGTACGTCGTGGCGTGGAATAAGAGATACGCTCAGAGCGGCCTGGTCGTGGTCGGGGTGCATGCGCCGGAGTTTTCCTTTGCGCGAGAGGGGTCGCACGTGGCAGAAGCGGCCGCGCGTTTCGGCCTTGAGTATCCAATCGTGCTCGACAACGAATATGCAATCTGGCGCGCCTACTCGAATCGCTTCTGGCCCGCCAAATATTTGATCGATGCGAAGGGTCGCATTCGCTATTACCATTTCGGCGAAGGCGGGAACGAGGAAACCGAACTCGCTATTCAGGGATTGCTGCGTGAGCTGAATCCTGCGGCGAGTCTGCCACCGCCGATGGAGCCGGTGCGCGACAGTGATCGGCCTGGTGCGGTCTGCTATCGCGTGACGCCGGAACTGTATCTCGGCTACGCGCGCGGGCAGTTCGGAAATTTCGAGGGCGTAATGCGCGACCGGCCGCATGACTATCGCGACCTCGGCCCACGCGTCGAGGGTATGAGCTATCTGGCAGGTCGATGGCGTGTGGAACAGGAAAGCGCGCGCAGCGAGGCTCCTGGAGCCGCCATCTCGCTCAGGTACACGGCCAAAGACGTGAACCTGGTAATGGCGCCGCAGGCGGGCGCGAGTGTGCGCGCGGAGATAACGCTGGAAGGCTCGCAGCGGGCGGGCGATGACGTGAAGTTCGAAGGCGAGCGCGCATTTATCACGGTGGACCGGCCGCGGATGTACAGTCTCGTCGCCAATGAGTCTGTTGTTTCAGGCGCAGTGACTATTCGCGCCGATGCGGCAGGGTTGGCGGTGTACGCATTCACCTTTATTTCATGCGTAGTCAGTTAGCGGCGACTGGCTATACGAAATAGAGCGGGGAGGGCGATTCCTGATGGCAAAGCCGAGCGAAAAAGCGAGCGACAACGAAATTCGTGCAGCAGCGAAAGCGATCTTGGCGGCCCACTACGTGATGGCACTCACGGGCGCGGGAATGTCGGTCGAAAGCGGGATTCCGCCATTTCGCGGGCCGGGCGGGCTGTGGACCAAGTACGGCGAGCCGCCGATGAACGGCTACCAGATCTTCCTGGCTGATCCCAGGAAGGCGTGGGAAGAGCGGCTCAGCAAGCGCAACGATGAGCTATACAAACCGCTTTCGATTGCGAAGCCGAACCCGGGACATCTCGCGCTCGTTGATCTCGAGCAATTGGGAGTGCTGCGGTTTGTGATCACACAGAACGTCGACGACCTGCATCGACAGGCGGGGCAAAAGGCGCTCGCGGAAATTCATGGCAACTGGACTTTGATTCGATGCCTCAATTGCCGGACGCGGTTTCATGGCGATGCGATCAGCCTCGAAAAGCTGCCGCCGGCCTGTCCGCGTTGCGGAGGGTTGTTGAAGTCGGACACGGTTTCGTTCGGCGAGCCGATTCCGATCGACGTGTTGAACGTGTGCGCGGAGAATTCGGCGAAAGCGGAGAAGTGAATCTGTACGAGTCGGATATCACGCAGATCTGTGATTTCAGCCTGCGCGGTGCATCGGCGGAAGTGTTGCCGAGGTTGGTGAAGACCATCGCGGAGATCCGGCGCGAGGCGCTGTCATAGAATCGGGGAGCGATCCGGCCTGGATGTAGTCGTCGGTGGGTGGCTTGAATGGGGGTTCCGGTGTTGTTGCGCGCTGGCGGAGCAGGAGCATCTCGTCGCTGCCGTCTAGCGAGGTCGGGTTGCTGGTCATCACCACGTCGAAGCGGCTTCGCTTCACGGGCGGAAGCGCGTCGAACATTTCGCGCCAGGAGATCAGGTATTCAGGCAGGTCGGGATCTCTTGGCGAGACGATCGGAATTGTGCGGCGGCTGTAAAAGGCGACGTCGTAGTTGAGCGCGTTGAGATAACCGATGGGTTTGTTTTCTACCACCTTCATTGCATGATCGGTAAAAGTCTTTAGCGAGAGGGTGTTGGCGATGGCCGGCACGACGACGACGTTGACCGCGAGGGTGACGAAGACCATCGCGGACGCGATCCCGAGCACCATGCGTTCGACCAGCGGATGCGTGACGATCAGGCG
>JBEKLS010000220.1:0-5738 GCA_050010075.1 Binatus sp. (SeqCode) | reverse complement strand
GGAAGATGAGCACATAAAGCATCGCGAGCTTCATCTCGCGCGCCTCGATTTTTTTGCCGAGATATTCGGGCGTTCGACCCACCATCAGGCCCGCGATGAACACCGCCAGCACCGCCATCACGATGATCCCGTAAAGCCCCGAGCCGACGCCGCCGAAGATCACCTCGCCGAGCTGCATGTTCACCATCGGCACCAGCCCACCCAGCGGCGTGTAGCTGTCATGCATCGAGTTGACGGCGCCGCACGAAGTGTCGGTGGTGGCGGTAGCCCACATCGCGGATTCGACGATTCCGAAGCGGACTTCCTTGCCCTCCATGTTGCCGCCGCTTTGCGCCGCGGTAGCATGCTGATTGATTCCCATCGCCGTGAATTGCGGATTGCCATGCTGCTCAGCCCAGATAGCGGGCGCCGCACCGGCGAAAAACAGGATCGCCATCACCGCGAAGAGCGCCCATCCCTGGCGACGGTCACCGACCATCTTGCCAAAGGTGTGCGTCAACCCCGCGCCAATCGCGAAAATCGCGAGCATCTCGAGCAGGTTGGTCAGCGGCGTCGGATTCTCATACGGATGTGCCGAGTTGGCGTTCATGAAGCCGCCGCCGTTGGTGCCCAGCTCCTTGATGATCTCCTGCGACGCCACCGGGCCTTCGGCGATCGTCTGGATGGAGCCCTCGAGCGTCGTCGCGTTCACATACGGGCTGAAGTTGTCCGGCACGCCCTGCCAAACCAGGACCAGCGCGAAGATGAGTGACAGCGGCAGCAGCACCCAAAGCGTCGTGCGCGTGAGATCGACCCAGAAGTTGCCGATGGTCGTGGCGCTGCGGCGCGCGAAGCCGCGAATCACCGCCGCCGCCATCGCGATTCCGGCCGCCGCCGAGAGAAAATTGTGCGACGTCAGCCCGACCATCTGCGTCAGGTAGCTCAGCGTCTGCTCGCCCGAGTATGCCTGCCAGTTGGTGTTGGTGGTGAAGCTTGCGGCGGTGTTGAAGGCCAGTCCCGGCGGCACTCCCGGCAGTCCCTGCGGATTCAGCGGCAGGTAATACTGGAGGCGCTGCAACGCGTACAGAAAGATCATCGAGACCAGGCTGAACGCGAGCATCGACAACGCGTATCCCGCCCAGCCCATTTCGACTTCGGGGGTAATGCCGCAGATCTTGTAGATGAGTCTCTCGATTGGTGTGAGCACCGGATCGAGAAATGTGTGCTCATGCGAAAAAACTCGCGCCATGTACAAACCGATCGGCACGCTGATAGCGGTAATGATCAGGAAATAGGCAACGAGCTGAATTATCGAGTTGGATAACATGTGGTGATGTACCGCTGGCGCTACTTAGAATCGTTCGGGGCGAAGCAATGAGTAAATCAAATACGCTCCGAGCAGGACGGCGCAGACGCCGCCGAGAACTGTTTCAACCGGGCTCATAGGTCCTCGCACCCCCAGACGTAGGCAGTTGCGACCGCAAAGAAGGCGATACTGGCGAGAATTGAAATAAAATCCCACATAGTGATTTCCTGATTAGCGAATTTCAGTCGAGCTTGTTAGTGCGCAGGGAACTCGGCATGACCGGACTCTTCGCCCGGTAACGAAGGAGCGCGGCCATTCGATCGGCCGTTCAATCCGTTCCCGTTCCCGTTCAGGTGCAGGTGCGCTTCCGCCACCACGCGCATCGCCGGACATGGGCCGGCCGCAAATGTGGAGGCGCGCGCGACAACTTCATCGCGCGTGAGCGTAACGCCCTCTTCGGCGATCGGCCTTAGCGCGCCGCGACGGCCATCATTGACGACGAACGACCATTTGCAGCGTGCGCAGTGATACAGGTATCGACGCGGCTTAAAGAGACCAGGGAGTTTGTCGAGTGCCTTGACCGCGAACAGGTGCGGCATCCTCATTGGTTTTGTCTGTGTCATTGGACTGTTTAGCCTCCGTCGCTTCTCTGTCGGCGGAGGCTAAACAGCACCGTGCGTGCCAATGCGAAAACGCCGATTTTACAAGGCCTTTTGCACCTTTTGCATGGACGCTATTTCAAATTGCATCGTGCCATTCAGTGCAATCTTCATCAGAATGCAATGACAGAAGATGCAATCTGAGGTGAAGGACGCACTCGATCGGCATCGAAGGAGCGATGCAACACTCATTAGTCATCCAACGAGGCGAGCGACACGAGCTCCTTTGTCATCCTGACGACCCGAGCATCGCGAGGGGAGGAAGGATCTCGGACAGCTTCGCGCCTGCGAAGCCGGTTCCGGTTTCGACATCGCGCAGCGCTCCTTTTCTGACTCCGCCGCGCAAGCCTCCGGAATCTCATCGGATGGCAGCAACCCAAAACCAGAACCGGCGGCGCTTGCGCCCCGCTGTCCGAGATCCTTCCATCCGCTCGCGTTGCTCGCTTCGTCAGGATGACACCCAAAAAAGCGCGCCAGCTCATTTTGGTTACGCAAAGATTTCCCGGCTAGTCCTGCTTGACCAGTAATCCTCGCGTGCGCGCCTTCTCGAAGATCCACGCGAAGAATCCCATCGCCAGCACGAAGTACGCCGCGTTCAGTCCAGCTCCCCACCAGAAATGCGTTGGCGAAAATCCCTGGCCGTTCATAATGCCACGCATGCCTTCGAACGAATGCGCCGTCGGCATCATCCACGCGACGCTTTGCAGCCACTTCGGCAGCGACGACATCGGGTACATCACGCACGACACCGGCATCAGCAGGCCGGCGAAGCTCCAGGCCAGCGCCTGGACTTTTGTCGTGTACCGAAAGATCAGCCCGGTGATCGCGATGCCCAGTGCAAGCGCGAAGAACAACAGGTTCGCGACGTACGGAATGAACTGCGGCATCCACGGGAAGATGTCGAACGAGTACGCCGCCCAGGCGATCGCCGCCGCCGCGAGCACGCCGACCATCACCTTCAGCAGGCACACCGTCAGAAGTCCGGTCATGTATTCCGCCAGCGTCAGCGGCGTCGAGAACAGGTTGATGAGGTTGCGGCACCATAGTTCGTCGATGAAGCCGATCGCCATGTCGCGCTGAAAGCTGTAGAACGTTCCCCACAGAATTATCGCGCCCAGCAGACAGCTCACGACCGTCGGCTGCAGCCGGTTGCTATGCGACAGGTAA
Organism: Binatus sp. (SeqCode); assembly: GCA_050010075.1. Taxonomy (GTDB): domain Bacteria; phylum Desulfobacterota; class Binatia; order Binatales; family Binataceae; genus Binatus. The sequence continues at coordinate 2,627 of JBEKLS010000220.1, read as the reverse complement.
ACCGTAAAGAAGCCCCACATGATGATGTCGAGCACCGGCCACCAGACCATATCGACGACGCGATCGAAGTTGCGCCGCGACTCATATACGTGCCGCACGATCACGGCGTTGATGCGATGTAATTTCATGCTGCCTTGCCCTTGACCAGGCGCATGAAGACTTCCTCCAGCGCCGGTTCCTCGCGTTCCTCTTCGAGAATCGCCTGAGTGATTTCGATCGGACTGCCCGCCGCGATCGCTTTTCCGTGGTGGAGAAAAACGATGCGCTTACACATCCGCTCGACCTCGTCCATGTTGTGCGAGGTGTAGAGAATCGTCGTCCCTTTTTCGCGCTGAGCCTCGAGCAGCGCATTCTTGACCTGCCACGCTATCTCGGGGTCGAGGTAGGCTGTCGGCTCGTCGAGCAGGAGCAGTTCCGGATCGTTCATGAACGCCTTGCACAGTCCGACCCGCGTATTCTCGCCCGACGACAGCCGCGCAATCGCCTTGTCGCGCAGCTTGGTGATGGCGAACCGCTCGAGCAGCTCGTCGATTCGCGCGCGCGGCTTTTTCAGGTTGTAGATGCGCGCGAAGACCATCAGGTTTTCGAGCACCGTCAGCCGGAATGGAAACGCGACATACGGCGAGGTGAAGTTCATCCGCTCGAGGATTTCCCCGCGATGCGTGGCCATCGATTGGCCGAAGATGCTGATGCGCCCCGAAGTCGGCGTGATGAGCCCGAGGATCATATGAATCGTCGTGGTCTTGCCCGCGCCGTTCGGCCCCAGCATCCCGATGATCTCGCCGCGATCGACTCCGAAGCTCACGTCATCGACGGCGCGAAATTCGCCGAAGATCTTCGTCAGATTTTCAATTTCTACTAGCATCGAATTGCCTGCCTTTAACGCTTGCGCGTTTCCCTCGCCAAAAAACAAAACGGCCACGGTGTGTTTGCACCCGTGGCCGTCTGACGCGTTCTGATTATGCTATCGAGTCAATGATGACCGAACGTCGCAGACACACCACCACGGGAATTCTCCCGGGTCCTCTCGATGTTCGGATTCATTCTGCGCGTGCCTTCCTCTGACGTTCGCGCAAGCAAGATAGCAGCTTGCCCGCGTTCAGGCTATAAGCGGAGCACTGCTTTTGGCGCCATGATATTTTTCAGGATTCTGTTCGGCATCGATGTCGCAATCGCGGCGGTTGCGCTGTGGTTCTTCTCGGTCGGCTTGAACGATGGATCAGTCTCTTCCTTCAACATGTACCTGTGGATGGAAATGCTCGGATGCATCGCGGCCGTGCTGGCCGGCGGTCTTTTGTTGAAAGCGGCCGGGCGCAATCATCTTGCCAAAGCCGTGTTGATGCTGCTGGCCTTGCCAGGAGTTGGTTACGTGTTGTTTTTTCTGATTCTGATCATTTCGAATCCGCGCTGGAACTGAGGCCGGATCGCAAAAGGAGCTATCAGATGTTGGAACCCAGATATGGCGATGTATCCGTGGCGCTCAACGGCAACGTGGCGACCCTCGAGATTCATCGGCCGCCGCACAACTTCTTCGACTTCAAGCTCATTCAAAATCTCGCCGACGCCTTCGAGACGCTGGATAAGGAGCCCGAATGCCGCGCGCTGATGCTGTGTTCCGAAGGCAAGTCTTTTTGCGCCGGCGCGAACTTTGCCAATCGCGACGCGAGCAGCGGCGAGACTGAGGCGCGCGCCGGCGAGAATCCGCTCTACATCGAGGCGGTGCGCCTGGTCCGTTGCAAGAAGCCCATCGTCGCCGCCGTTCAGGGCGCCGCAATCGGCGGCGGTTTCGGACTCGCGCTGGTTGCGGACTTCCGCGTGGCGACAGCAGAGGCGCGCTTCGCCGCGAACTTCGTCAAGCTCGGCATCCATCCGGGCTTCGGCCTGACCTACACGCTGCCGCGTTTGATCGGCACGCAAAAGGCCAGCTTGATGTTCTATACGGGTCGCCGCATCACCGGCGACGAGGCTCTGGTGTGGGGACTGTGCGATGCAATCGCGGAGCCGGACAAACTGCGCGACGTCGCAAGCGCGCTCGCAGCCGAAATAGCGGAGGCTGCGCCGCTCGCGCTGCTATCGACGCGAGCGACGATGCGCCAGGGGCTCGCCGACGCCGTCAAGGCGCAGACCGATCATGAATTCAAGGAGCAGTCGTGGCTGTTCCGCACCGAGGATCATCGCGAAGGCGTAAAGGCAGTAAGCGAACGCCGCCCCGGCAAGTTCATCGGCAAGTAAGGCGCACAAAAGAAAAGGGCAGCCCGGTTTCCCGGACTGCCCCACGTTTCTCCGTTGTAACTGTTACTACGCCGCTTCCGCCTTCACCCCGTTGAGCTTCTTCAGCTCGGGCATCACTTCGGCCGCGAATAGCCGGAGGCTCTTCTCGGCGTCCTCGATCGGCATGCCAGAGTAGCTGAACACGCCGGTGTAATGATCCGCGCCGACCTTCTGGCGAATCTCGTCGATCTTGTTGAAGCACATCTCGGGCGTGCCCCAGACCTGCAGGCTCAAGAAGTACTCGATCGACGCGCTGGCGCCGCCCTTCAGGTTCTTCGCCATCTGCTCGTAGTACTCGTAGCCCTTGGCCTTGCCGAAATGCTCGCTTGCCATCTCGTAGTGCCGCAGCGCGGTGT
>JBEKLS010000219.1:0-5844 GCA_050010075.1 Binatus sp. (SeqCode) | reverse complement strand
GCCGACATCGAAAAGCACCACGACCTCTTCGAAGTGGGCGACAACTCATTTCTCGCTACCGCCGCTCCCACTCCTTCGCACATCTGGCTGGTCTCTGCCTCAGGCGGCGCAGCAAAGCGCCTAACCTCCGGCGCGTGGAGCCTGTCAAAAACCGCGCAGGCTTCTTCGCCGTCCTCCCCGCTTTCCTGGTCGCCGGACGGCAAGCAGATCTGCTTCACTCGCCAGGCCGACCCACATTACGGCGACTCCGATGAAACGGTCATAGAAATCCTGGACGTTGACAGCGGAAAAATCCGGCAACTGACAAAGCGCACTTTATTCGAAGGGTTTGGCTTCTTCTCGCCCGACGGCTCAAAGATCGCCTATTGGTTTCCGCGAGACGGCGACTTCAACAATGAGAATGAAATCTTTGTCGCCTCCTCAACGGGCGGCGAAGGGAAAGATGTCACGCGCGGTCTTGACCGAAATGTGATGCGCGCCATATGGATGCCCGACGGCAAGTCACTTCTTGTCAGCGGCCACGACGGCACGCGAACGGCCATCTGGATTCAGCCTTTAGACGGTGCCGCGAAAAAACTCGACCTGGCTGACGCCAATCCTTCCTGGTGGTTCTGGGTGGACGCCGACACCGGGAAGCACTCGTCGATCGCTTTCGCCGGAGGCACGCCAACCCAACCAACTGAGCTTTATTATCTTGCCTCGCCGGATGCAAAAGCGAAACGTCTCACCGACTTCAATCATGAGATCGCGACGCTTGACCTCGGCCGTACTGACTCCTTCGAATGGAACGGGCCGGACGGCTTCGGTGAAGATGGCACCCTGGTTTACCCTCCCAACTTCTCTCGCGACAAAAAATATCCTCTCTTTGTATATCTTCACGGCGGCCCACAGACGGCGGCCACCACAGACAACCCCGACTTTGCTTTCACCCAACTAGTTGTGTCACACGGCTACGTATTCTTTCAGCCGAACTATCGAGGTAGCGATAACCTGGGCAACAAATACCAGCGCGCCATCGTGAACGATGCTGCCAATGGCAGCGGTCGCGACATCATGGCCGGAATCGCCGCGCTCGAGAAGCAGGGCTTCATCGACGACTCTCGCGTCGCAGTTGGCGGGTGGTCCTACGGCGGATTCATGACGTCATGGCTGATCGGCCACTACCACACCTGGAAGGCAGCCGTTTCCGGCGCTGCGGGGAACAGCAGGGTCGAGAAGTATAGTCTCGCGGAGGATGGCGTGTTGATGCGTTACAGGTGGGGCGGCTCGCCGTGGAAAAGAGAGTACGCAAAAGCCTGGGAGGAACAATCTCCGATCACGTATGCCAGCGACATCACCACGCCTACGTTGATCCTGCACGACACCGGCGACCCTAACGTACCGATCACCGGCGCTTACTCTCTCTACCACGCGCTGAAAGACAACGGCGTTACCGTGAAATTCATTGCCATTCCCGTGGCGGGGCACTTTCCCTACGACTCTCCCGTACGGGAATCCGACATATACCACTACTGGATCGATTGGCTCGATCAATATGTAAAGTGATCTCTAAACGGTGTTTTGGTAGAGTCGAGAACAGGCGCAGGGGCTGCTTCACTCGCCAAGCCGACCCGCACGTCGGCGATTCAGATCAAACCGTCCTCGAGATCCTGGACGTTGACAGCGATCGAATGCGGCAACTTACGAAGCGCACTTCGTTCGAAAGTTTCGGCCTCTTCTCACCTGACGGCTCAAAGATTGCTACTGGTTCATCGGCGTTTCTGTAGGGTCGTATGGCGGATACATGACTTCCTGGCTTATCGGCCACTACCACATTTGGAAGGCGGCCGTTTCCTGCGCCGCCGCGAACAACAGGGCCGACGCGTACAATCTCTCGGATTACGGCGTCAAATGGGGTTTCATGTTCGGCGGCTCGCCGTGGAAAAACGACAACGCGAAGGCATACGAGAGACAATCGCCCATCACGTACGCAGGCGCCATCACCACACCCACGTTGATCCTCCACGACACCGGCGACCCTCGCGTCCCCATCACCAACGCTTACGCGATGTACCATGCGCTCAAGGACAATGGCGTCACCGTCAAATTCATCGCCGTTCGCGTGGCTGAACACGGTCTTCCCGGCGATCCTGTGCGCGTGTCTGACGTCCTCCAATACTGGCTCGATTGGCTCTAGCAATATTTGAGGTAGTCCCACTGCTTCGACTTGCGTTCGTGGGTCCCGCGTTCCGCCTAATTCACACACACTCAGAATCAATTTTCGTAGTAATACTCCGTCCCTCCTCAACTGTATAATCCCGCAGGACATCTGAGCGAGATAGGTAGCTGTGTGACTGGTGAGAGCAGTTGCGGGAGATGACGACCATGGAAAGGCGCAGTACCGTTCTGCCGTGTGCACATCGGCCGCCTAGCAGCCCAAGAATGCAGCCCACGGCGAGCGGTGCGTAAGGAGGGAAAATGTCCAACCCGCAAAGAAACTCAAGAATCGCCATTGCAGGGCGCTGTTTGATGCTCACGGCGGCTTGCTGGGCTTTCCTTGTTCCCGCCGCCGCCCAGATCACCGCCATCCGCGCCGGTAAGCTGATCGATCCTGACTCTGGCGCCGTTCTCACCGGCCAGACTATCCTCATCCGCGCCAGCAAAGTCGAAACCGTAGGCAGTAACATCACAATCCCGTCCAACGCCAAAATCATCGACCTCAGCAAAATGACGGTCCTGCCCGGTCTCATCGATTGCCACACCCATGTCGCCAGTGGCGCGCAAGATGCCAAGGACCTTGATATTTTCAGGAAGACCGCCGCGCAGTATGCGCTGGAGTCGGTGCCCAATGCCCGCGCCATGCTCGAATCGGGCTTCACCACGGTACGCGACGTTGGCACAATGCGCGCCCTCGTCGATGTCGCTTTACGCGACGCCATAAATCGTGGCGATATCATCGGCCCCCGCATGTTCGTCGCGGGTGCCTATGTGACGATTACCGGCGGGGCTGGCGCGGCAACAGGCCTCGCGCCGGACATCACCGTGCCGTGGGACATGCACTATGGCGAGGCCAACGGCCCGTGGGAAGTGCGGCAGGTCGTGCGCAAACTGGCGCATGACGGAGTGGACCACATCAAAGTTCTTTCCAGCGGCGCCGTGCTCGCTCATGGCAGCTATCCCAAGTCGCAGGAATTCACCCTGGAGGAATTGCAGGCCGCAGTCGACGAAGCCAGCCATTTCGGTTTGCGCGTCGAGTCGCACGCGCATTCAGCCGAGGGCATCAAGAACGCAATCCGCGCCGGCGTGGCCTCGGTTGAGCATGCCACCATGATCGACGACGAAGGCATCGCATTAGCTAAACAGCACGGTACTTATCTCGATATGGATATCGCCGACGACGAGTGCGTACAGGAACAAGGAAAAACCGGCCAAGTACCTAAGGATATGCTGGAAAAGGAAACTCAACTCGCCCAGATCCAGTACGACAACTTCCGCAAAGCCGTCGCTGCCGGAGCGAAGATGTCATTCGGCACCGACGCCGGAGTTTGTCCCTACGGCACCAGCGGCAAACAATTTGCCTATATGGTCAAGTACGGCATGACTCCCATGCAGGCCATTCAGGCCGCAACCAGCAACGCCGCCGACCTGCTTGGCCATTCCAATGAATTTGGCTCGATCAAGCCGGGCAAGTATGCGGACATCATCGCCGTCGCGGGCGACCGGATCACCGACATTCGTCTGCTGGAAAACGTCCAGTTCGTGATGAAAGACGGCAAAGTCTACAAACAATGATCGAGGTGGATCGCTCTGTAGAGTTCGTGGGGCCAATTGCAAGCGCACCCTGTTTAGCCGAGCTCCAATGCGCAACTCCTTTGGAGTATTGCCCATGAGATTCACAACCAGATTCCTGCCCAGGAACGCCGCCGGATACGCTCTGTTCGCCCTCGCACCGCTTGCCGCCTATGCGCAGGTCGCGCCCGCAGAGATCCACGGCATTGTCGTCGCCAACATGGACCGCTCGGTCAAGCCCGGTGACGACTTCTACCGCTACGCGAACGGCGGCTGGATCAAGCGCACCGAAATCCCCCTCGACCGTAGCGAAATTGGAGTCATCGACTCCCTAATTGATCTGAGCCAAAAGCGTATCGCTGGGCTCATCGAAGAAACAGCCAAGGCCAACGCACCTGCTGGTTCCAATACTCGAAAAATTGCCGACCTCTACCATTCCTACATGGACGCCGCCGCCATTGAAGCGAAAGGCCTCGCCCCGATCCGCCCGCAGCTCGACGCCATTGCGGCCGTCCGCGATAAGCACGAACTGGCGCGGGCTTTGGGCGAGAGCCTCCGGTCGGATGTCGATGCCCTGAACTGCGGCTGCTTTCACACTCCGAACCTTTTCGGACTGTGGGTCGCACCCGGCTTTAACGACCCCGAGCACTACACCGCCTACCTGCTGCAAGGCGGCCTGGAAATGCCCGACCGCGAATACTACCTTTCTGAAAGTGAGAGCATGCGCGACCTCCGCAGCAAATATGAGACGCACGTTTCAGCCATGCTCAAGCTTGCCGGATTCGCCGACACCGACGTCCGCGCCCAGCACATCATCGAACTGGAGCACACCATCGCCGAAAAACATATTCCTTTGGCGGATCAGCACAACATCGACAAGGCGAACAACACCTGGAAGCAGGCGGACTTCGCCGCCAACGCCCCCGGCCTCGACTGGCCGGAGTACTTCCGCGGCGCCGGTCTCAGCAGCCAAGCCAGCTTCATCGTCTGGGAGCCCACAGCCTTCACCGGAGAGTCAGCTCTCGTCGCCTCCACGGCGCTGGACACATGGAAAGACTGGCTGGCCTTCCACTTAATTGACGACTACGCCGACGTATTGCCCAAGGCGCTCGCCGATGAACGCTTCGCCTTCTTCGGCAAGGCGCTCTCCGGCACAACGGAACAGCATCCCCGCCGGCAGCGCGGCGTCGCACTGGTCAGCGACCCGGACAGAGGTGCAGCCCCTACGCTCGCAGGCCGGGGCGTGCTCGGCGACGCTGTCGGACAGATCTACGCGCACCGCTACTTCTCACCCGGAACCAAGGCCCAGATTGAAGCCATGGTTGCGAACATCATCGCCGCTTTCCGACGCCGCATCGATGCCCTCTCCTGGATGGATCCTGCGACCAAGGCCGAAGCCCAAGCCAAGCTCACCACTCTCTATGTGGGAATCGGTTACCCGGAGACCTGGCTCGATTACTCAGCCTACGAAGTGAAGGACAACGATATCTTCGGCAACCTCTGGCGCGGCGGCCTGTTTGATTACCACCGCCTAGTCGCCCGTCTCGGCCATCCCGTGGATCGCAGAGAGTGGGGCGAGGATCCGCAGACCGCCGATGCCACCGAATTGCCCCTGCAAAATGCGCTGAACTTTCCCGCCGCATATCTCGAACCGCCACACTTCGACCCGCAGGCTCCCGCGGCGGTGAACTACGGCGGCATTGGCATCATCATCGGGCACGAAATGAGCCATACCTTTGACACCGAAGGCAGCGCGTTCGATCCCACAGGGCGTATGCGCAACTGGTGGAAACCCGCCGACCTGACGCATTTCAACGCGGCCGCCGCCGGACTCGCCGCGCAGTACGATACCTACAAACCCTTTCCCGATCTTGCCGTGAATGGTAAACAGACGCTTGATGAGAACATCGCGGACCTCGCCGGCATTTCCGCTGCCTACGATGGATACCGCGCCTTCCTCGCGGACAAGGCTGCTCCCGTCCAGAACGGTCTCTCGGGCGACCAGCAGTTCTTCCTCGGCTTCGCACAATCCCGGGCATCAAAGTCGACTGAGGCTTCTCTCCGGGAGCAAGTGAT
>JBEKLS010000218.1:0-6079 GCA_050010075.1 Binatus sp. (SeqCode) | reverse complement strand
ACCAACTTCTCGTACCTCGAGTCGGGCGTGTTCATCCAGGCGATGGGCACGCGCGACGCCAGCTATCGTCCGACCGCCGACGCGGTCCAGATTCCGCGCAGCTATGAGTCGTGGCAGCTGGTCACCCCGCAAAGCGTCGAATTCGCCCATCGCCTCGGCCTCGAGGTTCACGTCTGGACGGTGAACGAAGAAGCCGAGATGTCGGAACTGCTCGACATGGGCGTCGACGGCCTGATCAGCGATTATCCGTCGCGCGCGCTCGGCGTAGTTCGCAAGCGCGCGACCCGCCGCTGAAATCGCGCTCTTTCCTGTTTGCCTCGGGCTTTGTTACGATTCCGCCCGCTCGTCAATACTTACGCGGGAGCGAAAAAATATGAAGCTCGACACCGGTCTCTCGACCCGCAATTTACGCGATGTACCCGCTGCCGCGCGCGCCGCCGAGGCTGCCGGCTTTGACGCGATCTGGACGGCGGAGGCCGGTAACGACGGCTTCCTTCCGGCCGCGCTGATCGCGGAGCATACGAAGCGAATCAAAATGGGGACCTCGGTTGCGATTGCGTTTCCCCGCAGTCCGATGATCACCGCGTCGACCGCATGGGATCTCGCGGGCCTTTCCGAAGGCCGTTTCATCCTCGGCCTCGGCACCCAGGTGAAGGGTCATATCGAGCGCCGCTACAGCACGAAATGGGAAGCGCCGGTGCCGCGCCTGCGCGAGTACATTCAGTCGCTGCGCGCGATTTTCAAATGCTGGTCGGAAGGCGGCGCGAAGCTTTCGTTCCAGGGCAAGTACTACAACTTCTCGCTGATGACGCCGTTCTTCACGCCCGCGCGCCACAACTTCGCCAACGTGCCGATTCACATCGCCGGCGTTAACGAACATATCATCCGGCTCGCGGGCGAGCTGTGCGACGGCCTGCATGCGCATCCGTTCAACTCGCCCAAGTATCTGCGCGAATACGTTTTGCCGAATGTCGAGAAGGGCCTGCAGAAGGCGGGGCGCGCGCGCAAGGATTTCGAAATCCAGACGACCGCGTTCGTGATCGTCGGTCGCAACCAGGATGAAATCAAAAAGACGCGCGAAGCGATTCGCCAACAGATTTCATTCTACGCCTCGACCCGCACCTACAAGATCGTACTCGACACCCATGGATGGGGCGATGTAGCGCAGCGGCTGAACGAGAAGGCGGCGAAGGGCGAGTGGGTTTCGATGGCCAAGGAAATCACCGACGAGATGCTCGACGTGTACACGGTCTCGGGCACCTTCGACGACATCGCGGACAAGGTAAAGGAGCGCTACGACGGGCTCCTCGACCGTATCGCGTTTTACATTCCGTATCGCGCCGGAACCGACGACGCCGAATGGGCTAAACTCGCGAAGCGATTCAATGGCTGAGTTTCGCCGTTGTCGTGATACATTGATTCGCTACAAGGAGAACACTTTCGATGACCAAGGCAATGTTGAAAACGATGGCCGCAATCGTAGCGGTGGCGGCATTCCTGCTTCCGGCCGCGAACCGGCTCGCGATGGCACAGACCGCAGCTCCCGCGGCCGCTGCGGCGCCGGCCCCAGCCGACGAACCCGGCACCAGGAGTTTCACGCTCGTTTCGATCGAAGCGGATGGTGCAAAAATCTGGCTGCCCAGCGTTATCGCGGTCAATGAGGGCGACAAGGTCAAACTGACGCTCAAGAATTTAGTGCCGGGCGCAGAGAATACGCACGGCTTCACGATCCCGGCCTACAACATCGCAGAGGTGGTGACGCGCGGCGTGCCCAAGACGATCAGCTTCGTCGCCGACAAGCCCGGGGTCTACCCGTACTTTTGCCAGTTGCATGCCGCGCATATCGGAGGCTCGCTGATCGTCGTACCTAAGAAGTAGCAGGCGAACTTCTGCCGGGCGTCCCCCCGATGCCATCGGTGCCCGAAACGGCTAGGCTTGATCGCGCATGCGCACGCTAGTCCTCTATGCGCGATCGCCGCAATGGCGCGCGGTAGTCGAGCGCGCCGACGAATTGATGGCCGCGCCGGATTTTCGGGTGCTCAAATCTGAGGCCCGGACGCGCGCAGGATTCATCGACGTCCCCGGCGCCGGCCCCGCATTCATCAAGCGGGTCGAGGTTTCCTCATGGAGCCGCGGCATCATCTCGCGAATCCGCGGATCCCGCGCCGCGCGATCGCTCGCCGGCGCCGCAATGCTACAGGCTCACGGCCTCGCGCATCCCGAGCCGCTCGCGGCAATGGATTTGTACCGCGCGGGCGCGATTCGCGCCTCGTACCTGGTCAGCCAGGCGCTTATCAACGCCGACTCGCTGAGTCGCTTCATGCTCGGTCCCGGCGAGATCAAGGGACGCAACGTGCATCGCCGCAAACAGATCTCCGACACCGTCGCCGCGCAAATCCGGCGCCTGCACGAGTCGGGCCTGTATACCCGCGACCTGCAGGAGACCAACATCATGGTCGAGGAAGACGGCGCCGGCGGCTTCAAAGTATATTTCATCGACCTCGAGGATTTTCGGCGCGCCGCCAACGTCAGCTGGGATCGCCGAGTGCTCAACCTGGTGCATCTCGATCGCAGCATCGGACGGTTTCTATGTCGCGCGGCGCGGCTCGATTTTCTTTACTCCTACCTCGGACGTCGTCCGGACCGCGCCGCCGCGCGCAAAATGGTCGCGGAAGTCAAAGCGGTGCGCGAGTCGATCGATCGCCGCAAGCGCGGCCGAACATCGGCGCCCGAGCGCGTTGCCGCGCCGCTCGCGAGAGGAACGCGGTAGTGGCTTTCTCGATCCTCAGCCGCGAATTCGACCATCACACCGAGCGCGTGCACGCCGCCGGCGGAAGCTGGGTGCGCGACGTGATGCTCGGGCTGAACGACGGACTGGTCGCGTCGTTTGCGGTTACCTCGGGCGTCGCGGGTGCGTTCGTGACGGGCAACGCCGCGATGATGGCGGGATTGTCGGAGATGCTTGGCGGCGCGGTCGCGATGGGCCTCGCGGCGTTCATCTCGGCGCGATCGCAAATCGAATTTTATCAAAGCGAGATCGAGCGCGAGCGCGAAGAAATTCGCCGATGGCCCGAACGCGAGCGCGAGGAAATCAGCGCCATCTACAAATTGAAAGGCTTCGCAGGACCGCTGCTCGATCAGATCGTCGCGCACATCACGTCGGACCCGGATCGATGGAGCAACGTTATGATGCGCGAGGAGCTGGGCTTCAACGCGGAATCATTCGAGAGTCCAGGCCGCTCCGCGCTCGCCGTCGGCTTGTCTTATCTCGCAGGCGCAGCGGTCCCGGTGTGGGCATACATTTTTTTTGAGCCGCGCGAGGCGCTGCGAGTATCCGCAATCTCGACCGTCGTAGTGCTGTTCGCAGTCGGCGCACTGAAGACGATCATCACGAGCCGCTCATGGTGGCGCAGCGGACTCGAAAGCATGTTGGTCGGCGTGGCAGCCGCAGGCGCAACCTACATTGCCGGCCGCATGTTTGCCGCGCGCTGAATTGCGGCGAGCTCCTTATGCTTCGACCAGGATGTCGTCGCCGTCAGCCTTCACTGCGTAGCAGCCGAGCTTGACGGTTGGGTCGTCGAGATTCGCACCCGTCGTCACGTCGTATTCCCATCCATGCCACGGGCAAGTGACGGTGGTGCCGTCGAGCTCGCCCTCGGCCAGCGGGCCGCCGCGATGCTTGCATGCGTTATCGATCGCGAAGAATTTTCCGCCCGCGTTGAACAGCGCAATCTGCCTGCCTCCAGCCTCGACCAGTTTGCCGCTGCCCTCGGGCAAGTCCGCCACCTTCGCCACTTTGATGAAGCTCGCCATCCCCCAATTCCTCCCGCTCAGGTCGTGTACTCCGCGTTGATGCGTACGTAATCGTAGCTCAGATCGCAAGTCAGGATCGAAGCCGTCGATTTTCCGAGTCGCAGATCGAGTCGCACCGCGAATTCGCGTTCCTTCATCGCAACGCCCGCGCCCGACAACGCTTCGGTCAGCAGCCGCCCGCCCGCTGCAACTTTCACTCCGCCGATCCACAGCACCAACTTGTCGGATTCGACGTACGCGCCCGACGATCCAGCGGCCATCAGGATTCGGCCGACGTTCGGATCGCATCCGAAGAACGCGGTCTTGACCAGCGGCGAGTTGGCGATTTGGCGCGCCGCGCGCTCGGCGTCAGCGGTACTGCGAGCGCCTCGCACCTCGACCGTCACCAGCTTGGTCGCGCCTTCGCCGTCGCGCACGAGCTCACGCGCCAGCGCTGCTGAAACTTCCTCGACCGCGCGATCGAATACGGCCTGATCGCGCGCGCCAAATGTGCGATTCTCCGCGGCTCCGCTCGCCATGATAATGACCGTGTCGTTGGTCGACATATCGCCATCGACGGTAATCGCGTTGAAGCTCGTCGGCAGCGCGGCCTTGAGCGATCGCTTGAGCGCCGCCGGACTGATCGCCGCGTCGGTCACGAGATAGCCGAGCATCGTCGCCATCTTCGGCGAAATCATCCCGACACCTTTCACCGCGCCGGCGATCGCGATGGTAGCGCCGCCCACTTGGAACGTCGTCGAAGCTGTCTTGGGGCGCGTATCGGTCGTCATGATCGCTTGCGAGAAATCAGCGAGCCCGTCTTCACGCAGCGCACGAACCGCATCGGCGGCACCGCTCTTGAACTTGTCTAAGTCGTAGAGATGACCGATCACACCGGTCGAGGACGGCACGACGAGCGCCGGCGCGCATCCGAGAAGTCCGGCGACATAGGCGCTCGAATCGCGCGCGAGTTGCATCCCCGCTTTACCGGTGAAGCTGTTGGCGCATCCCGAATTCGCGACGACCGCCTGCAAATGCCCCGACTTGACGCGATCCGCTGTAACGTAAACCGGCGCGGCTTTCACGCGATTCGCGCTGAACACTGCGGCTGCGGCGGCGGGACGATCGGCGGCAACAATGCCGAGGTCCAGCGCGCCTGCCTTGGTCTTCAGCCCAGCGCTGACGCCGGCGAATCGAAATCCGCGCACGGCCGCGGGTACGAGCTCGACTTTCATCTGGATGCGAAACCTCTGTGCGCAGAACTATACGCGGAATTTGCGGCGGCGCGCGATGCGCGTCACTTGCCGTGGCAGCGTTTGTATTTCTTGCCCGAACCGCACGGACATGGATCATTGCGGCCGACTTTATCGGCTTCGCGCTTGGCTGGCGCCGCCGCTGCCGCCGCTTCGGTCTCGCCGCCGTGACTCATCACGACGCGCTGCGGCTTGGGCTGCTGAATCTGCTCGACGTCCTGCTGACGCTGCACCTGCACGGAATAAACTTTCTCGACCACGTCCTGCTGCATCACCGCCATCAGCGCCTCGAACATCGTGAATCCTTCTTTCTGGTACTCGACCAGCGGATTCACCTGCGCATAGCCGCGCAGCCCGATTCCTTCCTTCAGGTGATCCATCGCGAGCAGATGGTCTTTCCATAGCGCGTCGAGCGTCTGCAGCATCACGATTTTTTCGATCTGGCGCATAACCGGCTCGGTGAAGTCCGCTTCGCGCTGATCGTAGAGCTGCCGCACACGCTCCGACGCGATCTCGATAAAGTCGTCGGTCCCGTGGATCGGCTTGCCTTCGATTTCAGTCTGCGCGTTGAGTCCAGGGCGGAACTTGAATTGCTTGAAGAACGCGTCGTCGATCGCTTTCCAGTCCCATTCCGCGGGATCGATCTCGTTGTTCGCGTGCGCGGCCGCGATCTCCTCGATGAGCGCGTCGCACATGTCGAGCACGTCGTCCTTGAGCGACGCGCCGCTGAGCAGTTCGCGCCGGCGATGGTACACGACCTCGCGCTGCTTGTTCATCACGTCGTCGTATTCGAGCAAATGCTTGCGGATATCGAAGTTGTGCGACTCGACTTTCTTCTGCGCGTTCTCGATCGCGCGCGAAATCCATCGATGCTCGATCGGCTCGTTGTCCTCCATCCCGATCCGCCCCATCAGGCCCTTGAGCCGGTCGGCGCCGAAGATGCGCAGCAGGTCGTCCTCGAGCGACATGTAAAATCGCGACGAGCCGGGGTCGCCCTGGCGTCCCGAACGGCCGCGAAGCTGATTGTCGATTCG
>JBEKLS010000217.1:0-6172 GCA_050010075.1 Binatus sp. (SeqCode) | reverse complement strand
GTCTCACAGGTAAGCTGCCGCACTACCCAAAATAAGAAGGCGAGTAACGCCACTAAGGCCGTCATGGATTCCAGAACTCGCAATGGATAGAAGCGCATCACAGCAAGCGCAAGGCTAGGCGGAAGAAAAACCGGCCAAACCAGGGCGATGCCCAAGAACCCCGCAAGCATGAATGCTGCGAATCGAGAGATTGTCGCCGCCGCGCGCAGACTTCCTCTCATCAAAAAAATACCTGCGATAATTGCAAAGACATTGAAACTCGACCCGTAGCCAATGCGGTGAACTATGCAGTAGATCATCAAGCCTACGTCGAGTACGCCGATGACAATCAGAACTAGCCCTACGCGTCTCAAGATCGGCAGATACGCCAAGTCATCGTTCATCGAGTATACCCCTATTCGTCAACTCGGAGTTGACCGGGTCGATAATTGTCGCGGTTGGTCGGGCGCGAGGCAACACCCTTCGCTAGGTGTGGCCGTCTGGCGATGGGCGCCGGACGCAACGTCCGGCGAGATTCTTCGCTGCAACAGCTCAGAATGACACGAGTGGCTTCGACGCCTTTCCCGAGAGCAAAAGACCGTCCGCGGGATTTTGCGATTGATACTGGGTCAAGGGGTCACCCCCTTGCGCCCACCGCGCAGGTGATTGATTTTCTTTTCCCTACGGTTCCAACCGCTCCATCATTCGCGGGAAGGGGACTGTCTCCCTGATGTGATGTATCCCGCACAACCAGCCGGTCATGCGCTCGAGGCCCATGCCGAAGCCGGCGTGCGGGACTGTGCCGTAGCGGCGTAGGTCCAGGTACCATTCGAAGGGGGCTAGCGGCAGGCCGTGCGAGGTTATCTTGGTGCGCAGCGTTTCGTAGTCGTCTTCGCGCTGGCCGCCGCCGATTATTTCGCCGTGACCTTCCGGCGCGAGCATGTCGACGCATAGCGCGACGTCGGGGCGCGCCGGGTCCTGCTTCATGTAGAACGCCTTGCACGCCGTCGGGTAGCGATGCACCATGACCGGCCGATCGAATTCCTCGGACAGCGCGGTTTCCTCGTCGCCGCCGAAATCGTCGCCCCAGTTGACGGCGACGCCTTTCTTTTTCAGCCGCTCGATCGCTTCGTCGTAGCTGATTCGTGGATAGGGCGTCTTGGCTGACGCTTCCAGCTTGGTCGTGTCGCGCTCGAGCGTCTTGAGCTCGGCGCTGCGGCGTTCCAGCACGCGGCCCACTATGTACGACACGAACTGCTCCGCGAGTTCCATGTCGCCGTCGAGATCACAGTACGCGACCTCCGGCTCGACCATCCAGAATTCCGTCAGATGCCGCCGCGTTTTGGATTTCTCCGCGCGAAACGTCGGGCCGAAGCAGTACACCTTGCCGAATGCGAGCGCGCCCGCCTCCGCGTAGAGCTGTCCGCTCTGTGTCAGGTACGCCTTGCGCTCGCCGAAGTAGTCGAGCTCAAACAGGTTGGTGGTGCCCTCGCATGAAGTCGGCGTCAGAATCGGCGCGTCGAACAGGACGAAGCCGCGCTCGTGAAAAAAATCGCGGCACGCCGACGCCACCTCGCTGCGCACGCGCAAGATCGCATGCTGCCGCGACGATCGAATCCACAGATGACGGTTGTCGAGCAGGAACGCGACGCCGTGCTCTTTGTTGGTGATCGGATAGTCGTTTGCCGGCGACACGATCCCGATCGACTTCATCGTCAGCTCGAATCCGCCGGGCGCGCGCTTGTCCTCGCGCACGACGCCGGTCACTTCGAGCGACGTTTCCTGTCCCATGTGATCGGCCGCCGCGAAATTCTCCGCGCCGAGATCGGCGAGCGATGCCACGCACTGGCATACGCCGGTGCCGTCGCGCACTTGCAGAAAATGTATCTTGCCGCTCGACCGCTTGCCCGCGAGCCAGCCCTTGAGCGTGACCTCGTTGCCGACGTGTTTCGACAGCTCTTCGATATAAACTCGCGCCATGTGCCCATTTAAGCATATCGCGGCGCAAGTACAGGAGCGCGGGCGCGTCGCGCGCTTTGCGCTCATCAGCTAGTCTCGTGCGTGGGGAGAGGAAGGGCGGATGAACGGGCTGAACGGGTTCGACTACGCTGCGCTCGCGCTGTTCGCGATCGGCGCAATCTACGGACTACAACGAGGCGCGCTCAGGATGCTGACGTCGGTGGTAGCGCTGGCGGCCGCCATCTATTGCGCGTCGTTCTACTACGACAAGGCCGGCGCGTTCGCGGAGACGCAACTCGGCTCCTCGCACACGGTCGGCGCGGTGATCGGCTTCGTCGCGGTGTTCGCCTTGATCTTCGCCGCCGTCGAACTGATCGGCTCGTCGGCGATTCGCCTGACCCAGGTCGTTCATCTGAGTCCGCTGGATCGACTGGCCGGCGCCCTGCTCGGTGCGGGAGTCGCGGGAGTCTTTGCGGGACTGGCGGTGATGCTGATGGCGGCGGTGATGCCGGCCGACGCGACGCTACTGCACAACTCGCAACTGGTGCCGATGCTGCTGGCGTATAACGAGATGCTGGTGGGATACATTCCCGGCGACGCGAAGCTTGCCTACCAGCGCAATCGCGACGACCTGATGAGATACTGGGTTGAGAATGCGATGAAAGGCGTGAACCCCGCTCAGCTAGCGGCCGCGCCGTCGCCGGCGGCATCGCCCTCGCCCGCCACGAAGTGAGCGCCAGTTCCTGAAATCAGAGGATGTTGAGGGTGCCGGAGTGTCGGTAGGATGCGAGCACCTTCCGCGCCCTTCTTTTCACGTGCTCGTCTGCATCATGTTGAAGCTTCTCGAGCACGCCAACAATGCGACTTTCATAGATCTCTGGAGACCCGTCGCAGAGCACATGAAGGATCCACCCGCGCACCTTTGGATTGGGGTCGTCGGCCATCTCGAAGAATCGATCCCAAATCTGTGAATCGTGGAACTTAACTTCACAGGGGCACAGAGCCTGAATAGCTTTGAGACGTTCTTTGGAGTTGCTGTCTCTGCTCAATTCGAGCAGGCGCGGAACTTCTGAATGCGGAGTGCGCATCTTGCTGTCGAAATGGGAACTGCCGCAGCCGAATTTTCTGTTTACGATCGCGCTTACGCGATAGCGCCGTCCACGGCTTGAACGAGCCGGGCCTTCGGCACCGCGCCGATAATCTGTTCCTTGACCTGGCCGCCCTTGATGATGAGCAGGTTCGGAATGCCGCGCACGCCGTAACGTCCCGGCGTCTGAGGATTGTCGTCAACGTTGATCTTCGCAATCTTCAGGCGCCCGGAGTACTCGCCCGCCAAGTCATCGAGAATCGGCGCGATCGCGCGGCATGGCCCGCACCACGGCGCCCAGAAATCGACCAGCACCGGGGTCTCAGACTTCAGAACTTCCTGGTCGAAGCTCGCGTCGGTAACATGAACGATTTTGTCGCTGGACATCGAAACTTATCTCCTGTGGGAAAGCCGCAGCTTGAACATAAGTACGGCTGGGTACCTAGTCAAGGTAGCTCAATCCTCGAAGCGGAACCACGGGCTATTTCTTGCGAATCGTGACCGCCGTGCCATAGGCCGCGATCTCGCTCATCAGGTTCGCGATTTCGTTGCAATCAAAGCGCATCGCGACCACCGCGTTGGCGCCCTTCTCCAGCGCCGCCGCCCGCAGACGCTCGATCGCATGATTACGGCTGTCGCTCAGAAGCGTCGTGTAGCCGCCGACTTCGCCGCCGACCAGGGTGCGGATGCTCGCGCCGAGGTTCGAGAAGACGTTGCGCGCGCGCACGATCAGACCGAACACTTCGCCATACACCGCGACGATCTCGTAGCCGGGCACGTCGTTCATCGTGGTGACCAGAATTTTGTCGAGTTCTGCGTCCATCACGCGACGATACCGCCGCGCCGCCGCGAGCGCCATTCGTCCGCGCCCGATTCGCACTTGATCCGCGTGCCGAATCCACTACCCTGTGAAACGTCATGCCTGCGCCGATGATGAACGACGTGTTGCCCGACCTGCTCGAGGAGATGGTTTACCTGCTCAAGCAGCAAGGCGCCGATCCGCTCGAGTCGAAGCTGCGCGCGCTCAGGATCGAGTCGGTCTGCGATTGCGGCGACGAGAATTGCGCGAGCTTCGCGACCGCCGCCGAAGTAAAGGTCGCCAACTACGTCGAGCTGCAATCGATCGAGGGCCAGGTCATCATCGACCTCAACGCCAACGACGAGATCTGTTTCATCGAAGTGCTCGGCCGTCCCGACGTGAAATATCTGCTCGAGGAATACTACGACGCACAGCGCTGAGCGGCGCGCCCCGCGAATCTAGCCGACCGCGCGTTTTTGCGGCTCGACGCGAAATCGCTCGACGAACCCGGCGACTTCATCCACCACCCGCTCCTTCTCGCCGTCCACCGTGATCACGTGATAGCTCTCTTCGAGCTCGACCGCGCGCTTCTCGACGCTGCCGAGGTGTCTCATCACGTAGTCCACGTTTTTGCGCATCGGGCAGGTGTGATCGCGCGGCGCATGCATCACCAGCGCCGGCTGCGTGATCCGCGGGAGCATCGGCTTCACCAGCGCGCTCAAAGCGAACAGCTTCAGCGGCGCCGACAACGGCATCAGATGACAGGTGGGATGTACCGACCTTGCGGCCGCGTCGTGGATGTCCGATCCGCCGCGATTGTACAGGTAGATGCTGTCGACCAACGAGCCGAGCACTCCGCGCAAGCCCTTGAGCATGATGGTCGTTGAGCGCGGCAGAAAAAACGCCGGCGCCAGCAGCGTCACGCCCGCGATCGCCTCGCCTTGATCCGCCGTCAGCCGCGCCGCCAGCACCGCTCCCATCGACAGCCCGACCACCACCACCGGTTCGCCGTGTTGCCGCAGCTCCTCGAGTCCGGCGACGACGCTCTCGTACCAATTGTCGTAGCCCGCCTCGCCCAGTTCCTCGGGCGTTCCGGCGTGACCCGCCAGCTTGACCCCGCGCACGCGCACGCCGCGCGCCGCCAGCCGCTCGCCGAGGTAACGCATTTCGTAGGGAGTGCCGGTCAGACCGTGAATCAACAGCGCGCTCACGCCCCCGCCGGGAAAGAAAAACTCGTTGGTGTCGACGCCGGTTGAATGGCGCGATGGAGGCTCGTCGGAATCGGAATTCATAGTTGCTATTGCTACGCGCTCCTCTAGGTTGACGACCCGCTGGCCGCGAGCTGGTCGCTGTCGATATTTATCTTCGCCTGATCCTTCAGTGAGTCAAGAAAGCGCGTCCACGCCTGCGCGCGGCGCTGCTCGACGTATTCCTCCATGAACGATTTCTGCGCGCTCTTCCATTCGTCGTCGGTCGGCTCGGTGCGCGAGGTGACTTCGAACAGGTACGAATTGCCGCCATTCTCCATCACGTGATCGACCACGCCCGGAATCGCCGGCACCGCCGCGGCCGCGTCGATCACCTCGGGAAACTCGCCGATACCGGGAACGCTGCGATCGGCGCGCGAGAACGGATCGACATTCTTGATCGCGAGCTTGTTCGAGGCCGCCGCCTTGTCGAAGTCCGCGGGGCTCTTGATCGTCGCGAGTATCTTCTGCGCCTGCGCGCTCGCTTGCGCCTGCGCGGTCGTGCGAATCACCGCGTCGCGCACCTGTGCTTCGATTTCCTTGAGCGGCGGAATTCGCGACGGCTGCCGCGCCAGCAGCTTGATCACGTACGGCGCGCCTTTTTCCGGCACCAGCGCCACCTGCCCCGCGTCGAGCTTGAACGCCGACTCCATCAGCTCGCGGTCCTGCTCGAGTCCGCCCGCGGGCTCACCCTGTGCGAACAGCGGCGTCTGGACCGCTTCGAGTCCGCGCTTCTTCGCCAGGTCCTCGAGCTGGCCGCCCGAGAGCGCCGCCGTCAGGTCGTCCTGCGCCGCCGTGCGCCCGAGCTTCGCGCCAGCCTGCGTGCGCAGTTGGTCGATTATCTTCGGCTTCGCCTCGGCCAGCGTGTCGATATGCGCCGGCTTCGAGCTGTCGAGCTTGACGATGTGATAGCCGTACTGCGTCTCGACCATCGCGATCTGTCCGGGCTTCATCGCGAACACCGCGTCCTCGAACGGCTTGACCATCTGGCCGCGCCCGAACGATCCAAGGTCGCCGCCCTGGAGCTTGTTCGAGGTATCGTCCGAATACTTCGCCGCCAACTTGACGAAGTCGCCCCCCGCCTGCGCCTGCTTCAGCACG
>JBEKLS010000216.1:0-6219 GCA_050010075.1 Binatus sp. (SeqCode) | reverse complement strand
GTCGGAGCTGTTCGTTCAACGCCTCGAACAACGCATGATCGAGGCAATCTCCCGCGAAGGCGATTGGCGCGCAGCGATTTTCGACAGCTCGCAGTCGATCCTGCAGCCGCTCGGCGCGAGCGGAAGCGCGCTGATCTACGAAGGCCAGGTGATTACCACCGGTGAGGTTCCCAGCACCCAGGAAATCCGCGAGATCGGAGCTTGGCTGGATGCAAGGCCGCGGCAACCGGTCTTTGCCACCGCGTCGCTGGGAACCGATGCTCCCGAATTTGCCCCGATCATCAAGGAAGCGAGCGGACTCGTCGTCACACCGATCTCGGACAATCCCGGTGAGTTTCTCATCTGGTTTCGCCCCGAACGTATCCGGACCGTTACCTGGGGCGGCGATCCGCTGTCTCCCGTGGTGATCGGCGACAATCCGGCCGATTTGTCGCCGCGTCGCTCATTTGCACAGTGGCACCAACTGGTTGAAGGCACGTCCGAGCCCTGGACGCCGGGAGACCTCGCGGCGGCTCGCCTGATCGGCCAGTCGGTCGCCGATATCGTCTTGCAATCGCGCGCAGTGCGGACCTTGATCGCGCAGAATCAGCTCGAACAATTCAGCAGTCAGATCAGGATTTCAGAACAACCGGTCATCATTGCCGATATCGAAGGCAAGATTCTGTTGATGAACGAAGCTTTCAGGATCCTGCTGCCGAAGGGCGATCGTGAATTCCCGCACCTGAAGGATCTTTCGGCTGCCTTTCATGACCCGGATGGTTTCACATGGAATCTCGACGAACTTCTTATCCATCGCCGCGCCTGGCGCGGCGAACTGTTGATACAGAGCGAAGGCAATCGCGAAAAGCCGCTGATGATCCGCGCCGAGCCGGTGGAGCCTTCGCGAGATCGTGTGCTTGGCTTCGTGCTGATCTTTTCCGACATCACGGATCGCAAGGCGGCCGAGGCGGCGCGTAGCCGGTTTCAGGAAGGAATCATCAAGAGCCACCGCATAAATAGTGTTCGGCTCGATTCAAAGACCGACCTTGTCTATCAAAACCTGCTTTCCTCGGTTGTAGAGAATGCGCAGCTCGCTGCACTCGAAATCACCTATGGCGTTGAGACCGGCCGCATCGCGGAGATGCTTGAGAGCGTTCGCAACTCGACTCTCAGGACTGCGGAGGTTTTAGAGCACTTGATTTGGCACTCATCGCGCACTTCCGACGATTCGAAGAAATAACGCGCTGGTCATCCGATTTATTCCGCGGCGTTGGCGGCCGGATGCAGCGTCGCCTGCACCGCGCAGGATAAATCGATATTGAACGTAAAGGCGAGTGCGCCTTCCTCAACGACGGTCTTCAGATCGCCCGCTAGTCTGCCGGCGCGGTCGAGAGCTTCGCGATATGCGGACTTGAGCGCTGCGAGATCCGGATACTTCGGAAAATCGTAGAACGACAGTTCGGCGGGCCGTAGCTCGAGCGATTGCGTCAACAGCCGCCGCAGGATCAATCCGCCGCTGAGATCGCCGAGATAACGCGTATAGGCATGTGCGATCAGCCGTGAACCGTTGCCTTGCGCAGCTTCCTTTATACAGCGGGCATAATTGTCGCCGGCGGGAAGTAGCGGAACGTCACGATGCCAGGCAACGCCATAGAGGACGACAAGATCCGACTCGATCGCGGGCGCGCGATCGAGTCGATAACGTGCAAGGGCTCCAATGCCTGGTGTTTCAATATGGCGCGCAAGACCTTGTTCCATCGCTTGATAAGCGGGCAGGAGGTTTCGCAGCAGCAATATGTAGCCGTCGCGAGTTGGGCTGCCGCGCAGCAATTCGCGAATAATCCCGGTGCGCTCGGCCTCGACATGAAGGGCTTTGGTACGAAGATATAGCTCTGTGACGACGCTGACTGGCAAAGCACCATCCGCCATGGCAACCGTCATGTCTGCATTCTCCCGAGGTTTCCCTTTAAGTCCTTTGCTGCTTCTTGCTGGCATCATCGCCGTGCTGTCTCGGAAAGCCAAGCGTCAACAAGGCCCACCGGCTATTTTTTCTTGTTCTCGATGAGCGTGCGCGCCTGTTGCGGTGCGATCGTCGCATCCAGCGACATCATATCGGCGCCCATCGATGCCACGAGTCCAGGATTGCGTGTCATCATCGGGCCACCGAGCATGATGCCGACGTTCTTGTTGCGCGAGTCGCGGCGGATATCATGGATGCCCTGCTTGAGCTCTTCGAGCCTGCGATCGCTGCTGACGGAGAAGCCGACGACGTCGAACCAATGATTATGTACGAGCGAAGTCAATTCCTGGTGCGATGAAAACGGCCCGGTGCACAAATTCCAGCCGGCACGCCGGAAGAATTCAGCTACCATCGACAATCCGAAGCTATGCTGCTCGCCGGGAATCGTCGTCAGCAGCGCCGATTCACCGCCGTCGGACGGACCTCCCTGCTCGAAAAACGCTTCGCCAAGCTGACGCATGATGAGCTGGAGGCGGCCGACACCAAGCGTCACATTCGCAAAATCTGTCGCATCGGATTCCCAGAGCTCGCCGAGATGCCGCGCGGTCGGTGCCAGCAAACCGAGAAATACCGATTCCACCGACATGCCTTGAGCCATCGCCTCCTGCACAAACGCGAACGCAGCGGCGTCCTTGTCGCCCAATA
Organism: Binatus sp. (SeqCode); assembly: GCA_050010075.1. Lineage (GTDB taxonomy): Bacteria > Desulfobacterota > Binatia > Binatales > Binataceae > Binatus. The sequence continues at coordinate 3,575 of JBEKLS010000216.1, read as the reverse complement.
CCAGCGCTGCGAATTGCACGATTGCATCGGGGTTGTCCTGCTTGGCGGGTTCTGGAGCTTTCGGCGCGCTCCGTAATGCAAGCACGATCTTTGGAATGATCCGCGTTCGGAGGGTGCGAACGACGCTGATGGGCTGCAGCGTAGGCCGGAATCGCCAGATCGGTTCGGGAGGCTGGCTGCTTTGCGGACGAGCAGCCTGCGCTACGGCGCTGTCCGTATTGATGCCGGCTGAGAAGGATTGCTCGTTCACATCGGTCATTTTTCACTCCCCCGAACATTAGGTCCCCGCTCGCCAAAACCGTCAAGTACAATTTACGTCCGATTTAGTTGACAGTTTTGAGAACGAAGTCTAGCCTTCTTGTCATCAGGCCCCGCACATAGGGAGTGGCGCGGTGCATCTTCGAGTAGCTAAAAATCGCGATTTTCCCCGTTACGGCGCCCACTCGCCGGAACCTGCTCGTTTTCCCCAGTCGACATCGCATCACCGCGACGAAAGACTGTCAAATAATCTTTACAGTTTGAAAGAGGAATCCGTCGCTGCGGCTGCGAAAGCGATTTCCGCCGCCGAGCGTGGGAAATTTCGGGTATCGACGACGGCGCAACCACTTAAGGCGCTGTATACGCCGGAACAGCGCCGTCGCCGCGACGCAACAAAGTGGACACTGGTACAGGGGATCCTCGCGCCAATCCAGTTCGCGGTATTCCTCATCAGCCTGTTTCTGGTCTCGCGCTATCTAGCGACCGATCAGGGGTTTGGAGCGGCCACCGCTTCCATCGTCCTCAAGACGGTCTTGCTTTACGCGATCATGGTCACCGGCTCGATTTGGGAGCGGGAAGTCTTCGGCTGCTATTTGTTTGCGCCAGCTTTCTTTTGGGAAGACGTTTTCAGCTTCCTCGTGCTGGCCTTGCACACGGCTTATCTGGTCGCACTATTCGCGGGCTTCGGCACTCCGCGCCAGCAGATGCTGCTCGCCCTGGCCGCCTACACATCGTACTTCATCAACGCAACCCAGTTCATCTTGAAGCTGCGCGCCGCGCGCCGCGATGAGCGGATCGCGCTGTCGGTGGTGTCCTCCACTCCGGGGAGCCAGGCATGAATGCGCATCTACAGGGATGTGCGGCCGGCGCCGAGATGGCGCCCCTACAGGTCCGGCGTGAGAGCGGCCAACGTGAAGTGTTCTGCGGCTTGACCGGTATCGTCTGGCTGCACCGTAAGATCCAGGATGCCTTCTTCCTCGTGGTGGGATCGCGCACCTGTGCGCATCTGATCCAGTCCGCGGCCGGCGTTATGATCTTTGCGGAGCCACGATTTGCGACTGCAATCATGGAAGAGAAAGATCTCGCCGGGCTCGCCGACGCCAATGATGAACTCGACCGAATCGTTACGCAGCTGATCGCGCGGCGTCCGGACATCCGCTTGCTATTCCTGGTCGGCTCCTGTCCTTCCGAGGTAATCAAGTTGGATTTGTCGCGCGCCGCGTTACGGCTGTCGCAGAAGTTTTCGCCGGGGGTGCGCATACTCAACTACTCCGGCAGCGGAATCGAGACAACATTCACGCAAGGCGAGGATGCATGTCTCGCCTCGCTCGTTCCGACGGCCCCCTGCCTTGGAACGAGCGAGGACCAACTTCTTGTAGTGGGAGTCCTGGCCGATGTGGTCGAGGACCAGTTCGTCAGGATGTTTGACGCGCTGGGCATCGGTCCGGTGAGCTTTCTGCCGCCGCGCAATTCGCTCACGCTTCCTGCTGTCGGACCGAACACCAAATTCCTGCTGGCACAGCCATTCCTGGCGAGCACGGCCCGCGCATTGGAAGACAAGGGCGCAACTCGCATAGCAGCCCCGTTCCCGCTCGGCGTCGAGGGAACTACCGCATGGTTGCGGGCCGCCGCAAGCGCCTTTGGCGTCGATAGCTCGCTGTTCGAAGGAATAACGCTGCCATTTCGCGCCCGCGCCGAACGTGCGTTGACGCACTATCGTGCCGAACTTGCCGGCCGCAGCGTTTTCCTGTTTCCGGATTCCCAGCTCGAAATTCCACTGGCGCGGTTCCTGTCGCGCGAATTGTCGATGCAGCTTGTGGAAGTTGGAACGCCCTATCTTCATCGAGAACATCTCTCCGAAGAACTCAAGCTGCTGCCGGCAGGTGTAGCGATAACCGAAGGGCAAGATGTCGATCTGCAGCTCGATCGCTGCCGCGCCGCGCGGCCTGATCTCGTGGTATGTGGGCTCGGGCTCGCCAATCCGCTGGAAGCTGAGGGCTTGACCACAAAATGGTCGATCGAACTCGTGTTCACCCCGATCCAGGGCTACGAGCAGGCGTCTGACCTTGCCGAGCTGTTTGCACGTCCGCTCGTGCGCCGCGCGAAACTGGTGGCCTGACATGCAGCTCACGGTGTGGACATATGAAGGACCACCCCACGTTGGTGCAATGCGCGTCGCGACGGGAATGGAAGGTCTGCATTATGTGCTGCATGCCCCGCAGGGCGATACCTACGCGGACCTGCTGTTCACTATGATCGAACGCCGCGATCGGCGCCCACCCGTCACCTATACGACGTTCTCCGCGCGCGATCTCGGCGGCGATACCGCCGAACTGTTCAAGACGGCCACCCAAGACGCCTATGACCGGTTTCAACCGCAGGCGATGATCGTTGGCGCTTCTTGCACGGGCTCGCTGATCCAGGACGATCCAGGCGGCCTGGCGCGTGCGCTCAATCTTCCCATTCCGGTCGTAACCGTCGATCTACCGGCCTATCAGCGCAAGGAAAACTGGGGCGCCGCCGAGACATTCTATCAATTGGTGCGCGCGCTGGCTGGCCCTTTTGCGCCGGCACCGGGAAGCCAACGAACGCCGCGCGCGGTCGGTTCGCGGCCACGCTGTAACTTGCTGGGGCCGACGGCGCTCGGTTTCCGCCATCGTGACGACGTCACTGAGGTCACCTCGCTGCTGACGAAGCTTGGTATTGACGTGAACGTCACAGCGCCGATGGGCGCGAGCCCCGCCGATCTCGGCAAATTAGGTGATGCCGACTTTAATGTGGTCCTCTATCCTGAGATCGCTGGCCAAGCAGCATCGTGGCTGCAGCGTGCGTTTGGGCAACCCTCGACCAAAACCATTCCGATCGGCGTCTCGGCGACCCGCGAATTCGTTGAAGAAGTGGCAAGGCTTGCCGGCGTCGATGCGACCGCAACGCTCGCGGCGAGCTCAACGCGGCTGCCCTGGTACTCTCGCTCGGTTGACTCGACGTATCTTACCGGTAAACGGGTCTTTATCTTTGGCGATGCGACGCATGCCGTTGCAGCCGCCCGGATTGCGTCAGACGAACTCGGTTTCAGGATCGTCGGACTTGGAACCTATAGCCGTGAATTTGGCCGCGAGCTTCGCGAAGCCGCCAAGAAGTACGGCGTGGAGCCGCTGATCACGGACGATTATCTGGAAGTGGAGGCCCAAATCGCCGAACTGCAGCCTGAACTGGTGCTGGGCACGCAGATGGAGCGGCATATCGCCAAGCGTCTCGGTGTTCCCTGCGCGGTGATCTCGGCGCCGGTGCATGTTCAGGATTTCCCGGCGCGCTAC
>JBEKLS010000215.1:0-6231 GCA_050010075.1 Binatus sp. (SeqCode) | reverse complement strand
CGCAACAAGCTCTACATGTGTGCGCTGGTAGCGGCGCGGTCCAATCCGGTGCTCAAGCAGTTCTATGAGCGGCTGGTGGCGCGCGGCAAGTCCAAGAAGCTGGCGCTGGCCGCGGTGATGCGCAAGCTCATCGTGATCCTCAACGCCATGCTCAAAACCAACAGCCTGGGGAGGCCGCCATGCCCGGACCCGAGCGTCTGAGGAAATTAAAAAATCGGCGCGTTGTCCACAAGTCCACAGGCGGGACGCTTCAAGCGATCCCACAGCCTGTGGACCCTGTGGGCAACCCGCCGCCGCCATCCCCCAATACAGTTGCTCACCCGCCGCGCGCGGACGCGCGTCGGCCTCTCCCCTCGTGGGGCGAGGCAAAGAGCGGACGTCCTCCAGTGCGCCAGGATTGAACCCCAAAAAACTTCCTAACAGGGACGAAGTCCCGCATCTTTTCTTTTCCTGGCTACTGGGTGCAGGGGTCACCCCTGCCGAAGGAAGTTTGAAACCCACCGTGGGTTTCAAATTAGATTAAGTTCTCCCTCTCACACTCCGAAAAATTCCCTGATCGCACCCAGCGCCTCGACTTCCGACAGCGACGGCGCATGCCCCACTCCCGGCACCTCGACGACTTTCGCTCCCTTATGCACCGTGCACATCCGCCTGGCCGTCGCACTCGACAGGATATCGCTCTCCGTGCCGCGCACTATCAGGGTCGGGCATGCGATCCGCGCATACGGTACCCACAAATCGAAGCGTTGCTGCGCCGTGCTGCCGCGGAGCGGGCGACTGACGTTGGGGTCCATCTTCCACACGAGGCCGCCGTCAGCACCCGGCTTGACCGACCATTTCACCTGTTCGGCAAGGACGTCGTCCGGAATCTTCACCATCTCGGGAAAATTTTGCTTGTGATATTTGACGACCTCGCCGATATCCTTGAATCGCTCCGGCGACTCGCCGAGGCGGTTTGCGATTCGCGCCACGCCCTCGGGATCGATCTCGCATCCGATATCGTTAAGCACCAGCCGCTCGACGCGTTCCGGCCATCCGCCGGCGTACATCATCGAGATAATCCCGCCCATCGAGGTGCCGATCAGGCTGACGCGCGCGATGCCGAGCTCCTCGAGCATCCGCGCCAGGTCGGTCACGTAATTCTGCTGCAGATATTCCGTCGGCGGACCCCATTGGCTATCGCCGCGTCCGCGCACGTCGACCGAAATCACGTGATACTTAGCCGCAAGATAAGGCGCGAGCGCGTCGAAATTATGCGCGTTGCGGGTCAATCCATGAATACAGACAACCCACTGCGCACCGTCGTTGCCGTAGTCGAGGTAGTGAAGCCGAAGACCGTTTGCGTTGACGAATTTATCCGATGCCATAATTCCTGACCTTCAACTCGGATGCGGCGCCTGGGCCAATTGCCACAATTTCTCGGGCACTATAATCAGCCGGCGTCCATCGCGGGCGATTACTCCCTCGCGCTCGAAGTCGTTGAGCTGCTCGGTCGTGCGCTGGCGCGACGCTCCAACCAGCTCGGCCAAATCCGCATGCGTCAGCTTGATCGTCAGCAGAGTGCCGCGCGAGTCGCGCACGCCGAATTTTTCCGCCAGCTCGAGCAGCGCGCCCGCCAGCCGCTCGCGCAGTCCGAGGCCGACGAAGTTCGCGTAGCGCACCACCATACCCCACCAGCGGCCGACCGTCACGTCGAGGATCAAACTCAACCGCTCGAGCGGGACGCCGAGCACAGTATCGACAAAAACTTCCGGCTTGACCACCGCCACCAGGCAGTCGCTGTAGGCCTCGCATCGGAAGGGCCGCGTGGTCTGCGGCAACAGCGACGACAATCCGAAAACCTCGCCCGGCCCGACGAATCCGACCAGCACGCGCTGCTCGCGATTCACGTAGCACAGCTTCGCCACGCCCGACAGCAGCACGTAGACGTGACTCGACGCCTCGCCCTCTTTGAAAATCGCGTCCTCGCGCCGTACCTTGAGCGGCTCCGACGCCGCCGCCAGCTTCTGCGCCTGCTCCTCGCGCATCCACGAGAGCGACCTGAGTCGCGCTATCGCCTTGGGATCGATTTCCCCAACCATATCTGCCCCTCGTCTGGTTTCCATTCCCTTGCGGGAGTTAGGTTTCGTGCCTCTTCCTCTCAAGGCGAGGCCGCACCTCCGGCGCGAGTGAGGGTCCGAATTCCAGGAATTCCTTCCTAACAACTCCCACTACCACAATCACCCCAATTGTCGCGAATGTGACAACAGACTCAATTTTTCTCCCCGAATTACTGCTTTTGTCACACCTGCGACATCTGTAAGTAATGCTAATGCTTGACCTAGCCGTGATATTACCGCAACTTACTCAAGTCAGAATTGACGCAAGATCGAAGACCAAGAGGGGTTACTGCCATGGCCAAGGACAACAATCACGACAACACAAGGAGCAAACTGAATTCCACCGACTCATCCTTCACAGACGAAATGCTTAAGCTCGCTCAAACCCTGATGCCCGAACCGCCCACCGCCAAGGTGAAGCGGATAGTCGCCGAGATTGCCGATAGCGGAATTGACCGCCAGCTCCATGAAATCGGCTGGAAGGCCTACGACACGGTAGTCGGCGCAGCCAACAGCGCGACCAATCGCGTGCTGACCAGTCCGACCGTCGGCAACGTGCTCGGCGGCGCGATTGACCTTGTGCTGCGATACCAGCGCTTCAACGTCGCCGTCGCCGGCGCGTTCTTCTCGGCACTTTGGCCCGCGGTCGGCCTGCCGTCCGCGACCGAGGTCGAGGCGATTCGCGGCGAGGTTCGCTCGATGCGCGAGGAACTTCGCGACGCCATCGCCGAGCGCGACTCGAAAGACGATTTCGCCAGCGAACTCCACATCGCCGTCCGCCAATCGATCGTGAGCCAGCAGGCCGTCGAAAAATCCAAAAACGGCCAGCCGGTGACGCTCATCGAGCCCGGCCTGGCTGAACCGCGCAAGTCCAGCGTTTACCAATTCTCGGTGTGGTCGGGATGGCCCGGCGCAGATCCGATGGAGCCAGGTGAAGATGTCGGCAATTAACGATATAGCGTCGCTCTGGATGGAAGGCACGATGCGCACGCTCGACGCGTTTCGCACGGGCTTTGGCGCCACGATGGACGATCCGCCGCCCGCGACGCGCTCGCGCATCATCTACGAGTCGGGGCTCGTCCGCCTACGCCATTACGAAGCGCGCGGCGAGAACAAAAAGCGCGTGCCGCTGCTTCTCATTTACTCGCTCATCAAGCGCCCGTTCATCCTTGACCTCCAGCCCGGCCGCAGCGTGGTCGAGTTTCTCGTCAAGCAGGGCTTCGACGTTTACCTGATCGATTGGATTCCGCCGCGCAACGAAGACAAAGGTCGCGGCTTCGACTCGTACGTAAACACCGAAATCGCCAACGCCGTCCGCGCCATCCAGATCTATACCGGCGTCGAGCAGATCTCGATCCTCGGCTACTGCTTCGGCGCGCTGCTCGGTCTGATCTACAGCGCACTGCACAGCGGCAACGTAAAGAATCTCGTCTCGCTGACGATTCCGCTCGACACCAGCGTGCGCCAGTTGCCCATCGAGCACCTGACGGCCGCGATGTCCTCGCGCAGCGCCAAAATGATCGTCGACATCTACGGCAACGCGCCGGCCTGGATGATCTACTCGTTCTTCAACACGCTCGCCCCGACCCATCACCTGCTCGACAAGTTCGTCGGCGCGTATCGCAGTTCGGAGCGCCCTGGCTACCTCGACACCTTCAAGCTGTTCGAGCGATGGCTCCATAGCGACGTGCCGATGGCGGGACAGATTTTCCTCGAGACCTCCGAGATGTGGCGCGAGAACTCCCTGATGCAGGGGACGATGAAAGTGGGCACCAAAATCGCGGACCTCACGCGCATCATGTGCCCGCTGCTCAACGTGATCGGCGACCGCGACGATATCGTCAATCCGCTTTCGAGCGAGCCGTTGCCGGGATTGGTCTCGAGCGAAGACAAGCAGAACCTGCACTACCCAACCGGCCACATGGGCGCGGCCGTCAGCTCTGATTCGCTAAAGCGCCTATGGCCCCAAATCGCCAGCTGGCTGGCAGCCCGCGATGACTGAAGAAACTAAACCGCCGGCTTCACCGCACAAGCGGGCGAAGAAGCGGACTGAAAAAGGGTTCAAGGGAAATGTAGCGTCCCAGAAGGTCGCCGCTGCGGTCGAGGCTGCGGCCAAAACAATTTCGATCGCTAACGTTAGTAAACCAACCGGCGGGCTCGAGTCGCGCCGACAAGCAGGAGAAGAGGCAATGGCAGAGAAAGAGAACGGTTCTATGTTCGAAGGTTTGACCAGTATGGGCAGCCTGTTCACCGTCGAGGGCGCGAAGAAGTTTGCCGCGTGGTACATCGACACCAGCGAGAAAGTCGCCAAGCAGGCGATCAACATGCAGGCCTCGGCCACGCAGTGGGCCAAGGAAACCCCGCTCGCACCGATTTTCGACGCGCAAATCGAATACGGCAAAAAGTTCGTCGAGCGCTCAGCCAGCGCAGCCCGCTCGCTCTGGCGCCTGGAATAACAGTACCCCCAATTCCCAATTTCCTCCTCCCAAACTCCTAATTCCCTCCTCCCAAGTGGGAGGAGGGTTAGGGTGGAGGACCATGTGTGGCGGCAAATGTCCGATGCGCCACACAGCCTGCCGCGCTCAAACAATCCGGAACTTCGGTCCCGCACCCGCCACGCGAAGCCGCGCGTCGGCCGCGTGTCTGTGACACCTCCCCTCGTGGGGCGAGGCAAAGAAAGAAGACAGCATCATTTAACGTGATAACCCAAGGATGGGTTTCACATTAGATCACCGGTTCCACATCCATCATCTCTATTTGCCCTTCAGCCGCTGTGAAAGCGGCGCATTGCCGTTGACCAAAGTCGCATTCGGATCTTTCAGCCCTTCCGGTGTCGAAAGCGGCACGATCAGGTCCCAACCAACAAGCGCAAGCGCAGCAGCATGACGGAATTTCATATGTATCGACACTAAGACTCCTCGGTCACCGATCCGAATGCGATCGTCACTTGGGCGTGACCACTCCGAGATGCTTTAGACCTATCACGAGCGCGGTAAAACCGAGTTCGAGCAGCAGATCGAACATAATGTGCGCCGCGATTGACGCTTCCAGTCCCCTCTTCAGGTACAACCTTCCGAAGACCATCCCCAACCAGGTTTGCGGCAGCACGAGCGCGCGCGCCGCATAGCCCGATACTCCGCTGACTCCTTTGACTAGCGGGGAGCCCCGGACCAGGTGCGAAAATCCAAAGCAATAGCCCTGCAGGATAGTCACAAGCCAAAGCTGCCCCTTGGTAGGGCGCCGATCCACGTTGTCCTTGAGAGAAACCAATACCCATGAGAAGACGCCCATCAGAACCAGGCGAAACAGGATCTCCTCGCGCACCCCGGCTCCTATCGAGCCAGCCATTGCACTGAACACGAGCCAACCCGTAGCAGGCATAACTATCGGCGCGTGGGGCCGATGGGCTTTCTCCTGGACTCCAGTTTTCAACAATTCCTGGATCGCGTGAATCGCTATTTCAGGAACAGAAACGATCGCCAGAATAAAGGTCCACACCACCCCATCTCGAAATACTTCAGTCCATCGATACGGCACCTCGTCGCCATTTATGTTCGCGACAATCAAAGGCCCGCCGGGAAGCCCGAGCTCGCGGTTGACCTTGACTGCGGATGGGATCAAAGCCATCAACACGACAGTTACGATGATTGTTTCGATCGAGCTCGCGATCATCCTGCCGGGGGCGAAATGCATCCCCTCGACAAAACCAAATCTCAGTTCCGTCACGGTGCCCGCGCCCGCAAGAATTAGCCATATCCATGACTCGCGCCGATCGCGCGCCCGTTCCAGCTCCGGGCTGTCCACCAACTCCACCGACCTCCAAATAGTGGAACAGGAACGTGCGGCGCAACAGAAAATCGCGCCAACAAAGGTCCCTTGTATCTGCGAATCAGCGTACCAAGATAGCGGCGGGCGCGGCAGACCGGAGGTCCCTGGGTCGCAAGAGGCCGTGGGTGAGCATGGATCGCCGCGTCCGCTAGCTAAGGCGTCCAGAGCCCGAACAGTTGACCGGGCCGTGCCGCGCGCACGAGCCCGCATTGGACAAGGACGGGTAGGACGCTCAACCAGGAGCGCGACGATGGCCGAAGAATCGTACGTTGGGATCGATGTGAGCAAGGCGGAATTGGTGGTG
>JBEKLS010000214.1:0-6239 GCA_050010075.1 Binatus sp. (SeqCode) | reverse complement strand
TCGCTCGCGGCGCGACTTCGTCAGCGCGTCGACATCGAACTTGAACAAGCGCGCCGCATTCAAGCCGAGAATTTTCGCGCGCGCGTCTTCCGGCAGCGATCCCATCTCGCGCTCGATCGCCTCCGCCGAATGCGGCCAGCTTCCCTCGTGATGCGGATAGTCATTGGCCCACAGGAAGTTGTTGGTCAGGTTGTACTTCACCGCGAGATCGAGACCGACCGGATCTTCCTGGAACGACGCGTATCCGTGCGCGCGGAAATACTCGCTCGGCAGCATCTTGAGCCGCGGCAGCGCCCACATGTGATGCTTGTGGTAGGCCTCGTCCATGGCTCCCAGAGCCCACGCCACCCATCCGATGCCCGATTCGATGGCGGCAAATTTGATTCCCGGGAAGCGCTCGAGCACACCCGAGCCGCAAAGATTTGCGACCGGCTCGATAGTCGGGACGAGCGAGTGCGAGACGTAATTGATGACCGCGCCGCCGTCCTTGCGCGCCGCGCGGGGATCGCGTCCGGTAGAGACGTGGAACGTGATCGGCAGATCCGCTTCCTGGATCACCGACCACAGCGGATCGAAAATCTGCATGTTGTAGTTGGGATGACGTGCGTCGTGGGCGCCGAAGATCGGCTTGCACGGCAGAGTCAGGCCGCGGAATCCCAGCTTCGCGACGCGTTCGACTTCCTTGATCGAGCCCTGCAGGTCGGCCGTCGCGATCGCGGCGAGCGGCGACATGCGATCGTTGTACTTCGCGAAGGCCTCCCACGCCCAGTCGTTGTAGACTCGGCATTGCGCGTGCGCAAAATCGGCGTCGCTGGTCGCCCACATCGTGAGGCCCTTGTTGGGGAAGATTACTTCGGCATCGACACCGTCGCGGATCTGATCTTTCAAGCGCTGCTCGGGATCGGCGCCCGCTTTCGAGCGCAGATGGTCTTCGCCTTCGAGGTTGCTGTCGAGCAGGCGCGAGCGCGCCCAACCCTCTGAAATAGTCCATTTTACGCCGTTCTCGTCGACTTCGATTCGCGGCAGCCGGTCGCGATACTTGCGATCGATCCGCTCGACCCAAAGATTCGACGGCTCGTTGCAATGACAGTCGGCCGAGACCATCAGGTACTTGTCGGGGTCGTCCGGCCGCGCAGTGCGCTTCCATCCGGAATGCCCGGGAGTCTCCAGTCGCCAACGGTTGGGTTCGTTGATTTCGCCAATATCTGCGCCTGCCATTACGATACCTCCGAAGTGGCCACTCGGTTCGTTAACACTCGTATGTTAGACGGACCCTACGAACTGTCAAGGAAGGGCCGCACCCGCTCGCGCGCGCCGGTCAGATGAGAAGGAGCAGGCCGGCGGCGACGATGGCGACGATTCCAAGCACGACCAGCGACAGTTTCACCATGATCGCGGCGAGCAGTCCTCCCAGCAATCCCGAGAGCGATTCGGCTCCGACCTGCAAAGCCTGGTTGTTGCCCATCACGCGTCCCTGGTCCGCTTCACCAATCGAGGTCGAAAGCATCGTCGCGCATGAGGGCAGGCAAATCGCCAGCGCGAGCGACGCCATGAACAGCGTGACCCAGAGCGCGCCGCGATTTGGCGGAACGACCACGATTATCACGAAGACTCCCGTCAGCAGCGCGGACCACAATGTGATCGAGCGCGTGGTGAAGTGTTTGGCCAGATAGCCAGTGAGCCACAGATTAGCAAGTACAATAGGCAGTCCGACCCAGGCTATATACTCAGATTCCCGCGATACGCCGAGATGAAATTCATCGACGAGATACATCGGATAGCATCTGAAGAAGCCGAAAATAGCCAGATAGAGTAGAAAGTTGATCAGGTAGAGGACTCGAATCCGCTTATCGGTGAAGACGCTGGACAGATTGGTAAACGCGTCGAAGTAGCTAATCTGCTGGCGCTTCTCCGGCGGGTTGGTCTCGCGGAATTTGATCAGAGTGCCGAGCGTCGTCAGGACCAGCAGTCCAAACACGACCCAGAACGGCGTCGCGTCGTTGAACCAGCTAACGATCGAAGGTTCCGCCAGCTTGCCGCCCGCCAGCGGGCCGACGATATAGGCGAGGCTGACGCACATGTAGATGTAGCCGAAGAATCGATTGCGATCTTCGGCGGCGACCACGTCGGCAATCGCGCTCTGAGCGGTCACGATATTCGCTTCAGCCAGGCCCGCGACGAACAGGCTAATCGCGAGGATCGCGAGACTCATCGCCTCCAGCGAAAGCGCGATCGCAGCGTAGCATGCCGTCGTAATCGTGAGCGAGACGAGCAGCACGGGCCGGCGCCCGTAGCGATCCGATAGCGCGCCGAGTACGGGCGATCCGATAAACTGGCCGGCAGGATAGAGTCCCAGGATTATTCCGAGGACGATCGTGCGATACGACGAGGTGACATCGGGCGGAAGAATGACGCTGTCCGGCTTGAGAAACATCGGAGTAAAGATCGTGATCATCAGGCTGTAGCCGACGAAGCCGAAAAAAATCACGATGTAGAGCGGCAGCAGCGAGCTGAATGCGCGCGCGCCTTGATCGCCGCGAGTCGCGAGGCCCGCTTCATCCATCATTCGCCGCACCCGTCACGACGCCGAAATCTAGCGACATTTGGCGCCGTTCGATAGTAAGGACGGAGTGACATGGTTGTAATCGTTATGGGCGTCACCGGCGCCGGCAAGACTACCGTCGGGCGCGCGCTCGCGTCGTCGCTGAGATGGGAATTTCACGACGGCGACGATCTGCATACTGAAGCGAGCAAGCTCAAGATGCATCGCGGGATCGCGCTCGATGACGTCGACCGGGCGCCGTGGCTGCGCGCGATTCGAGAGTTGATCGTGTCGATGCTGGCGGGCGGCAGAAACGGTGTCGTCGCATGCTCCGCGCTCAAGCAGTCTTACCGCGACGAGCTGGTCGTGGACTCCGGCTCGGTGAAGGTCGTCTATCTAAGGGGATCGAAAGAGTTGATCGCCGACCGGCTGCGCAATCGCGGCGGTCATTTCATGAATCCGGCACTGCTTCAAAGCCAGATCGATACGCTGGAGGAGCCTCGCGACGCGATAGTCATAGACGCGTCGGCGGCTCCAGAAGCTATCGTAGATGCGATCAGGGCGCGGCTCGCGCTTTAGCGAGAGATCTATTCCGTCGTGACCGGGGGCGTCTCCGCGTTTGGCGAGAGTTCCTCGAGCGTCTTGCCGCGAGTCTCGGGCACAAAAAAGATCACGATAACGACGCCAATCAGAGGGCCAACGGCAAATATCGACGCCGCGTTGCCCAGACCGCCAAGCGGCCGCGAGAGCATGCCGATAGCCAGCGGCGAAAGCATCCAGCAGATCTGCCCGATCACCTGAACGCACAGGCTGTAGCCGGTGGCGCGAATCGCGGTCGGAAACAACTCGGTCGAAAGCGCAGAGGTCGCGGTGCGCGCCGCTTGATAGGCAAACATCGTGATCACTTCGGCGATAAGGATCGCGCCGTAGCCGTCGCTAGTGAACAGCATGTACATCGCGGCCGCCGACATCAGGTAGAAAAAGCTGGTGGTGAATTTTCGTCCCAGCCGGTCCATCAGAAATCCGCTCAACATGCTGCCGATGGTGCCCATGGCGTAGGCGAGAATTATCGCCGCAGCGACCTGGTGCGATTTCCAGAGATGGTCGCGCTTGGCGTAGAGGCTGAAGTACGTGACCAACGGCCCGCCGACCAAGCCAATCGAGTTCCACAGTGCGGCCATCACCAGCAGGCGCGAGCGGTAAGGGCCCACGAGCGGCGTCAGGCAATTGCGAATCGAGACCCAGAATGCGGGACGCGCCTTGCCCGCCGCGGTCCGCGCCCGCTCGAGTGCGATGAAGCGGGCAGTCTCGCGCAGGCCGCGCCGCAAAAAAGCTATCAGCAACAGCGGCGCGATCCCGAGCAGGTACATGCCGCGCCATCCCCATCGCGACTCCGCCATGATTGCGTAAGTCAGCGCAGCGGCCGTCACGCCGAGAAACGCGACCATGTGCAACGCCGCGATCGCGCGTCCGCGCCGCGCGTCGGGAAATTCCTCGCTGATCATGGTGACGGCGACACCGAATTCGGCCGCGAGAAATATCTGGGCCGCACTTTGAAAAATCGTAAACGAGCCCACGCCTCTCGAAAGCGCGGTGAACAGCGTCAGCACGGTGTAACAAAGTACGGTGACGGAGATGATCGGTTTTCGGCCGAAACGATCGGCGAGGATTACGACGAAGAACGACAGCATCCCGCCAAACCGTACCAACGTCGCCATCAGGCCGATGGCCGGATCGGCCAGGTGAAAGGTGCGCGCGATTTCGGGAGTCGCCAGGTGGAAAATCGTGATGTCGTAGCCTTCGAAAATCGTCGCCGACATCAGCATCGCGAACAGCGCCGACAGGTAACGCTGCGGCCGCGGGATCCAGGTAGCTAATTTCGCTGGTTCGGCCGGGCGGTTTGGATGAGCGGCTTGCATTGCAAATACGGTGGCGCGCACTAAGCGCAGGTCAATTCGACAGGCTTTCAGATCGCGGAACCCCCGGCAAGCAGGGTTGCACGAGCTGAGATCTTGACCCGTTAATATCTATTTTGAACTGCCGTAAAGTTCGATGTGTTGCGGGCTCTTGGCCGCATCGTCCTGAAGTTCGAGAGTGCCCGTGTAGCTGCCGCGTTTATCTGGCGCGAACTCGACGGAAATTGTGCAGGTTCCCCCGTTGGCCGCCAGCGTCTCGCAGATGTTGGCAGTCACGTTGAACGGCGGAGTGGCCGCAGGAGCGGAGCTGAACGAGATGGGCGACGGATCGTCGTTAACCAGCGTTATGGTTTCCGAGGAACTGGCGGTGCCGGCCGCCTGGGTTCCGAAACTCAACGATCCGGGATTCATCTTCAGTTTCGGCGGGACGCCTTTGCCCTTCAGTTTGACCGTGGACTTTTCGAACTGGGCGTTGCTGTTCACATGGAGTCGCCCGTCATGCTTGCCCTTCGCGGTTGGAGCGAACGCGACTTCCATCTTGCATGACGTCTTCGGTGGCAGCACCGCTGGGCAGTCGCTCGCGACCACGACAAATCCGTCGCTCACCGTAGGCTGTCCCAAAGTCACCGGTGTTTTGTCAGACTCGTTGGTGACCTTGACCTTTACAGTCTTGCTCTGCCCGCCCACGACCTGGTCCGGGAACCGAATCAACCTCGGCTTGGCTTTGAGTCTCGCATCAACCTGGGTCGGGCCCGGCGTCGGGGTCGCGGTGGGAGTGGCTCCAGTGGCAGTCGCGGTCGGGGTGGCAGTCGCGGTGGCTCCGGTGGCAGTCGCGCTGGGAGTGGCCGTGCTGGTCACAGTCGCGGTGGGCGTGACGGTTGCGGTTGCGGTCGGGGTTGGAGTCGGCCTTGCTCCGTCGGGAAACAGGCCGAACACCGCGAGCTGGGTCTGCGTTCCCATGTAGACCGAGCCGTTGGCCACTGTTGGCACGCTGAATTTGATTGCCGGGCCGGGGTTGTCAGCACTGTACTGGTTGCTGTCGTACAGCTCGGACGTGAGGTTGGTCGCATCGAAAGCATAGAGAATCGCAGTGCCGGCGGTTTTCCATGCCGAAGCGTTGATCGCCCACAGGATGCCGCCAGTCGTGCCGTTGGCCGAAATAACCGGCGATGGGCCGGGGTAATTGAATTGGTAATTGGAGGCCACCGATGCGGGCAGCGTCTGAATCATTCCATTGCTGATGACCCACATTTTAGGATGGTCGCCGTTGCCGACGGTGTAGATCATGTTCTGCAGACCGACGCCCGGTACGTTGCCCTGCCAGTAAGCGGGCGTGCTGAACATTCCGCCGACCGCGCTGTCCAGTTCCTGCACCATCATGTTGGTGGTGGGATTGAATCCGCCCATGTTGTCGCGATTGACGAGATAAAGGTTGCCCAGCTTGCCGGCGCCGAGCATGAGATGAGGATTTGGCCCGGGCTGATCGGGCAGTAAAAGACTGCCACCGGCGCCCATGTCGAAGTCGTTTTGGGAGAGGTACAGTTCATCCGACGGCGTGAAATAATCGTCGAGCATCATCGACGTCGTTGCGGCTTGCGGCGTGAGGCGAAGAAAGCTGTCGCCGAAGTCCGCGATCGGCGTAACGGTGGTGTCGAAAGTTCCATTGCCCGTGATCACATACAGGTCGCCGTTGGCATCGACTCCCGGACCGCACCCGGCTTCCCAGATGCCACCTTCCGTGCCGTTGGGCGACGTGTTGAACACCTCCTTTTGCATCAACG
>JBEKLS010000213.1:0-6316 GCA_050010075.1 Binatus sp. (SeqCode) | reverse complement strand
TTCCAGATAGACGGCAAATGCTTCTTTTTGATAGCCGGGGGTTTATGGCTTAAGAATTGGCGCGTCCATTCGCGATACCTGGACATTCGCTGCAAGTGCGGCCCGCTCTGATCTGCGAAAGCTCGAGGGCTGCGTGGTGGGGGCATGAAAAGCGCCGGAGTGATAGCTGGCAAAGGTCGCGGGCATCACGCTCTGGTAGAGTCATTCGGAGCGGTGCTGATCGTTCTGTTCGCGAGCGCGCTCGCCGCAGCGCAGTCGATCGCCCGTTCCGCAGATGCCGCACCGATCGCGAAAGCTCCTGCGCCTTCGCTTTCGCTGGCGTCCACCGGGACATCTGCCAATGGCGCGACCGCCGTCCGTGCGTCCAACCTGTTTGCGACGCCGACCAATCTGGCCGCCGCGCAGCCGGGGACCCTGGAGATTGCGCCCGCTAATTCTGTCGAAGCGCCGCAGCTGTCACCAAGCTCGGCGCTCGAATCGCAGCCATCCGGCGAGAGCGGTGACGTCGAGCGGTATCGGCAGGACCTGGGCGAGCAGCTCGAAAGCGAAGGCGAGCTTTCGACTCCCCTCGGAATGCAATTGCGCGAAGCGCAGCGCAGGCTTAAATCCGGCGAAGAGGCTAGAGGCCTGCTGGTAACGGCAGTCGAAGAAAATAGTCCGGCCGCGGCGATCGGTTTGCGCGCCTACCGTCACGGCGTCCATGACCTGCTTACCGGCGGTGCGAAAGTGGGCGCGCTGCTTCTATTTTTGATGGTTCCGGGTGGGCAATTCGCAATTCTGCTGGGACCGGCGATTGATTCCTCGCAGGTTGCCGAAAGCTACGACATGATCATCGGCGTCGACGGCTCGCGCGTGATCAGCTTTCTCGACTTCCAGGACCAGATGCGCGATCTGCAGCCCGGCGAGCTGATCTATCTAAGTGTCGTGCGCGACGGCGAACGCGTGCAGTTGACGATGCCGGTGCCGGCCAACATTTTGCAAGCAACTAACTGATCAAACATCCTCGTCGCCGTACTGGACCGGCAAGTCGTCTCAATTCGTTCCGGGCAAACGTGAAAAACTCCGGAAATCCGATCGCGGGAATCATCGGTGGCGCAAATCATTGTTGGGCTTTCGGTCGCCGCCTAACTATGTCGAGAGGGTCTCGTGCGCCGTCGTGGCCTGCCATTCATTGATCTCGGCAACGTTCTTCGGATCGGAAGTGAACTCCAGCGTCAGATTGTCGGGATCGCTGACATATAGGGACTGACAGTAGCCGTGATCGATGAAGTTCGTCTTAAGTCCTTTCTTTTCGAGATTTCGCTTGATCTGAGCCTGTAGCTCTGGAGATACGGCAAGCGCGATGTGATTAAATCTCGACTGGACCTTTGCTTTGACAGCCTCGTAGACGTCAGGCTCGGCAAACCCGAAGAACGCGAGCGCACCTCCGTCTGCCAAACCGTAGAACGTGTGACAATAGCTGATAGGTCTTTCCGGAAACTCCGGAAAATGTCCGACCTCGGCCCATGTAGCTATTAGCGGCATCCCGACAATGTCTTCGTAGAAGTGACGCGTTCGTTCGTGATCCTTTACCACGCGGGCGTTGTGGTGCAGCCTTTGCGGCAGGGCCTTCTCTTTCGGATTCACGCTCATCTTCCAAGCCTCCGGGATTGTAAAATTCCGATCATGCCAACCGGGTCATAGGATCGCCGGCGCTGATTGTGACGCTGGATTGACAGACTTATCAAGTCTTCCGACGCCGTCTCTTGTTGAGGCTGTGCGAGTAACTCTGCTGGTGAAAAGTCGCCGCCTGATCAATAAATGTACGAACGAGTTCGGACCGAGGAGGACGCATATGAAATTCGGTATCGCCTTTGCCAATTCCGGAGCCTTCAGCGAGCCATCTCTGATGGGTCATCTGGCGACCACCGCTGAGCGATGCGGGATCGAATCGATCTGGACCGTCGAGCACGTCGCGATACCCGTTCGACACCTGCCATATCCTGGCAGCAAGGACGGTCAAATGCCCGGCGGCGACCAGGTGCCAATCCCGGATCCGCTGATTCCGCTCGCATATGTCGCCGCGATCACAAAAACGATCAAGCTCGCGACGGGAATTTTAATCCTGCCGCAGAGGCATCCGATTTATACCGCCAAGGAAGTCGCGACGCTGGACGTCCTGTCCGGCGGGCGCGTGATGCTCGGCATTGGCAGCGGCTGGATGAAAGAGGAATTCGAATCGCTCGGGATCGATTTTCGCAAACGCGGAGCAAGGACCGACGAAGCGATCCAGGCGATGCGTGCACTTTGGAGCGAAGGTCCGTCGACGTTCGAGGGTAAGCATTTCAGTTTCGGACCGCTGCATTCTTATCCAAAGCCGGTACGGAAAGCCGTTCCTATTCATGTCGGCGGCAATTCTCCGGCCGCGGCGAGGCGAGCTGGCCGTTTTGGCGATGGGTACTTCCCGACGGTGGTGAATCCGGAAAAACTGAAGCAGGCTTTCGCGCTTGTGAGATCCGAAGCGCAAGCGGCCGGACGCGATCCCGCCGCTATCGAATTCTCCTGCATGGTGAGATCGACGCGGCCGGACGACCTCAAGACGCTCGCGGATTTGGGCGTGTCGCGAGTAGTGATGATGCCGCCCGGAACGAATCCGGAGGTCATCACGCGTTCGCTCGAAAAGTTCCAGCAGGACGTGATCGCCAGGATGTAACTTGTCACAAGCGAGGGCCCGACTCGCGGGCCAGGTCCGGATCAGTCCTGCACCAGGTTTTTGAAATTCTCCGTGAAGAAGCGCGCCTTTGTCGACTCAGGATAATCGGCGATGCTGGCCTCGAATCTGCCGATCGGATCGCGGCCGCCCTCAGCATGCGGATAGTCGGTCGAGAACATAAAAATCCGATCGTTGGATTGGCGGATTAGTTCGCCGACGTCCTCGAAGGGGTAGGGCGTAAAGCGCAACTGGTCGTCGATTTGCTCGGAAGGCCGCCGTTGCATCTCGCGCAAATGCGGCTCGGGCTTTGACCATATATCGACGATATGATCGAGGCGTCGGCGCATCGCCGGAACCCATCCGGCGCCGAGCTCGATACATCCACCGCGCAAAGTGGGAAACCGATCGAGCACCCCGTCGAGAATCAGCACCGAGAGAAATCGCTCGGCGGTGTGAAAGATGCAAGTCATGTCCTTGGAGCCTACGACCTCGGCGCCGCCGCGCGCGGTCTTGCGATTCGGGAACCCGTCAATCATCCATTCGGGGTCGATCGACAGCTTGCTGCTGCCGACGTGCAGCACGAATGAGGCGCGCGCTTCGGCGAGTCGTGCCCAAATCGGATCATGAGCGCAATGTCCCGGTGATCGTCCGGGCGCATCAGAAGGCAGCATAAACATCCGCAGTCCTTCGCCGAGCGCGCGATCGAGTTCAGCCGCCGAACGCTCGGGATCGTCCAGCACGAGAATACCGGTCGCAACCAGGCGCGGTTCATCGGCAACGAACGCCTTCATCGCGCGATTGAATGCCCTGACGCCTGCGTAGCGGATCTCGCGATCCTTGCACGCGAACAGCGTGGCCGCAGCGAACGAAGAAAAAATTACCTGCCGCTGGATTCCCAGCGCGTCGAGCACGGCGCCGCGCTCCTTACTGTTGAATGCGCCGAGTGCGGCGTACCATTTCGGCCCGCGCAGGATTTGATCGCCGAGTGCCTTCAGCTTCGCGACCGTTTCCGGCGAATGGCCACGCCTCCCGCTGTCCGGCAGTCCCGCCAATGTCGCGTCGAGACTTCCGGCTGGCAGGATCGCGGGCATGCGGTCACGAATCGCCGGGTCCGCATACTCGGTCAGAAAGTCCGGCAACTCCATGATATGGCTGTCGGGGTCATTTAGAACTCGCGCCGTCATTGTCTGTGACCTCCGAATCGATTCGGTCGGAACTATTGCTCGCGTGATCAATATCAAGTTTTAAAGGTTCAGCGCCATGCATCCAGACCTCGCATCACGCGTCACATACTGGACCGTAGGTGTTGTTCAGACTAATAAGTTTGTCTGCATTCAAAGGAGGCGGCTATGGCGCAATTTTCGATCACTATCCCGAACGAATTCCTGCCGGCGCTCGACGAACTGGTGGCCTTGAACAGCGCGGGGACGCGCGATCTGTGGCTGCGCAACACGATTGGTAACATGCTGATACAGTACCAGGTGCAAAAGGATCTATCGCAGCAGATTCAGCGCCGGACGCTTGAGTTAACCAGCCTCTGGCGCTGAGTGCAGCGGCAAAGGAGGGAAGTTACGTGAGTACCGAAGATCTCTGGAAGGTGGTTGGCCGCGCCCGCTTCGATCTGGCTTTCGGCGGCAAGCTCAAGCAGGACTTCGCCGGCACCGTACACGAGGCCGGCTACGAACTCAGTTCTACCGAACTATCCGACGCGAACGTCGCCGTGGATCGTCTGCTGCTTGATCCCACTACTCTGCCTCCGCAGATGGCGCCGGACCTGGCCGCCCAGGCGAAGATGGCGACGCACATGGACGAGCAGCGCATGCAGTTCACGGATTACATGTTTCAGACGATAAAGAACACCTTCCGCTACGTTAGCCTCACCTATAAGTCGATCCTCTGGATGAACTGGCTTACCTTTGGCACGGGTATTGGGTTGTTCGCCTTCTCCGCGATCTACGCTCTTTATGCCGAGCAGAAGAAGTACTCGGTACTCTTCGCTGGGCTAGGTGTGTCCAGCTTCATAGCCTCCTTCGTGTCGAGCCCGCCCGAGAAAACCCAGACGGCGCTGTCCAACCTGGTGCAGACCGAAATAGCCTTCATGAACTACTTCGACCAGCAGAGCTTTTGGGAAGGCTATGCCAATACGCCGATTGGAATGCCCCCCGCTCGCAGCCTCGCCAACATCGAGAAGGCCAGTTTCGAGCTGATGGAACGCGCACGGCAGACGGTGGAAATGCTTCGGCACGTGGACGCTCCCATCGCCAGCGGTACGCCCGCGCCGACGATAAGCCCGCCGTCACCAGCTAAGCCCAGCTAACAGACACGACCGCACCTTTGTCGCCCCTAGTTCTTTCGCACATTTCGGAATGGACCGGTGTCGAAGCGCGGTTCTTTCGGTAGCTCGAGCACCCGCTCGGCGATGATGTTGCGCTGGATTTCGTCGGTGCCGCCAGCGATGGAAACGGCAGGCACCGAGACCAGAATTTCGGCGATGATTCCTTCGCGCGGGCTCTCGCGTCCCGTGAGCATCGCGTCCGTGCCCGTAATCAGCGTATGTACACGGGCGCAGGCTCGTGCGACGTGACTGGCTGCCAGCTTGCCGAGCGAGCCTTCCGGACCTTGCGGCCGTCCCTGTTGCTGAGCGGCGCGCGCGCGGCGCGAGGTCCACTCTGCACACTTGGCCAGGGTCATGAGCCGGGCTATCTCCTGGCGCACGTAAGGATCCTTGTTCGCGCCCGTCTCCTTCGCGCGCTCGATGATTAGGTCCACGCGGCCGGCGCGCTGCGGATACCATTTGTAGGGCTGATTCGCTTTTTCGGTTTCGGCACGCTCTTCGGCGTGTATCTTTCCGACTCGCGTCCCGCGCTTTGACGGTACCGCCAGCCCGTCGGCGCCGCGGCGCTCATGGGCGAGCGTCGTCATCGCGACTTTCCATCCATCGCCGACGCGTCCGACCAGATTCTCCGCCGGGATTTTTGCGTCGGTAAAGAACACCTGGTTAAACGACGCGTGACCGTTCATCTGCTTGAGCGGCTGCACGTCGACACCGGGTTGCTTCACATCGATCACAAAATACGAAAGTCCCTCATGCTTGGGCGCGTCCCAGTCGGTGCGGGCGAGCAACAGACCGTGGTCGGCATGATGCGCACTGGTCGTCCACACTTTCTGTCCGTTGACGATCCAGAAATCTCCCTTCAAGTCCGCGCGGGTGGTGGCGCCGGCGAGATCTGAACCGCTGCCGGGCTCGCTGAAGAACTGGCACCAGGTATCTTCGCCGGTGAGAATACGGCGCAGGAACTTCTTCTTTTGCAGATCCGATCCGTGCTCCAGCAGCGTCGCCGCGGCCAGCAATCGCACTCCTGAGTTAGCGGCGCGGACCGCGCCCACGTTGGCGAACTCTTCTTCCACCACTCGCGCCAGCGCGTGCGGAAGCCCGCGGCCGTACCATTCCTGCGGCCATTGCGGCATTCCCCATCCGGAATCCGCGAGCTTGATCCGCCACTCTACCAGCGACATATCGGGATCCCAGTTGGCCGCCAGCCACTCGCGTACTTCGGCACGCACCTCGGCTTCGCTGACTTTGCTCATCGCTCAAACTCCCCAACGTTGCATCAAGAGTTCCCG
>JBEKLS010000212.1:0-6995 GCA_050010075.1 Binatus sp. (SeqCode) | reverse complement strand
ACGCTGCCATACCTCAGCTACCTCGGCGGCTCGGGAATACCGTCCGGCTTCCCTACCGCCCTGCAAGAAAACGGCGACGCGGCAGCGTCGATCGCATTGGATAGCTCGGACAACGTTTACGTGACGGGCGTCACCACCTCCACCGACTTTCCCGTTTCCACCAACGCCTGCGATCAGCACAACAACGGCGTATCCAGCGGTGACAACATAGGCTTGAGCGCCTTCGTGACGGAGATGAATTTCGCGGCGACGACTGTGAATGAGCAGCTTGTCTATTCGACCTACCTCGGAGGCAGCAGCCTTGGCGCCGTCGCCAACAGTCTCGCGCTCAATCCATCGAGCGATAATATCTGGGTGACGGGCGCGACCTACTCCAACGACTTCCCGGTAACCAACGCCGCGCAAGGTTCCAACGCCGCTTTTGCCAACGGTTCAACCAACGCCTTTCTGACGGAGATCAATCCGTCGGGGACGATATGTCTTCCGACCAATACACCTACCCCAAGCGCGACTCCGACCGGCGGCCCAACCGGCACGCCAACTGCAACCGCCACCGGAGGCGTCGGACCCACTCCGACGGCGACGCCCACGGCGGGTGCTCCCGACGCGACGGCGTTCGATGTGCTGGGGCAGAGCAACTTCACCACCAACACCGCGGCCGCGGGGCAGTCGGGGCTTAACGGCCCCAAACGCATGGCGGTGGACTCGTCCAATCATTTGTATGTCGTCGATAGCGCGAACTTCCGGATCCTCGGATGGCATGATGTGACCGCGCTGACCAGCGGCGAGCCCGCCGACCTGGTCATCGGTCAGACCAACTTCACCAACAACACCCTCAATGAAGGCGGTTCGGTCAGTGCGTCGGGAATTGGTCCAGACGGCGTGGCGGTCGACGCGAGCGGAAACCTGTGGGTCGCCGATGTCTCAAATAACCGCGTGCTGGAATTCAACCAGCCTTATGAGCAATTCGGCCACTCCTGCACTGCGGCAGACCCCTGCATGCCGGGACCGTCTGCGAACCTCGTCCTCGGTCAAGGCGCCGCCGGCACTTCGTTTACCACCAAAACCAAAGCTCAAGGCGCGACCGGGATGTACTCTCCGAACGATCTGGCTGTGGATCCACTGGGGAACGTGTACGTGGAGGACAGCGGGAACAATCGCGAACTGGTGTTTTTCAATCCGCTCGAAAACCCTGCGCCCGTTTGCGCGACTCCGGGAGAGCCCGGATGCGCGGGCGACGCCGTCGCCGACCTGGTTTTGGGTCAAGGCGCGACGGGAACCGATTTCACCGATGATACAGCCTCGACCAGCGCGACCGGCTTGAATGTGCCCGAGGGCGCCGCATTCGATGCAAACTCCAACCTCTATATATCCGACGACCTGAACAGTCGAGAGCTAATCTTCTACAACCCGCTCGATACTTCTGCGATGTGCGCGACTCCGGGAGAGCCCGGATGCGCGGGCGACGTCGTTGCGGACGCCGAAATCGGCCAAGGCAGTAGCGGCAACGATTTTACCGATAAATATACGGCTGCGAGTGCGACCGGATTGCAGGGACCGCTGGGCATAGCGATTGACAAAGTCTCCAACGCTCTGTTCGTCGCCGACCGCGAGAACAACCGTATCGTCGAATACATCGAACCTGCCAGCGGCAATCCAAACAACTTCAGGGCTAACCTGGTTTTCGGGCAGGGTGCCCCCAACGACTTCACCGGCAAGCTCTGCTACGACGGCGCCAGTGGTGACCCGGCTCCCAGCGCGACAGGAATCTGCTCTCCGCGCGGAGTTGCGGTTGATTCGCGGCACAACGTGTATGTCGCCGACTTCCAGAACAATCGCGTGCTGGTATTCAATCCCCAGGACACTGCCTTGCCGACGCCAACTGCCACTGCAACCGCTACCGCAACGGCGACCGCGACTGCGACTGCCACGAGGACTGCAACCCCGACTGCGACGGCAACACCTGTCGACGTAAAGCTGGAGATTTCGCCCAAGTCGGTGAAGTTCGGCAACAAGACCGCGATTGGTGCGGTCAGCAAACCCAAGTCGGTGACGATTAAAAACGGCAGCCCGAAGAAGACCACAGTCAGCGTAATGATCACGGGCGAGTCGGCTCCTTCCCCGTTCACGGTGAGCAGCGAATGCGTCACGTCGTTGGCGCCGGGCAAGAGCTGCAAGGTTTCGGTCACGTTCACGCCGCAGAATAGCACTGCGCAAAATGCTCAGTTGACGATCAACGACGACGAGGACGGAGCGCCGCAAAAGATCCCGCTCTCCGGGACCGGCAAGGCGGCAAAGAAAAAGAAGTAGCGCGGTGGACGAAGCAGCGGGCGGCAGATAGAAGTAGCCGTCATGCCGGTTGAGTCGTCGATTGTTGGAATTGCGGGCGCGCCCATCGTCAGCGAGATCGATGCGCGCTGGACGATGGCCTATGCCGCCGCGCTCGGCGACTCGATGCCCTGCTACACGGACACGGTGCGTAGCGTGATGGCGCATCCGATGTTCCCGGTATGCTTCGAATGGCCGGTGCAGCTCGCGATGCGCGCGCAGTTCGAGCAGGCCACCTCGCTCACTCGCGCCGAGGCGGTGCGTGCCGTGCATGCGACGCATGACGCGGTGCTGTATCGCACGATTCGGCCACCCGAACGCCTGACCACGCAGCTGACAGTCGCGGGAGTCGAGCGCCGCAAGCCCGGCGCCTACATGGTTATGCGGCTCGACACCGTCGATGAGGCGGGCAAACCGGTCTGCACGAGTTGGTACGGCGCGATTTATCGCGGCGTCGAGGTCGTCGGTCCCGACGTTCCCGCCAAACTGCCGCCGGCGCCGATGGAACCGCTGGTCGAGGAAGGCGAGCCGCTGCTCGAGTCGCAGATCGATGTGCCGGCGGGAATGGCGCACGTCTACACCGAGTGCGCGCGAATTTTCAATCCGATACATACCGACGCGGCGGTCGCGCGCGCGGCCGGGCTGCCGTCGATCATCCTGCACGGGACCGCGACGCTGGCGCTGGCGGTGTCACAAATAGTCGCAAGCGTGGGTGGCAAGGATCCTGCGCGAATCGAACGCGTCGCTGGGCGTTTCGGCGCGATGGTCACGATGCCGTCGACGATCACGGTGCGCATCCTGGCGCGCAACGACAGCGCGCAAGGCGCAGTCGTCTTCTTCGAAGTGCTAAGCGGCGAAGGCCGCCTGGCAATTCAAGACGGCATGGCAGTAGTGCGCGGCTAGCGCGCTTGAGTGGACTGTTGCCTCTCCCTGATAGGGAGAGGCTATTCGGAGACTTCGTCTGACGGCTTTACTGCGCGGAACTGAATCAGCAGCGCGATGTCGTAGATCGTCTTCAGCGCGCCTGCGCAAATCAGTGGCCATCCGAACGATGAACTGTTCAGCATCGCGCCAGCCGGCAACGGCGCCATCGCGGCTGCCAAACTGCGCGGCACGTTCGTAACAGTGGCAGCTGCCGCGCGCTCCTCCGGCGGCACCACCGCCATCACGTAAGATTGACGCGCCGCAACGTCCATCTGCGAGGTCGCGGAGCGAATCAGCAACGCCCCCATCGCAAGTCCCGCCGTCGGCATGAAGGCAGCAACTATCAGCATCGCGTTCGACGGCAGATGCGTGAAGACCATCGTGTTGATGCGCCCAAACCGCGCCGCCAGCGCCGACGAAACAAACTGGGAAAACGATCCAAGCAGTCCTGCCACAAAGAAGAACGTGCCGGCCACCTGCACCGATACGTCGAAGCGGCGGAACAGCCACAGCGCCATCAGCGACTGAATCGCGAAGCCGCCGCCGAACGCGTCGATACTGAACAGCGCCGCGAGCCGGATGACGATCGCGCGCGACTTCGCCAGCGGCGCGACCTTGATCGCCTGGCGCTCGACTTCAACGCCCGGCGAGAGACGCCAATACACCGAGAACGCGATGAGCGCGATTATCGAGTATGTGACGAAGCCTGATCGCAGCGACGACGCCAGCGCCCATCCATGGCGCGCCGCCAATATCGCGGGCACGCCGCTCGCCAGCGCGCCGAACGCACCGGCCATCGCGCCCGCGACGTTGTACAACGCGAACATCGCGGTCAGGTCGCGCGGCTCGGCGGCTTCGGCCAGCGCCGCCTGCTCGACCGGCAGAAACAGGCTGACGTCGCCGGCGGAAGGATTCAGCGTGCCGACGACTGCGACGACGAACAGCGGCCAGAAGGCGGTGGTGGTCGCAAATCCAATTCCCGTCAGCAGCATCAGGGCGCATGCCGCCAGCAGAACCCGGCGCCGGCCGAGCGTATCGGTGGCGAGCCCGACCCATAGCGTCAGCGCGGCGGAGCCCAGCAGCGTGCCGAACACGATCGCGCCGACGCGCAGCGGACTGAATCCGATCGCCGTGAGGTATCCCGGCAGCAATACGCTGACCGCGCCGTCGGCCAACCCGCGAAGCGCGCGCGTCGTCAGCAGCAGCCGCGCGTCAGCCGTCGCGCTATTTGGGAACCATCGCGTGAGCCTTTGATTGACCGGGTTCTCCATCGCGTCGCGTCAATCCTGGCTTGAGTGGAGGCGCCACGGAACCTAGTAGGTTCGCTTGAGGCGCGGGTCATCGGACGCGACACATTGTGCCAACTGCCAGGCCTCTGCGACAGCTTCGATATTGCCGTTCTGATCCTGATCGGGATGTTCATGCGCAAATTGGATGCGCAGAGGCGCCTCCTTCAGAATGCGCGCCCGTTCTGTCTCGCAACTTGCGTCGGACTCGAACGTTCCCTGGATATCCCATCGGTTGATCGGAGCTTTCAAATCGTTGAACGCGCGAGGATGGCCGCCCATTGCGCTGAAGACCGGCGGAATCAGGAGATACCAGCCCACGAGCATAAGCGCGGCGCGGTGACGGGGATTCATTGCGCTAGCCGAGGGGTCATGAAGCCGGGCCGAAGATGATCTGATAGTTGATGGTGCCAGTTCCTGTCACGGTGACTTTGGGAGCGGGTGAGCCGCTCTTCTTGATCTGCTTGGCTGTGAACTTCGCAATCTTTGCGTTGTGATAGTTCATAATCACCAGGTCGCCTTTGCTGTCGAATACCGCTCCAAACGGTTCATCGAAAACGGCACTGTTCAACGTCACCACCGGCGCGGGGTTGCCGGAGCTGGCGAGTTGGTTTTTCGCAAACTCCACGACTGTGTCCGAGGAAAAGTTGGGGACCCACAGGTCACCCTTCTTGTCGAACGCGATTTCTCCTGGCAAATCGATGCTGCCGCTGCCGTCGTCGGTCAGTACGACCGCGGGAGTCTTGGTACCGCCGCTAGTCAGTTGGCTGGCCGTCAACTCGACGAGTCTGCTAGTGCCTTGACTGACTACCCACGCGTTTCCATCCTGATCGAACGTTATGAAGGCCGGAAAAGCGAAATCGATCGTATAGATGAATGCGGCAGGGGTTACCCCGGTTGCACTGCCCGCAGCCAATTGTGTTCTTGATAGTTCCAGGATCATGTCGCCGTCGGCATCCGCAACCCACAGGTTACCCTTAGGATCGAAGTTGCAGCCGAAGAGACCCCCTTCCCCGGCTGTAGTCGTGATGATCACCTCGGGCGTCGGACTCGGATTACTTTTCAGATCCTTGAGTTGCGCGGCAGTGAACTCGACTATGTCGTTCTGGTTGACCACAGCCCAAAGGTTACCGGAGGCGTCAAAGGCAACCCCCGTCGCGTCTTCATACGTGCTCACTTCGATTGGCGTCGGCATCCCGCTTTTCTTTAGTTGCTTTGTGCTGTACGACTCGACGCCCCCGCCTTGAGAGTACGCCACCCACAGGCTCTTGCTCGCACTCCACGCGCGCGACGGCATCGCGCAGGTGAGCATCACGAGCGCGATGGCCGCCATCAGAAACCGATCTTGTCCTTTAAGCTCGCGAACAGTCTGCATGCGGCCGCCCTCCCACGGAAAAACCTAATACAAGTCGAGTCTCGCGAGCACAAGCTTCGCGCCATGCCCTCCAGCGGATTGCATCTACCCGGTCTTGTTGCCCTATGCCTGACATCGGAGTAGCGGACGGTATTGGTGTCGTGGCGCACTCAGGTCAACTGGGAAGGGACGGCGACCGGATTTGGAACGCTCTTCGGCACGTCAGTCTTCGTCGGCGGAACCCGGGGCGGGACTTTCAGTTGGTGTTCGCAAGCATTCCTGGACAACGGCGAAGGGCTCGACGCCGTTGGCCACGGAACCTACGAGAGTGTCGGGAAAAACCGCTGGAGCACGAAAACCCTGCTCCAGATTTCCGACGGGGGCGAGCTCGATCTCGCGTCGCGATCATGGAAGGGGACGATATTCGAAGCATGAGAGCTGAGTCGCGAAACTCGCGACTCGATATCCTTAGCGCTCCGAGGGGCCGGTTCACAGCCGGCCCCTTCATTATAGAAGGGCTATGGCAGTGATTCTCGAGGTCGGGCTATGACAACGGCTTTGGTTGCCGTCGCCAGCACAGCGCCGATTGCAAACGCCGCGCATAGAGCTATCCAACCAGGGAACGTCGAGCTGACCGGAGGACCGTTCGGCAGCCCGTTGCGTCGATATAAAGTGAAGCCGTCCTGGTCGAGCAGCTTGTCGTAATGCACCGCCGAAACCTGGAGTGCCGCCGGCTCGGCTATCTGCGAGACAATGTAATCAGGATGCGCCGCGAGCGCCTCGGCCAGCCCGCCGATCGGCCGCACCCGCGCGCCCTGCAATACCGGCCCCCAGTTCTCGACCGTCGGCAGCAGGGTCACGGTGTCGTCGTCAATTCCGGTGAAGACGGAAAAGCGCGAGGTGCGCCCGTAGGTCAGCAGGTCGGGTGCGAGATGCAGGATGTGGGTCGACGGATTGATTCGGCCCGCGGCTATCTCCTTATAAAGGAGACGAATCAGCTGGCGCTCGGCGGGCCCGATAGTCCAGCGGTTGTCAGAAGTAAGACCCCAGTAGCCCTCCGAGATGATCGAGTAGTCGATCATCCAGTTTTCGGAAATCGAATG
>JBEKLS010000211.1:0-6414 GCA_050010075.1 Binatus sp. (SeqCode) | reverse complement strand
GACGAGCGTCGGCCTCCCCCCACTTAGGGGGAGGCAATTCGATTTCAGAAGACTGATGCTGGTTCCCTCCTCCAACGTGGGAGGAGGGTTAGGGTGGAGGACGACTTGCCGCGCCGATGACTGGTGCGCGGCATTTCTGACGCGTCGCAGAATTTAAGGACAATAAGGTCCTCCACCCGACGCTCGAGGACGAGCGTCGGCCTCCCCCCACTTAGGGGGAGGCAATTCGATTTCAGAAGACTGATGCTGGTTCCCTCCTCCAACGCGGGAGGAGGGTTAGGGTGGAGGACGACTTGCCGCGCGGATGACTGGTGCGCGGCATTTCAGACGCGTCGCAGAATTTCAGGACAATAGGGTCCTCCACCCGCCGCTCGAGTACGAGCGTCGGCCTCCCCCCACTTAGGGGGAGGCGATTCAAAATCAGCGCCAGACTGCGCCCTCCGCTACCAGTTCGTCGCGCTCTTTTTTGCCGAGGCCGAGTAGCTCGCCGAGGACGTAGTCGAAATCTTCGCCGACTTCTGGTGCGATCCTGCTGACTTTTCCTGGGCCGCCGGAAAGCTTGAACGGGATTCCTGTGACGTGGGTCGGTGGCCCCTTTGCGGTCGAGACTTCCGGCCAGAAGCCGCGCTCTTTCAATTGAGGATCGCGCTCGCACAAATCGACGCCGTTTTCGACGACGCCGGCTGCGATTCCCGCGCGCTGCAGCGTCGCCATCGCATCTTCGGCGCTGTGCTGCGCCGTCCAACGCGAGACGTGAGCATCGAGCTCGGCGCTGTTTTGCATCCTTAGATACAGCGTGCGGAATTTTTGCTCGCTCGCCCATTCCGGTGAGCCGATCGCTGTGACGAATCTCCGCCACTCGGGCCCCGTGCGCACGCTGATCGCGACCCACCGGTCGTCGTCGCCGTCGAGCGCGCGGCATTTGTAAACGCCGTGCGGCGCGGCGGGACCTTCCTGCGAAACGTAGCCGGGTGTGGACTGCCTGCGGCCGTTAACCGCGATGTCGAGCAGCGCAGGCCCGACGACTGCGGCGACGGCCTCGAACTGCGACAGATCGACGAACTGCCCGCGGCCCGTGCGGCGCCGATTCCACAACGCGACCAGCGCCGCGAGCGCGCCCGTGTATCCCCCGCACATGTCCGCGTACGAGTAGCCGTAACCGGCCGGCGTGCCGTCGGCCTCGGCCATCAACTGCGTGTATCCCGTCAGCGCCTGCAGCGTCGGACCGTAGCTGACGTAGCTCGAGTTCGGGCCGGTGTGCCCGAGGCCGGACATGCTTATACAAATGATGTCGGGTTTCACCGCCGTGAGGCTTTCGTAGTCCATCCCCCAGCTGCGCATCACGCGCGCCGAAAAATTATCCATCACGACGTCGCTGGTTGCGGCGATCCGGCGCGCGAGTTCGACTCCGCGCGGATGCTGCATGTTGAGCGCGACCGAAAGTTTGTCGCGATGCAGGTCGCATTGCAGGCCGAGCTTGCGGTTGCCCATCGGCGGCGGATCCTTGCGCTCGACCTTGACCACCTGCGCGCCGTGGTCTGCGAGAATCCGCGTCGCGACTGGCCCTGCCACGACCCAGGTGAAGTCGAGGATGCGCACGCCGTCCAGCGGCATCGCAGCCATGCTCAGATCACTCCTTCGGCGGCGAGCACTGCGAGCGCTTCAGAGGCTATCGCGAGGTCGTCGCGCAAAATCTCGCCGGTATGCTCGCCCACGAGCGGCGGGCGCCGCGTGACGCGCCACGGCGTGCCGTTGAAAACGTAGGGCGCGCCCGGATAGCGGAACTTGCGCCCGATCTCGGGATGCTCGACCTCGACGAAGAAGCCGCGGTCGATAAGCTGCGCATCGTCGAACAGCGCCTCGGGCGGGCGCACAGTCGCGTACGGCTGTCGCAAAAGCTGCGCGCGCTCGAGCAACTCGTCGCGCGGATAGTCCTTGACCCATTCGTCGAGCACTTCGAACACATGCTCGGCCATCAGGTAGCGATACATCGGCTGCTGATAGTCGGGCGCGTCGAGGTCGGCCGCCTTGCCGTCGGACTTCACCCATTCGACGAGCGATGTCCAGTCGCCGAGCGTGCAATGCATGATGTAGCCGTCGCGGCATTTGCCGACACGAAAGAACCGGCTCCAATGGAGAGTGCCGCGCCGCGGCTCTGCCTCGTGGCGCTCGAAGTATCCGCCGGCAACGTGCTCGACCGCGGCTGCCGTGGCCTCCTGCATGCTGAGATCGATCCACTGACCTTCGGCTGACGCGTCGCGCGCGAGTAGCGCGAGCATGATTGCGATCGCGCCGAAGTACGCCGACGAATGGTACGCCTGCAGGCCGAGCGGACGAACCGGCGCGCGTTCCGGGAACCCGTTGACGTACAGCATCCCGCCGAGCGCCGTCAGCACGGTGTCGTCGGCGATATAGTCGCGGTACGGCCCGGTCTGTCCGAATGGCGCAATCGAGCAGAGGACCAGCGCCGGATTCTCGCGATGCAAAACGTCCCAGCCAAGGCCGAGCTGGTCGAGCGTGCCGGGCGCGAAGCTCTCGACAACGACGTCGGCCGAGCGCACGAGCTGGAGAAAAATATCGGCGCCGCGCGAATGCTTGAGGTCGAGCGTCAGCGATCGCTTGTTGAGATTATAGAACCAGAAAAACAGGCTGCGGTCGCGATGCGGCAAGTCGTCGAGGAACGGGCCGATGCGGCGCGCGTCGTCGCCCGTGGGCGGCTCGATCTTGATAACGTCAGCGCCCATGTCGCCGAGTAGCCGCGCGCAAAGCTGTGCGCGATGCCCCGTCAGGTCGAGCACGCGCAGGCCCGCGAGCGCGCCCGGGATGGCCCCGGTCATGGTTTCTTTGCCGAGGTTCCCGCGGCCGGCTTTTCAATTTCGAGCAGCTCTTCCTTGACCTTGGGCGGCGGCAGGTCCTCGATCGCGAACGCGCTCGTGTCGAGCGTCGGCGGAACTTCCATCAGCACTTCGTTCTTCGGCCCGGTGCGTTTGCCGCCGACCACGCGAATCGTCTCGAAAGTGTCGGGGTTGACCCATCGGACGCCCATCACCGCCGGCTTCGCCTGCCCATCCTCGTCAACCGGCACGAGGGTAGTCCCTTCCTTGTCGAAAATGGTTACTTTTCTAAGCGCCATAATTTTTTCTATGAAAATCCGAATCGAGTAATGCGCGAGAGATGATACGAAGGCTCGCGTTCGGATTCAAACTGAAGATAGTACCGGTCGGCCATTTTAGAATTCTGGCTTCGGTTCCTCGACCGGATAGGAAGTCACTTCGA
This sequence comes from Binatus sp. (SeqCode), assembly GCA_050010075.1. Lineage (GTDB taxonomy): Bacteria > Desulfobacterota > Binatia > Binatales > Binataceae > Binatus. The sequence continues at coordinate 3,138 of JBEKLS010000211.1, read as the reverse complement.
GAGCAGCGTTGTAACTATTTGCGATTTCCATTCCGCGACGCGGAACGCACAAACTCACGTTCACCGTATCGAAGAAGATCGCGATGTCTATGCTGACCGTGCAGTTCGCCGGCAAGAGTGCCAGGAGTTCGGCGGGCGGAAATCGAGCTTTCAAATTTTCAAGATGATGCTGGACGGATGCGCCTTCAGAAGCATCGGAATCGAACCGCCACACCGACTTTGACCACGCAGACCCTCCGCGATGAGGCTCGCCCATAGTGTGTGAACCAGACGAATGAGGCCGTCCGAGTTTCTGCGACAACTCATCGAGACTCAATGACGAGCTTTGGACCAATATCGATACGCCGAAGCGTTTCACCGAATCATTCTCTATCAGATTCCCGCCAAGATCGACTTCGCGGGCCGCGCGCGAGTCACAACTCCGCCTGTTCCTGAAGGCGTGCATTGCCATCTTAACCTCTCCTTGTCCGAGGAGAGGTCGGCGCCAACCGCAGGTGGCGCCGGGAGAGGTGCGATGCTGGCTATCGCAGTTGCGCGCGGTTTTCTTTTGCGGCGACTCGGAAGGTGGTGCTGCCGTTTTGCGGCGGCGCCAGTACATTGAATTGAGGTTAGTCGAGTTGGGGTTGAGCCGCTGGAGCCCTTGCGCTCGATACTCGCGAACCAATGCGGCGTGCGTTAATCTGATCGAATTGTGGCTGAGACCGATTACAAATCTACCCTGAAACTTCCCAGGACCGACTTCCCGATGAAGGCGAATCTGCCAAAGCGGGAGCCGGAGATGCTCAAGCATTGGGATGAGACCGACCTCTACGCGCGCCTGATGGAGACGCGCAAGGACGCCGAGTCGTGGGTGCTGCACGACGGGCCGCCGTACGCCAACGGCCGCGTGCATCTCGGCACCGCGCTCAACAAAATTCTGAAAGACTTCGTCGTGCGCTCGCGCTCGATGCTCGGCTATCGCACGCCGTTCGTGCCCGGATGGGACTGCCACGGGATGCCGATCGAGTACAAAGTCTCGCGCGACCTCGGCGACAAGGCGCGCACCACCTCCAAGCTCGAGCTGCGCAAGCTCTGCCGCGCCGAAGCTGAAAAATGGATCGACCTGCAGCGTTCGGATTTTCGCCGCCTCGGAGTAATCGGCGATTGGTTCAAGCCGTATCTCACGATGGCGCCGGAGTACGACGCGGCGGAAATTCGCGTGCTGCGCAAGATGGTCGAGAACGGTTACGTCTATCGCGGCCGGCGCCCGGTGCATTGGTGCTTCGATTGCCGCTCGGCGCTGGCGGAGGCTGAAGTCGAGTATCGCGATCACGTTTCGCCGTCGATCTACGTCGCGTTCGCATTCAACTCGAATCTTCACGACGCGGGCACTCTGGCTGCGGAAGCCAGTGATCGCGCCGAGCTCTCAGCGGCGCATAAGGCCGGCAAACTGTCGGCGGTTATCTGGACCACGACGCCGTGGACACTGCCCGCGAATCTTGGAATCTCGCTCAACGAGACCTTCGACTACGTCGCGCTGAAGGCCGGCGATCATTATTACGTCGTCGCGTCGCGCCTGGCGGCCAGCGTCGAGAAGGAATGCGGGCTCGTGGTCGAGAAACGAATCCCGCTCGACCGCGCCGCGCTCAGGACGCTCGACGGTCGCGATATTTTTCGGCATCCCTTTCTGCCGCGCGACGTGAAGCTGATGTACGCCGAGCATGTGACCGCCGAGGCCGGCACCGGCCTCGTGCATACCGCGCCGGGTCACGGCTACGAGGATTTCGTCGTCGGCAAGGAGTACGGCCTGGCGCCGTTCACCCCCGTCAATGGCAGCGGAATTTTCACCGCGGACGGCGGCGAATGGGCCGGGCAGCACGTTTTCAAGGCCAACAAGCCGATCGTCGAGAAATTGCGGACGGTCGGCGCGCTGCTGCATGCGCGCGATTTCTCGCACAGCTACCCGCATTGCTGGCGATGCCACAATCCGCTGCTGTTCCTCGCGACCGAGCAATGGTTCGTGAGCGTCGATCACCACGGACTGCGCGGCAAGGTCGTCGACGCGATCGACAGCGTGAAGTGGTATCCGCCGTGGTCGCGCGATCGCATCCGCAACATGACGGAGACGCGCCCGGATTGGTGCATCTCGCGCCAGCGCGCATGGGGCGTGCCGATTCCCGCCGTCAGATGCGCCGAATGCGACGAGGTCGCGCCGTTGACCGCGACGATGGATCGGGTCGAGGAAATTTTCGCGCGCGAAGGCTCCGACGCGTGGTACAGCCGGCCCGCTGCCGACTTCGTGGCTCCGGGCACTAAGTGCGCGAAATGCGGCGGCGCGACTTTCGTCAAGGAAGAAGACATCCTCGACGTGTGGTTCGATTCAGGCTCGTCGCAGGCCGCCGTGCTGGCGGCGCGGCCCGAGCTGAAATGGCCGGCCGACGCGTATCTAGAGGCGGTCGAGCAGGCGCGCGGATGGTTCAGCTCGTCGCTGTTCTGCGCAGTGTCGGATCGCGGCACGGCGCCCTTCAAGAGCGTGATCAACCACGGGCTGACGGTCGACGAGAAGGGCCGCAAGATGTCCAAGTCGCTCGGCAACTCGGAAGACGCCGTCGATGCGGCCGGGCGGATGGGCGCCGACGTGCTGCGGCTGGTGTACGCGTCGCTCGACTACACGGCCGATATCACGCTCGGCCAGACGATCTTCAGCGCGGTCTCGGAATCGTATCGAAAGATTCGCAACACCTGCCGCTTCGTGCTCGGCAACCTGGCCGACTTCGATCCGGCGCGCGACGCGGTTGAATTTAACGAGATGCTCGAGTTCGATCGGTATATCCTGGCGCGCACGGAGAAACTCAAGAGCGAGGTGCGTCGCGCGTACGAAGCGTTCGAGTTCCAGACCGCGTTCCAGGTGATGCAGAATTTTATCGTCGTCGATTTGAGCTCGCTCTATATAGACGTCGCGCGCGACCGCCTCTACTGCGACGCGGAAAACTCGCGCGAGCGGCGCTCTGCCCAGACCGCGCTGTTCAAAATTCTGGACGCGCTGGTCAGGATGCTGGCGCCGCTGATCCCGTTCACGGCCGAGGAAGTCTACGGCTATCTGCCGGGCGCGCGGCTTGCGAGCGTGCATCTGACGACGATGCATCCGGCGAATCCGTC
>JBEKLS010000210.1:0-6447 GCA_050010075.1 Binatus sp. (SeqCode) | reverse complement strand
TCCTCGGCGACGCGAATCGGCGGATTGTAGAGCGCGATCGAGTTGCCGAGCACGACCAGGTTGGCGTTGCGCGTGCGCCGGGTGAGCGCGGCCGCCATGATATTCGGCGACGGCATCAGGCCGTACGCGTTCTGATGATGCTCGTTGACGCCCAGCCCGTCGAAGCCCATCGAGTCCGCATACTCGAGCTGATCGAGATAGTCGTTGTACAGGCGATGCCCGACTTTCGGATCGTACAGGTCGCGCGGGATGTCGACCCACACGCTGTGGTACTTCTCCTTGAAGTCCTCGGGCAGGAACCGATACGGCATCAGATGGAACCAGGTGAATTTCATAACCCTTCTCCTTTACGATCTTTGATCGCGGCACTCCCGTCGCGCTCACGCCGGCGTAGGGATGGCCACCTCGTCCGGTTTTGAGTCTTTGCCAATCCGCGCGCGGGAAGTACGAACCGCGCTAACTAACCTCGGTTTTGCGGAACGTGCCGTCCTGCGATTGCGATGCGCAGTCAGCTGCGACGCGGCGAGATGCGACTCGAGCGCCTCGTCGAGAAAATGCTCCGGGTTGAGTCCGGTGACGTCGCGGAAGAAATTGCCGTCACCCATCAGCATGAAGGCGCCGTTCATGCTCGCCCAGACGACAGCGGCAGTCTTCTTCGGCCCCATCGAGTTGGCGATCACGCCGCCTTCGAACGCGCGCTTGATAGTGCTCTCCCACAGCCCGAAGATTTCATGGCTCAAGTCGATCACGCGCTGAAAGTTACGCAATTCAGACGGCCGCTTGAGCCGCTTGTGAAGCTGCGCGTACACCACCGAATGCTGCGACAAAAATAGCTCGCGCGATTCGCGCAGATAGTCCAGGTACGCCGAAGCGATCGCCTTGAGCTCGTCGAGCGGCTCAAGGCCACGCGCAAAAATCTCAAGATAGCGCGCACGCAACTGCGCACCGCGCTCGGCAACAAGATTCAGGTACAGATCGTCGCGCGACGAGTAATAGAGATAGATAGTGCCGACCGCAACTTCGGCTTCGCGCGCAACCATCTCGATAGTAGCGCCCTCGAGCCCATGCTTGGCAAAAACTCGGGCGGCCGCCGCGAGGATAGCCTGTCCCCGCGCATGCCGTTCCCGCCGATGCCGTTCCTGAACGCTCATCGGCAGCCCCGAAATCCCCGCAATGAATGAAGATTCATATTCTGAAGTCATGCTCATAGCGCGATCCAGTGAAAGTTGTCAAACCCCCTAGACCTCCTCTCCCTGCAAGGATTTTGCATAACCAGGTCGAGATTCTGTCTCCTCTCCCTGCAAGGGAGAGGATGAAGGTGAAGGTCCTTGTCGGCGCGCATTTTTCGCGCGCGAATCAAGATTCCGCCTCGTTTTTTGTGTCATTCTGAGCGCAGCGAAGAACCCTGGATCTTTCTCGGCGCAAACCACCGCACCCTCAACCACAGGATCGACCGCCGCGAAGCCGGTTGCTGCAAGGTTCGGTGCGTCGGCAAATCCGGGATTCTTCGCTTCGCTCTAGAATGACACGAAAATCTTGCATCCCGCATCGTGCACGATGCTGGGCAACCGTTCTGTCTCCTCTTCCTGCAAGGGAGAGGATGAAGGTGAGAGTGAAAAAGTCCTTGTGAGCGCGCATTTTTCGCGCGCGATTCACGATTCTGCTTCTGCTCCGATCGTCCGAGTTCAGGGATGAACTATTCATCCTGCCCGCTTCTCACCCGGCGTGTTACCACTGCTATATGGACAACAATCAAGCTGCCCTTCCAGCGCTCGCGTCGCCCGCAGCCGCACCATCCGCGCTTTCACCGCGTCAACTCGCAGCGCGCCGCGCCAATGCCAAGAAATCCACCGGCCCGCGCACGCCCGAAGGCAAGTCCCGCGCGCGTCTCAACGCGCTCAAGCACGGCTTCTTCGCCCGCGACGTCGTGAATCCGGAACTCGACGGCCCGGTTCGCGCCGGGGAATTCAATTCGATCCTCGACGCTTTGCTCGAGGAATTCCAACCCGAATCCGCCCGCGAGCGCATCCTCATCGACGAGGTTGCCGCGTCATGCTGGCGAATCCGCCGTTTGCTGCGCTATGAATGCCGCGAATCCTGGGTCGACGAGGACGAATACCGCCGCAGGGCCTATACCGAGACTCCCAGCGATTCTATCTTCGCCTCGATGGGTTACGATCACCATGGCGATCGTCTACGCACCGCCCGCAAGCTCCAGCGCAGCGGACTCGACGCCCTTATCCTGCCGAGCGATTCCGATGTGGATAAAATCGTCCGCTTCGAACGCACCGTAAAGCGCAATCTGTACCGTGCGCTCGACGCGCTCGAACGCATGCGAGCCGCACGTAACTCTCCGGATTCGTCGGAAAGCCCTACGGACAAGACTCGGCGTCGGGCGACGCGCGTTTCTCAAAAAAAAATATTACGGAACGAACCTAAGCTTTGAGCGGGCCGCCGCTCCGCCCGGCGACGCCGCTTAGCTCGAGTTCCCTGGCCTCGGCGCCATCGTGCTAATCCTGACCAGCCGTGATATAAGCGCGATCCGAGGAGGGTAGGAATATGGATGCGAAGGCACGAACTACTCTGGCGGTGGCGGGTTTGATCGTTGCGGGAGCGATGTTTGCGCCCGGCCGCGCGCGAGCGATCGAAGTCAAAAAGGACCTTTATACCAGCAGCGGTTCATCCGGTCCGAGTGCGCCCGGTCCCGCCAGGGAAAATCCCATTCCCAAGGCGATGGCCCAACAGCTCAGTGACACGATCGCCAGCGAATCCGACAGCTACGTGAGCGACGAAAGCGAAAAGAAGGCGTCGGGCAAGACCTACGTCGATCTCGAGCACGCGAAGTTTCTGTACGTGCCGACCATGAAGGCGGGGCACTGGAACGTGGTCGCGAAGCTGCAGGCAGCCGAATTCACGCCGAACAAAAACGGCGAGGGCAGGGGCAGGGCTACCGGCAAGCAGAAGATATTGCTGTTCAACTACCGCCTCGACGGCAGCAAATGGACCGAGGTCGAACCGCCAAAATGGGAAGATGTCGATGTCAACGGCGAAGCCGTCGCCACGCACTGAGATTGATTGAAGACTAAAATTCAGGACGATCTCAAGGCCGCAATGAAGAGCGGCGACAAGCTGCGCATGATGGCGCTGCGCGGCGTGCTGTCCGAGATCTCGCGGCTCGAGAAAGACGTTCGCCGCGAGCCCAACGACGCGGAGATACTGCAGATAATCAAGCGCGAGCGGGCCAAGCGCGAAGAGTCGCTCGAGTTTGCGCGCAAGGCCGCGCGCCAGGACCTGATCGATCAGAACGAGACCGAGGCCAAGGTCCTCGACTCCTATCTGCCCGCGACCGCGTCAGCCGACGAAGTGCGCGCGGAAATTGCGGCGGCGATGGCGGCCGGCGCGTCGCAGATCGGTCCCGTGATGAAGGCGCTGCGCGACAAGTTCGGCGCCGGCCTCGACGGCAAGATGGCAAGCGAACTCACCAAGGAAGCGCTGGCAAAGAAGTAGCGGGCGCTATTCTACAGCACCCTGCGAAACAGACCGCGATAGGCGACGACCATCGACTGGTCGTCGACTTCGATATCCCGCGTGAAGTCGCTGTCGAGCGATTCGTATCGGTAGCGCTTGCGCGGCTCAAGGCACGTGTAACGCTGCGGGTCGGTCGTGATGGTGAGCGCAGGCGCGACGATATAGACGGTGACGATATCGGCAGACGCGCCCTTCCTCAGCTTCAGCCTGCGAATAGGCAGCGTGTTGGTGAACGGCGTCACCGACAGATCGATATCGATCGCACCGTGAAGTTTCCGCAGAGGTTTGCCGGAAGCGTCGGACCAGTTGCCCTTGCCGTCGCCTGCGATTTCTATCGCGCGAGGCTCGCCGACAACGACGATCTCGGCCTTCCTGACGCGCCACGATTTATCGCATCGAATGCGGTAGCGCAGCGCGAACTCAGATCCCCCGGCCGACGCGACTACCACCGACTCGGCGACGATCTCGCGCGGGCCCTCGCGGAGAACAAGATGCTCGATGCCGCGCCCGTCCCAATCCTGCCATCGCGCAACGACCACGCCGCTCAAGATCGACCCGCCGCGTCAGGTGCCCGCGATGTCGGCGAACGGATTGCTGCCGAAGGAACCCGCCATGATTCCGCCGTCGATCGCCAGCGCATGGCCGGTGATGAACGAGGCGTCGTCCGAGGCGAGGAACGTCACCGCCTTCGCAATCTCGATCGGCTGGCCCATGCGGCCGAGCGGATGCATCGCGTCGAGCATCTTGCGCGCGCCTTCGAGGTCCCCGAACGTGCGCATCACCAGCGGAGTCTCGATCACACCGGGGCAAATGCAGTTGACGCGCACACCGAAGCGCCCGAACTCGATCGCGGCATTGCGCGTGAGGCCGACGACACCGTGCTTGGCCGCGTTGTAGGCCGAGAGTCCGGGACTGCCGATCAGGCCGGCCACGCTCGCCGTGTTGATGATCGCGCCGCGCTTCTGCTCGACCATCACTTTGCCGCCGAACTTCAGTCCCCAGAACACGCCGTCGAGATCGATCCGAATCGTATTGCGATAATCCTCTTCGGTGGTCGCCAGCAGCGGCGCGCTGATGCCGATGCCGGCGTTGTTGAACATCACGTCGAGCCGCCCGAACTTGTCGCAGGCGAGTTTGACGAGAGCTTCGACCTGCTTCGCCTCACGCACGTCGGTGGCCTGGAAGGTGCCGCCGATTGCTGACGCAACTTTCGCTCCGGCGCTGTCGGCCAGGTCGCCGATGACGACCTTGGCGCCTTCGGCTGCGAATTGCTCGGCCGTCGCCTTGCCGATTCCCGACGCGCCGCCGGTGACTATCGCGACGCGGTCCGCGAGTTTTCCCTGTGCCATGATTGAAGCTCCTCCGTCAGCGAAATCCGCCCTGCGGCGTGGTTCCCTATCGCACAGTTTTCCGTCGCGGCGCCAGTCCGGGAACGCGGTTGACGCCCAAACCCTTTTCCCTGTAGCACTTGGACGTAATCCCCGAGTCCAGGCCCCGAGGTAAAACGACATGGCGATTGATTTCACGATGCCCCCGCACGTGATCGAAGTACGCGACAAGGTCCGCGCTTTCATCAAGGAAGAGATCGAGCCGGCCGAAGCCGGGATGCAGAAGAACGGCAACTGGCGCGAGGGAATAATCGAGCTGCGCAAGAAAGCGCGGCAGCGCGGCCTCTGGCTGCCGCACATGCCGAAGGAGTTCGGCGGACTCGGCCTCGACGCGATGGCGATAGCGATGATCTCGGCGGAATGCGGGCGCAACCGCATCGCGGCCTTCATCCTCAACGTGCAGGCGCCCGACGAAGGCAACATGCACACGCTCCTGCATTTCGCGACGCCCGCGCAGAAGGAAAAGTATCTGCGCCCGTTGTGCGACGGCAAGATCAGGTCGTGCTTCGCGATGACGGAGCCGGAAGCGGCGGGCTCGGATCCGACGCAGATCAAAACCTCGGGCGTGAAGCAGGGCGACAACTGGGTGCTCAACGGGCACAAATGGTTCATCTCGGGCGCGCACGGCGCCAAGTTCGCAATCGTGATCGCCAAGACCGATCCCGAGGCCGACCCGCCGCAGGCGCGCAACTCCGCGTTCATCGTCGACCTGCCCAATCCCGGATTCAAAATCGTGCGCGACATCGACACGATGGCGGGCAAGGGGAATCACTGCGAGATAATGCTCGAGAACTGCGTCGTCTCGGCCGACAGTATGCTCGGCCCGCGCGGGCAGGGGCATACGCTCGGCCAGGTGCGGCTCGGACCCGCGCGTCTCGCACATTGCATGCGCTGGATCGGCAGCTCTGAAGTTGCGCTCGAGATGCTGGTCAAGCGCGCGATGGAGCGGCAGGTGCAGGGCGGCCTGCTGGTCGACAAGCAGGCGATTCAGTTCATGATGAGCGAGTCGGCGATGGAGCTGTACACGGCGAAGCTGATGGTGCTGCACGCCGCGTACCTGATCGAGAACAAGCTGCCGTTTCGACAGGAAGTCTCGATGGCGAAGCATCACGTGGCGAACATGCTGTGGAAGATCACCGACCGCGCGATCCAGGTGCACGGTGCGCTCGGCTACTCGACCGACACGCCGCTGGAGTCGATGCTGCGGCATGCGCGATCGGCACGGCTGGTCGATGGCGCGGACGAAGTGCATATGACGCAAATTGCGCGGCACGTGATCGAAGCATTCAAGCGCGACGGCTCGACCCGCGGGGCAACCGGCGCGGGCCTGCTGTAGGAATCGCAAGGGGGTCCTCATGCCGAGCGGTAAAATCGAACCGTTCCGCGTCGCGGTGTCCGACGAAGTGCTCGCCGACTTGCGCGCGCGGCTCGATCACGCGCGTTTTCCCGACGAAGTGCCCGACACCGGCTGGGAGTACGGCACCAATCTCGGATATCTGAAAGAGCTGGTCGCGTACTGGCGCACGAATTA
>JBEKLS010000209.1:0-6473 GCA_050010075.1 Binatus sp. (SeqCode) | reverse complement strand
CCGAAAGTCAGTCCGCGTCAGCGAGTCTGGCTTAATGGAGTAAACGGAATAACGAGGGATCAGTGGATTTTCCTAAGTTGTTGAAAAGATGGAGCGGGAGATGGGGCTCGAACCCACGACGTCCAGCTTGGGAAAATGATCGTCGAGCGAACAGGGAGTGAAAAACTTGAGTTCTCCGACGGTCTACCGCACCCCCTCTCGCGGTGTCCCGCAGGGGTTCCTTTCCGCGCGACAAGGCGAAGTTTTTAGCATAGAGTTATCCTGAATAAGAGGCCACCCATGACCATCACGCTGAATCTCCCGCCACAAATCGAACAGGCGTACCTCGCCGAGGCTCACGCGAGGGGCCTGACGCTTGAGGATTTGGTGCGAGATGTCCTGCTTGCAAGGCAGCCTTCGCCTGATGCCAATCAATTGTCGCCTGATGAGTGGGTGCGCGAGTTCAAGGCATGGGTGGAAAGCCACGCCGGGAACACCGTCGTCTTGCCGGATGCCGCAATGGAGCGGGAATCGATCTATGGCGACCATGGGCGGTAAATGGCCGTTACGCTCATCGACACTAATGTACTGCTGCGACTCTTGCAGCCTCGACATCACCAATATTCGATTGCGGCGGCGGCCGTAGGAGAACTGCGAAAGCAAAGAGCCGACCTCTGCGTCGCCCCGCAGAACCTCGTCGAGTTTTGGGTGGTAGCCACTCGCCCGGTGGTCAATAACGGACTTGGAATGAGTCCCCTGATGATCGCAGGCGAGTTGCGGGCTCTGAATGGTCTTTTCCGCCTATTGGAGGGCAAGCCCGGAGTGGCAGGCGCATGGGAAATGCTGGTCGGCAAGCATCTGGTTTCGGGCAAGCAAGCGCATGACGCCCACCTGGTTGCCGTTATGCTGGTCTATGCTGTGACCAGTATCCTGACATTCAACATTGCCGACTTTCAGCGCTACCCTGGCATTACCGTACTCGACCCGGCCCAATTCTGAGGTTGCTGTATGACGCTCCGCCTCTACCGTGCAGCTAAGAACCGCGCGATGTCACTTTACCATGCCGCCGCGATGCTGGTTTATGCGGCGGCAGCAACCGACAGAGCTGAGCGGCCGAAAGCGCGCTGGACCGGTATGCTTCGAGTGCCAGGCTTTCAAGTGCCACACGACGCAGATCCGTCCACTTCGTTTCCAGTCCCTGTGCAATGTCTTCTGGCAGTTCAAACGTGATCAGCATGTTCCCTTCAGTCATTATCTCAAGGCATGGCTCTTTCACACGTTCCCTTCTGGAGCCGTTATGAGATGGTTTTCGCAGCTAATGCGTCTGATGCCGCCCCGACGGGCGACCGGGCAGGCCGTCCTTTTCGAGGGGAACCCGTCTCGCGCTCAGGAGTCTTTCGGGGCGCCGGGGCGGCCTTCCCGACGGACGGAATAGTCACTAGATCCAACTCGTCGTGAACATCGGTGGCCGGCGCCAAGTAGCGCAGCGTGGTCTCGAGGGACTTGTGGCCCATCCAGTGCTGCACGGTTCGTACATCGAATCCCCTGCGCAGCATTCCCGTGGCATAGGTCGAACGAAAGGTCTTCAGATCGAACTTTGTCGGGTCGAGTTCGGCGCGCATGGCGATGGCTTTGCAGTGATCGAGCATATGCTGTTCGCGGTTTCCTGTAGGGGATGGGAACACAAATTGGCAGTTCGGGCGATGCGTATGCTTCCGAAGTTCTTCGAGGAGTTCCACTGGGGCTGGCACCTCGCGATCCTCCCACCGCTTCGGGTAGAATCCCAGGTTCGGTTTCGCGGTCACGCGCACAGTCCGCAACTCGAAATTCACGTCGCTCCAGTGCAGGTACATCACTTCCTGCTCGCGGAAACCGCTTAGCAGAAACATACCGAACAGGGCACGTTCCGCATCGGAGCACGCCGCAAAGAAGCGGGCAAGGTCTTCGTGGCGGTAAACCTTTACCAGCGGGGTGATGCGCTCGGGTAGCGGTAGTTCGCGCGTGATCCCACTCCTACCGTGGCGCTTGAGAAATTGCGCGATGATGACGGCGTTGTGCAGGATCGTGTTGGATCCCAGGCCGTGATCTTTCTTGAGGGTCACCACGAAGCGCGTCAGATCGTCGCCGGAGATCGCGTCTATGGAATCGCGGTCGCCGAAGAAATCCAGGAACCGCTTGAGCACAGCCTCGTACTTCCGGTGAGTATTGGGTTTCTTTAGCGCTTCGATCTGCTCCAGGTACTTGTTGACGGCAACGTGCAGCGCAGGCTTCTTGACGGTTTCGCCGGCCGTTTCAAACCCGGCGATGCCCAGTTTTCGGCCCTCCAGTTCATGGCGCTTGCGGCGTTGCGCTTCGAGCGCCTGCGCCGCGGTGACGCCGGCCGATTCGCGACGCCGTTTCCCGCCGGAGCGCCACTCGATGAGGTACAGACCTTCAGGCAGGGCGTTCCAGTCGTAGTTGCCTTTGGTGTTGCGGGGAATGGAAAGCAGCTTCCAATCGCCGTCGACTTTGATCTTCTTGACGATGTTGACATGAGACACGGATCACACCTCGTTGGGCTAATTATGAGCAGCCACCAAGGTGGGTACAAATGTCTTCCAGCCGCGATCGATTTGGAAGCTTTGGACGGCGTTGGCTAGAGAGCACGGATCCCACCTCGTGGCCCCGGTGACGAGCGGCCACCACGGTGGACACCAAGCTCTCTAAGTTATTGGGAAATAAAGGATTGTGCGGGAAGCTGGCATTCTACCACTGAATTACTCCCGCTTACCTTTGTTTTCAATGACTTTCAGAACCAGTTCTCATTCTGAACGCTAATCGAACGACAACATCATTGTATCAGCAATCTCTGCTCTAGCTGGTTCACGATCACCGACCGGCTTTCAACAGATGACTGCGTATAAACGTTTTGGCTCACATCGAGCGTATGCCCGAGTTGATCCGCCACAAGCTTTCCGTCGGCTCCCAATGCCTTCATCAAGGTGGCGTTCGTGCGGCGCATCACCTGAAACGTTGCCCATTCCAGACCAACCTTTTTCAGCGCCGGACACATGACCCTGTTCCACCAGTTGTCCTTGGACAATGGCGTCATCCGTTCCGAAGGGAATACCCACGCGTCATCGCGGCTTTCAACCGCCATCATGCGCCAGCTCTCGATTTCGACCAGCAGCCCTTCCGAAAGCGCCGCCTGCCGGGTCGAGTTATCCGTCTTCGGTGTGTCAATCTTCCTTCGATAAATGCGCTGCTGAATATCAGCGTGAGTGGCGGTCAACCGGCCCCAGGTCATAGCGAAGATTTCACCGGGACGCATCCCGGCAAGGATCGCGAGTTTCGCGATTAACCGCTCCCGCAGATCGAGAGCGCCAAAGCATATCTGGACCTCCTTAATGGTCATGGCCCGATGAACCGGCTTCTTTGCGGCCTTCGGAGTAAACAGGAGTAGAGCCGGATTTCGCTCCACCTGGCCTTCGGCTACGGCCATATCGAAAATCTGTTTGAGATCCCACCGCAGATGATCGACGACCGAGAACGATAGCGGTACGCTCGCCTTCAGGTCGAGCAGGTCCTGAAGCTCGTCGCGCCGGAAACTTCGCAGCTCCCGATCCTTGAATGTTTTTACAAGATGCACGTTGACCCGGTTAATATTGTTTTCCCGCGTCGAGTCTTTCCACTTCCGGCTGTAGTACGGAAAATAAACCTTCTCGACGAATTCTCCAAGTTTCCATGCCTGGCAGGTTTCGCCCTTCGCACGCTCTTCGGTGACGATCTTGGCGACTTTCTCCCGAGCCTCGGTTTTGGTCATGTCCTTGATCAGACCGACCACTTGGCTACCTCGCTTGCCATCGACAGTCCAACTGCCGATCCAGCGCCCGCGCTGCTTTCTGACACCTCCTATAGAGTGCCGTGTACGCATAATTTCTCCTTATGCGTCCTTGCGGCCTCGTTCTGGCGATGTTTGAATCGTACCACCGCCGCTTTCGTTTCGGGCGATCCAGGCGAGAAGCGTTCCTCGACGCACCAGCTTTCGGCGCCCCAGGGACACGGCGGGAATGGGCGGGCATCCCGGCACCCGGCCGGCGACCGCCTTGCCGACATGCGCCTTCGAGCACTGAAGGAGCCTCGCCACCTCCGCGAGGGTGAGCAGATCGAATTCCTGTAGGGTAGGGGGCATAAGAAACCTTAAGCGGGCTGCCGCTTGCCTTGCCGGCGTGAACGCCGATCAGGAATGTTGATCACCACCGGCTTCCAGGCCCCAATTTCTTGCAGAAGAATGACAATCGCGGCACGTCCCAAAGGCGCCGGTTCGATGGGTGTTGGAATCCGTCGACCATCACAAACGTGAATCATCCGAGCCGAGATGTCGTAAACCGTTGCGCGACCTCTGCCCGAGGCCTCGCCACCGCACACGATTCGAAAAATGCAGCCGGTGGGCTTGTGCCGCATCATGTTCCAGCCTTCCATCAACTCCCAATCCCTCGGTTCGTATAGAGTGCCTTTAGCCTTGGGATCTAGACGGATCAATTCTCCACTCACGTCCATACACAGGTCGCGGCTTGGCGAACCGTCTCATCTGTGCCGGCGAATGCGGCTGGTGTGCCCCCGCTGTTGAGATCGACGAGGAAGCTCTTGGGATTCATACTCTCTTATATGGCTTATCCCGGTTTTTCTCAAATGGACGAACGTGCTGATAGTAAACGTGGCTGCCGTCGATGTCTGAATAGTGCTGAAACTTAATCACTTGACGACGGCGACAAGAGCAAGACCTCGGGCCCCGGGTTGATTTTCGTCCGTCCCGCCACCTCAATTTCAGGTGACAGGACCGTCGACCTTTCAGCTTCGTGGGCCTGACCGTCGGGATCCTTAGACGGGAGTTCGTTTGATCGTTTGGGGAAGCTTCCACCACAATCGCGGCATGGACTATATCGGGCTCTTTAAGGAACTGCACCGTCGCGAATTGCCCAGCGGAGGTTGGAGCTTTTCCGGGTCGCCTCAGATGAGTCTGGAGACTACATGCTTAGCAATGTTCTCCTTGCTGGCGGAACAGCTCTCTTCAGCTGCGCACATTATTCGACCGCTCCTGCACGCGCAGCTCTCCGATGGCAGTTGGCCATCGTTCATCGGCGACGGAGAACCCTCCTGGACAACCGCGCTTGCCATCTGCGTATTGAACTCAGCAGGCGATTCATCAGGCGCCAGAGAACGGGGTCTTTCCTGGCTTTTGAAGACCAATGGCCGGGAGGCGAACTGGTTCTGGCGATGGAAATTCAAGTTGGCGGACCGAGCGGTTCGATTCGACCCCGACCGTTATGGATGGCCCTGGCTCCCCGGTTCCGCTAGTTGGGTCATTCCCACCGCATTCAGCGTAGTCGCCATCAAACAGTTCACCGCCTGCAGCCGGTCGGAGTTGTCAGAAAGGCGCATTCGCCGGGGTGTCGATATGCTCCTGGATCGAGTCTGCGTCGGCGGGGGCTGGAATTCCGGAAACAGCGTCGTATACGGATTGCCGCTCCAGGCCCACGTGGACGTCACCGCAATCGCACTGTTGGCACTTCAGGACGAGGAGCGGACCCCGGTGATCCAGGCCAGTCTGGGCCGGCTCAAGCAGCGGTCCTCCAACATCGAGTCGGTCGAGAGCCTCAGCTGGTGCATTCTCAGCCTGTTCGTGTACCAAGAGCCGGTCGAGCATCTCAAGGCCAGATTGGCAACGCTCATCGGGGGCGGCCGCGATATTCGGAACAATGCCACTCTCGCCACTGCGATCCTGGCACTCAAGTGTGGAGAGATGATCCATCCGTTCGAGGTGCTGCGATGAATCTCGATAGGCGACGGTTCGTGGGCTCGGCGGCGGGTATGGCTGCGATAGCAGGCGTGGCGGCCGATTGGCTTTGGCCGAAACATTCAATGTCATCTCGAAGGCCTCGCGCGCTTGTAGCGATTCTGAATGCACCCGAGTCCTCCGAGAAGACCGAGGCCCTTCTCCTGGAAGGATTGCAACTGTTCCGTTTCAACCTGGCTGGCAAGGCCGTTCTCCTCAAACCAAATCTGGTGGAAGACCTGCCGGGGCCGGTAAACACGAACGCGAACATCATCGGAGCGGCCGCCCGATGTTTCCTTCGTCTTGGCGCGGCCCGCGTCGTGATCGGCGAGGGTCCGGGTCATCAACGCGACACCGAACTCGTAGTACAGGACGCCGGCCTGAAACCTCATCTCGCGGACCGGCAGATCGAGTTCGTGGATCTCAACCGTGATGAACTTGCGAGGGTGAAGCTGAAGGCGAATTACAGCGGCCTCGGAGAGCTGTGGTTGCCGCGCACCGTTCTCGATTCCGACTTTGTTGTCTCAATGCCCAAGGTGAAGACGCACCACTGGGCTGGCGTCACCCTGAGCCTGAAGAATATGTTCGGCGTCGTGCCGGGCATGAAGTACGGCTGGCCCAAGAATCTGCTGCACTGGCACGGGATTCACGAAAGCATCCTTGATATCTGTGCGACAGT
>JBEKLS010000208.1:0-6950 GCA_050010075.1 Binatus sp. (SeqCode) | reverse complement strand
CGATGTGGGAGCCGCGGGTCAACCTGGTTTCGGTGACGGCGCAACCGGTGCTCGACGGGAGTGCGCAGTCGGGCGCGCATCTCGAGGTGACGCTCAACTGGCAACTCAAGCTCGGGGTCAATTCGGCGCCCCTTCAGGCCACGACCGTGACAATCGCGGGAGCGGCGGCCTAGTCTGCGCCGACGGCGATAAAAGGATGAGTTGATGGGTGCAGGAATTCCATCGCTGCCGCCGCCGGTGTTCGTCAACGATGCGGACGGGCTAGATCCGAATCTGATCCTTGCCGACATGATTGCCGAGTTCGAGGCGGCGGCGGGCCGAACGCTCTACCCGGCGCAGGTCGAGCGCCTGTTGATCAACCTGTATGCGTACCGCGAATCGCTCGTGCGCAACGCGATCCAGTATGCGGCCGAGCAGAATCTGCTCGCGTTCGCGTCCTTTCCGATGCTGGATTACCTCGGTCAACTGCTCGGTGTCAGCCGGCTCGCGTCGCAGCCGGCGGTGACGACGCTGCTGTTCACGCTGGCAAACGCGCTGACGGTGCCGTTCACGATCGCCGCCGGAACGCTGGCCGGTACCAACGATGGTCAGTTCAATTTTGCGACCAGCGCGACGATCAGTATCGCGGCAGGCGCGATGACGGCCAGCGTCGCTGCGTCGGCGATGGCTCCAGGAGCGGGTGCGAACGGATACCTCGCGGGGCAGGTCAGCGTCCTGGTGAACCCCAACGCCTTGATCGCGAGCGTGACCAACACGACCACCACCACTGGCGGTTCGGCGCCGGAAACGGACAATCACCTGCGCACGCGGATCCAGGCTGCGCCGAATCAGTTCAGTGTCGCAGGGCCGAGCGGAGCGTACCGCTTTTTTGCTATCAGCGCCGACCCATCGATCATCGATGCGCAGATTGTCAGCCCGTCGCCGGGATCGGTGAACGCGTACGTGTTGACCGGGCCGATTACGGTGCAGCCGACGGCGGCGCCGAACAGCGCGGGAGTCGCGAACTCGGCGCTGCTCGCGAAGGTGTCGGGAGTGCTGAACGCCGACATGGTGCGTCCGCTCACCGACACCGTCAACGCGCTCGCAGTGACCGAGGTGGACTACCAGATTACCGGGACGGTGACGCTGTACTCGGATGCGGATCCGACGGCGACGATCAGCGCGGCGACGGCGGCCGCGCAGGAACTCGCGATGGAGCTGGCGTCGAAGATTCAGCGCGACATCGTACCGAGCCAGATAATTGCGGCGCTGTCGGTCGCGGGAGTTTACGGCGTGACGCTGACGACGCCGGTGCTGACCACGCTCAGCGCCGGGCAATGGGCAAACTGCACGATGATCTCGCTGACGACGGCGTACAGCACGGAGCATAGCTGATGCCGGAGCTTTCGGCCGCGCCGTCGATAAACGACACGCGCACGCAGGCGTTGCTCGAGCTGATCGAGCGACTGGCGGCGCTCGATCTCACGACACTGCTGGTCTACCGAATCGATTCGGTGGTGGCAGAGGCGCTACCGTTTCTCGCCTGGCAGTTCGATATTTTGTCGCCGCTCTGGCAGTTGATCGCGCCGGTGTCGCTTGGCGTTGACGCGCTGACGAATATCGATTTGCTGATTGACGTCGACAACCTGATCGAATCGGCCGACGCGCTGTCGCAAGCGCTGACGGAGGTGTCGCAGCGCGAGCTGCTCGAAAGCGCCATCTCGCTGCATCGATTTCGCGGGACGCCGTGGTCGGTCAAACAGGCGCTGGCGTCGCTCGGATGGACGCAGATCGCGCTGCTCGAAGGACAGTTGAGCTGGGGCGGCGACGCGTACCCGTCGAACCAGGGATGGGCGGTGTTCCGCGTGATGATCGATCTCGCTGATGGGCAGGGCGTTTCTAGCGGTGCGGCATCGACCGCTTTGGCGGCGGTGAACTTTTTCAAACCGGCGCGCGCGTGGCTGGATTCGATATGGTTTGTGCCCCCGGCGATTTCCGACGCGGGCCCGATACCGTCAGATAAGCTGACGCTTGGAGGAATTGTAAAGTACCAGCTCGACGCGGCGCCGCCGCCCAATGACAATGCGCTCGCGCTGGCGATCCATCCGGCGTCGCTGACCGATACGTACGGTCCGATTGCACCCGCTTACAACGCTCATTATCTGCACAGCGGGATCACCTACGGCGTCAGCGAACCCGCGGTTGCGGATTCCGCGCTGATCGTCAACGGCGCAGCCGTTTTGCACGGAGGTTAAAATGAAGAGGCCGATTGGAATTGTGCGAATCCGTCTGGTCGAGCGAGGCCGTGCCGTGTGGGAATACGAGGGCCGCAATCTTTTCGTCAACGCCGGGCTGCCGGCGCTGGCGGCGTTGCTGGGAGGCGATACGACCGGTCAGTTCGCAGCGGCGGTGGGATTCGGCACGGGATCGAACGCGCCGACTGTGAGCGACACCGCGTTGACTACGCCCGCATACTACAAGTCGCTCGATAGCCACAGCGAGGACGGCAACGGCAGCGTGACCTTCGACTGGTCGCTGACGACGGGCGACACGGGCGCGGTGGGAATTACTATTCAGGAACTGGCGATCTTCGCGAATCATGGGAGCACGGGACTGCCGGGGACCACGGCGCCGACGCCGATGCTCGCGCGAAAGACTATTGCGCCAATAGTATTCAGCTCGGGAATGAGTATCAGCGGAACCTGGACGCTTACCTTCTGAGGTAGTCAATGGCTACACTAATCGACGCAGCCGAGTTCACCTCGAATGAGGTGTACCAGATTCAAGCAACCGATCCGGTCGAAGGCGCCGCGAGCGGCGCGAGCTTCAGCGGGACTGGCATTTCCAACCAACCGCATCAGCAACTGGCTAATCGCACCGCGTTCCTGAAACAGCGGCAGGACGTAAATATTTCGAATATCGGCGTGTTGCAGGCCTTCGTGGCGGAATTCGCCGGCGCGATCGCGAGCAACGGCTACCTGGCGATCCCGCTTGCGGATATCAATCGCGGATCGATCGTCGCGATCCTGCAGTGGGGAGCGATCTTTCCGGACGGCGGGTTGGCTGACGATACGAGCTACACGATATCGTGGCCGAAGGCTTTCCCGAATGCATGCCTGTGGTCGCTGGCGACGCTGTCGAACTCTCGCGCGCTCGTCAATACGGGCAAGCTGATTGTCGATATAGTCAGTTTCACCACGACGGCGGGAATTTTCCGATCGGATCTTATCGGCGGCGTCGGTGGGCAGCAGCCGAACGACGGCTTCTACTGGATGGCGATTGGATTCTGAGACGGCCGCCGAAGGGCGGCGACGACGCGATGGTGACCGACTTGAGGCTGAAAATCCCGGCGGCGCTTCGATGCGCCTTGATCGCGGCGCTGATGCTGCTTGTCGCAGGTGAGTGCAGCCGCGCAATCGCAGATGCCAGCTCCAGCGGCGCTAAAAACATAAGATCATTTGGGGCAACCGGCTCGCTTGCGACCGTAATCGCGCGTACCACTGCCGGGAACGCGGAAGTCACGGTCGGTTCTGTCGGTGATTTCCAAATCGGAAACTGGATAAAGATCGATCATGCGGGCGCCGCGTCGAATGCGACCGCGCCGCCCGGCGTATCCGTCATTCCGAACAGTTACGGCAGAAATCCGAATCCCACCTCGGACATCACCACGGCTCGATCGAGCGGCGGCGGCTGTCAGGTCGATTCCGTCGGCGGCAATTCCGCGCATAACGGCGCGTGCGATGTCTCTTACACCTACCAGATTGTCGGAGTGAGCCAGGGCGGCGGCTGGTCGGCGCCCAGCGCGGCAGTATCGACTAGCGCAGGGCCTGCGATGCTCAGCACGAACAACAATCTGCTGGTGAGCTGGACAGGAGCGGCCAACGACATCGCGTATCTGATCTATTCGTGCAGGGGCATGGCGTGCCGGCCGACCATGCACGCCGTTGTGCCCCACGCGGGCGCGCCGGGCGCCATCGTGCAATCCTATCGCGACTTCGGACATTCGTTTGGCACCGACGAAGATTTCGGCACCGCGCTACCTTCGGGCGCCGCGGCGCAGGACCTGTTCGCGCAAATAATCGGCATCAGCGGGAACAGCGTCATGCTCTCAATCGCGCCTGGCCAAACGGGATCGTTCACGCTGCGCCACGATGACAGCGTGCCAATCAATGCGGCCATCAGCTCGATTTGTTCGCACTCGGCGAAGGGCGGTACCGTCGGCGGAATCGTCGAGTTTCCCGCCACGTCCGCGTATCCGCTTGGCCAGTCGATCAATCTCTACGGCTGCTGGGGCGTCACGCTCGCGCTGGCCAACGCGCAAAACGGCGACGGCGGGCATCCGGTCGAACTCGAATGGCACGGCGTGACCGGTGGCACCGTCATCAACATGAACAAGACGGGCGACTCGCGGGTCACGGGGCTGTCGATCTCGGGCATCAACGGCAACGCGCCCGGTGTGATTATCGACGTCGATAATTACCGGTCCGGCGGCGCCGGTGACGAGGTTCCAACCCAGCACGATACCTTCGAGCGCCTGGCACTGGGACGAGCGGGCATCGGCATTCGAGTCGCGAATCGATCATCGGGCAATGTGCAGAACCTGAGTTTCAGTGACGTGCAGATCTCGAATCCGGCCAACGAGCAGGGCGGGATGTGGGGCTATTTTTTTGGCGGCAAGGGTCAGACTTACAACGAAGAAATTCGCGGGGGCCTGATCGAGGGTCATGATATCGCGATCGTTTCGGAATTCGTCGGGCAGCTCGCGATCTACGGCACCGATTTCGAGCAGAACAAGATAGAAGCGTGGACCAGCGATCGTTTCGGCGGCGCGGCCGACGGGAACATGACGTTTACCGGGGTGACGAGCGAGGGCGCGCAGTATTTCATTTTCGACACCAACAACGTTGGATCCAACTTTATCATCGAGGGGACTCGAATCGCCGATGCGCCCGGACCCGACGGATTTCTCATGCAGCTGAATCGGCCGACCGCAATCAGGAGCTCGTGGGTTTGTGGCGGCGGAACGACAGTTTGCGGAATCAGCAACGGCAACGCGCCGAATCCGCAGCCGATCTACTCGATCGAGAACAGTTACGGAGACGCCAACCCTTTTCGCAACGGGGACGGCAGCGACACGCCGGACACGATGATCTTTGCGGAGTTCGCGGACTGGCTGCACAGCGGCGTTGTTCGAGTCGGTTACCTGAACCATGCGCCGAATATCGAAGCGTGCTCGAACGCCGGCACCGTCATGGCCAACACGACGCTCGAGTTTTCGACTAACTCATGCCAGAAGATTTCCACTGCGACGTCCGGACTCACCTACACGCTCTCGACGAAAAAACTGGTGACCGACCAGGTCGTGACGATCCAGTCCTACATCACTGGAACGATCGCGGCGGGTCCGGTCTGGGCAACGTCCAGTGGCGAAATAAAGTGGGCCGGAGGCGCGCCGCCGATCTCGAGCGTCGCGAGCGGATCCGCCGATGTGCTCAGGCTCAAGTGGGACGGCACGAATTGGCTCGAGGTCAGTCGCAGCATCGGCGACCATTGAGCGGCGTCAGCCAAGCCGCTCGAAGATGCGCTCCATTGCGATTCCGCGCGAACCTTTGACCAGCAGCACGTCACCGGGACCGACCAGGCCCGCGACAATTCGTGCAGCGGCAATACTATCCGGCGCGGTGACAATCGCCGCGCCCGCTGCATCGTCGGAAATGGCCGCGCACGCGGAGTTCATCTCGGGGCCGACTGCGACGAATGCCGCAGGACGCGCGAGCATCACGTCGCGAATTGCCTCGTGATGCGCGGCGGCCGATAACTCGCCCAGCTCCAGCATATCGCCCATCGCGATGACCAGGCGGGCGCCGAGTCCGTCGGCGACTTCGCGCGCAGCCGCGAGCGCCGCGCGAATCGAGCGGGGATTCGAGTTGTACGAGTCGTCGATCACGATGATGCCGTTGATCGAAGTGCTGGCGAGCCGGCCGGCGACAGGCAGGACGCCGGTCAGCGCGCCGGCGATGGCGGCAAGCTCGCGCGATTCCAGCGGCGACGCACGCATCGCGGTGACTGCGGCGATGGCGGCGGCGCAATTGAGCGCGGCGGCTTCGCCCAGCAGCGCGATTTCAGTTTCGATGAAGGGTTCGACTCCCGCGGCCAGCATGGCGGGGGCAATCTCGATGCGGATGCGCGAGCGGGCGCCCGCGCTGCGAGCGGCGAGCCGCACGTCGGCGTCAAGCGATTTGCCGAACGTGATTCGGCGCAGATGTTTCGGGACCCGCGCCAGGACCATCGCTTCGTCCGCCGACGCGACCGCGTAACGCGTGGCAGTCGAGAACAATGCGGCCTCCTCGTCGGCGATATCGTCGAGCGTGCCGAGACCTTCGCTGTGTTCGTGCGCCAGCTTTGGAATTTCGCCGCGCGTGTTGGTGCCGCATTCGAGGACCGCTGCTCGATGCTCGGCGCTGAGTGTGAAGATTGTCATCGGCACGCCAATCAGGTTGTTCAAATTGCCCGGGGTTGAGAGCGTCGAGCCGAACAACGCGCGCGCAACGGCGGCGGTCAGTTCTTTGGTCGTGGTCTTGCCGACTGCACCGCCGATGGCGATCAGCGGAAGGGCGCGAGCGCTGCGGGTGCGCGCGAGATGACGTCGCGCGAGCCTGCCGAGCGCGTCGAGGGTATCGCCGACCTCGATGCAATCGAGATCAGGATGACGGCGGCCGTTCGCGACGATGGCGGCTGCGGCGCCGCAAGCGGCTGCTTGTTGCAGATAGTCGTGACCGTCGGACGACTCGCCATGCAGCGCGACGAATATTGCGCCCGGCTTGAGCGAGCGAGTGTCGATGCTGACGCCGCGGGTCACTTCGACAACCGGTGCAGTCGAATTGCCGCGGACGAGCTTGCCGCGAGTTGCTTCGATAACTTCGCTCAGCGTGAACTCGCACTGATTGGTGGGGATCGGCGTCGCCATCGAG
>JBEKLS010000207.1:0-6561 GCA_050010075.1 Binatus sp. (SeqCode) | reverse complement strand
GTGAGCATCTGATCGATTTCGCTTGCCGCGCCGCGACCGCGCTGCTGCAACAGCAGCTGTTGTTCGGCGACGTCGAGCCGGGTCGTTTTCGTATCAGCGAAGCAGAGTTGAGCCGTCGGATTGCGGATCAGTTCCTCGCCACGATCAACGCCGCGAATTCTTCACCAGCAAAAAAGTCACGCAGATTACAGTCCCGAGGGAGGACCAAACATGTTTGAATACTTCGACAATATTTATCCGTGGAATCTAGCCGTCCTCGCCGCACTGGACTTGGGCGCCGTCGCATCCGACGTCGACCTCGCATGCCGTCCGCTGCGCAAGTTCACCGGCGCTGACGATCCGGGCGCGTCGGCCGCCTGGTCGCAGAAGTGGTCCGCGATCGGGGATCGAATGAAGCTTCAGGCCAGGCGCGACGAAGACGCCGGTAATCTGCGCAGCGCGGGACACAAGTCGTTGCGCGGTGCGCTCTACAAGCTAATGGCGGAGCGAATGGTCAGGCCCTCCAATCCGTGGAAGTTGGATCTCTATCGCGATGCGATCGCGCTGTTTCGACGGGGAACCGAGATGCGTGGGGACGCGGCCGAGTTTGTCGAGATTCCACACCAGGGCGGCGCGCTGCCGTCCATCTTCGTCAAGCCGCAAAGCAAGCCGCCGTACCCGTGCATCATCCACTTCAACGGCTTCGACTGGATCAAGGAGTTCAGCTACCTGACTATGGCCGAAGAGTACGCCCAACGCGGCATCGCGAGCCTGTTCTGCGACCAGGTCGGCAGCGGGGGCGCGCTGCGCTTGCACAAGCTCCCGGCGCGAATCGAGTCCGAGCAGTCCGCGACGACATGCGTCGATTACCTCGAACGGCGTGGAGACGTCGACCCCGCGCGAATCGGCATCCAGGGTCTGAGCCTCGGCGGCTACTATGTGCCGCGGGCAGCCGCGTTCGAAAAGCGACTCGCCTGTTGTACCGTGCTGGGCGCTTTCTACGATGGGTCCCAGGTGATGCAGCGAATAACGCAGCAGAAGGACTACGCTCGATCAGTGCCGGATCTTGACGAGCAGATGATGTGGGTGACCGGCGCCGACTCAATCGAGAATGCGGCGAATTTCGTCACGCGACTCACCCTCAAAGGCGTTGCCGAGAAAATTACTTGCCCGTTGCTGATTGTTCACGGCGCCAACGATCGCCAGGTCTCGGTGGACCACGCGCAACAGACCTACGATGCCGCCATCAACAGCCGAGACCGGAAGCTGATCATCCTCGGCGCCGACGATGGCGGCATCGAGCACTGCTCGATCGACAACGGCCCATTGAGCCGCGAGATCATGTCCGACTGGATCGCCGAAGTGCTGCACGCGGAACCTCAGCGTCCCAACGCATAGCGCAGTGCCGTCGATATGCCCCTACGCGAAGGACTTTGATCTTTCTTCTTCCGCTGATGCTGTACGCGCGGCTAGGCGGTCGCGCATTGCGCGGTGGCTGGCGCGGGTTATTGGGTAGCGCGAGAAGACCAGCGCGCTTAGCAAGTAGATCGAGGCGGGGCCGATTGCGAACAGTGCGCGCAGGTGCTCGCCGGCTTGCGGTGTGATACCGCCGCCGCCCGGCTTGTAGCCGACCCAGCTCAGGACGGGACCGACCATCAGCAGCGAGACCGCGATCGCGAGCTTTATCGACATCGAGGTGATTCCGCCGTAAGCGCCCTCCTGGCGCTGGCCGGTGCGCTCCTCGTCCCATTCGATCACGTCCGCCGCTGCCGAGATTTGTGTCACCCATATTCCGATGGCCGAGAAGCCGCTGAACGCCATCAGCCCATAGAGGCCGAAGGTGCTTTGCTGGGTCATTAGGAGGAAAGCGAACGAGCCCATCGCGTTGCAGATCATCGCGACGACGAAGGCCGGCTTCTTTTCGAACCTGACGGTGATCCGGAACCAGAATGGATACGAGACGACCGAGCCGGCGAAGTACGCCATCAGCCATCGCGCCGCCGCGTTCTCGTCGTGATACCAGTACTTGGCCAGGAAGCGCAGCAGCACGGTCGGAATGTTGATCGCCATCACGGCCAGCGTCGTGGCTATCAGCAGGATGACGAATGGGCGATTGTCCGCGACCGATTTCAGCGACGCGATCAGCTTTGACCGCTCGAGCGTCGAGAACTCCGCGCGCTCGCGCAGACCCGCGCACGCGACCATCGCGCCGCCCGCGACTACCAGCCCGCAGACTGCGCCGGTTACTTTGAAGTCGGTGCCGCGCGCGAACAGATACGTCGCCGCGAACGGCAGCAGCGCTCCGCTGATATCGCCGACGGTGCCGAGTAGCTGGCGAAAGGTCGAGAGCTTGGTGCGTTCGTCGTAGTCCAGCGTCAGCTCCGGCATCAACGCGCCGTATGCCGTCTCGTAAAACTTCCGCGACGTGAGCATCAGGAAGTAAAAGCCGAAGAACCACACGAACAGGCCCGCGCTCAGCCGCGGCGGCGACAGCAGCAGGTAGTAGCAGAGCGCCATCGGAATCGAGGCGAAGAAAAACGGCCGGCGCCGGCCCGACTTGAAGCGCGCACGATCGGAAATATTGCCGACCAGCGGGTCGGTCGTCGCGTCAAGCACCAGCGCGAGGAAGAATGCAAGTCCGGCCAGCGATGGAGAGAGCCCCATCCGATCGGTATAGAAGTACAGCAGGTGCAGCCCGATCAAAGTCGCGCACAGGTTGAGGCCGGTCTGCGCCTGCGCGTAAATTAGGAGTGGACGCAGGCCAATCTTCTCGCTCGAATCCCGGTTTGCCACGGTCCGCAACGATACTCGATGGACATGCTCACTTACAAAGCGATTGCGCTGCCCGCTTCGACTCGGCTATCGGGATGGCGATGAGAATTTTCTCCTCCGCGGCGCCGGGCGAGCGGCGATGGCGGCTGTGGCCTGTCACCGTCGCGATTTTTTTTGCGCTCGCGCTCGCGACGCATGGATGTGCGACCGTCACCTCGCACGTCAAGTCGATAATGGGCTCGTCCGACGACGACACGACCGACATCGACGACATGGCCAACGCCAACGAGGGTGAGCCGCTGCCGCCGCCGGTCGCCAACGTCGCTATCACCTACCGCCGCCCCGGCGACGCGCTCGCCCGCGCCACCGTCATCAAATTCTTCGGCGCCGAAGTAATCGCGAACCATCAGCGGGACGCGTCGCGAACCGAATCTGTCGTGCGCTTCGATGGCGGCGTTCCGATCTGGGAGTTCAAGGCCGACGAAAGCACGTTTGGCACAATCACCGGCGTCGGCGGCTCCAAGTACTCGCTCAAGAGCGTCGAATACGCCAAGGTGCCGCCGCATTTCACCCAGGTACTGCCGGAAGAAGGGCCGCCCGAACCCCTGGATCGCGGCTCTTACTACGTCTTTCAGATTGAGCGGCAATCAGGCTCGGTCAGCTACCAGGCCGTCAAGGTGCTCGCCGACGGAACACTTCAGGCTTACAACGCTCAGCCGCGCGCCGGCAGCAGTTACCTGCTGTGCTGCAACGTGACCGCCGACTTCCCCGAGCCGGTGATTCTGCCGGATGCGACTCAGAACGTAGGAACCGAGAACGCAACCCCCGACCAGCCGCCCGATGATTCGGGCGCGGCTCCAGATGAATCCGGCGCGCCTCCAGCGGTTGATCCGAACGCTCCAGCAATTGATCCGAACGCTCCACCAAGCCTGCCGTAAGCGCTTTATCGCTCTTTTTCGTTCATTGACTGCCTGATTGAACTTCCCGCAGATTGCTAAATTCTGTAACAAATTGGCTTGTTTAGCCTACAACGACGGTTAGTTCATTTATGAATTACTATTCATTATTGAATTGAAAATCGATATTGACACGCAATTCATTTTCTCCCTATTCTGGAGTTATGGGACAAGCCGCTCGACAGTCCGGTGACGTACCGAATCGTTTCGATCGGCGTCGTGAGAAAACGCGCTTCGACCTGATCCAGGCCGCCGAGCGCGTCATCTCGAGCAAGGGATACCATCAGACCCGAATCGCCGACATCGCGACCGAAGCGGACGTCGGGCTCGGCACCTTCTATCTGCATTTCAAGACCAAGAACGAAATCTTTATCGAGCTGATCGAGCATGGCGCGGCCGAACTGCGTCGCGACCTGGCCGAGGCCAAGGCGGGCGTCCACATGCCGGCCGAAAAGCTCAAGATCACGATCGACACGATCCTCGATGCGGCGGCCAAGGCGCCCGAGCTGTTCCGGATAGTGTTCGGTCACAGTCCCGCGTTCCTCGACCTGATGGTCCGGGTCCACAATATTTTTATCGACGACCTGCGCGACGATCTCGCGCCCGCGGTTGGCGAGCGCGCCGACGCAATTGCGCATCTCACGATCGGAATGCTGTCGCAGGCTATTTCGTGGCTGCTCGCGAGCCGCGATCTTTCTCACGCGGAACTGAAAAACATCACGGTGAATTTTGCCTTGGGCGGACTCGAGCGCGCGGCACGGCTCGGCGCCCAGTAATAAGTGAATCTGGAGGATTCCCACAATGGCCCATGACCACACACTTGTCAGCACCGACCTCGAAAGCGTTTTCCATTGGGACTACAGCGTAAAGTTCCCGCAGATGGACCGCTTGTACGAGAACGCCAAGCGCGATCAGTGGAACGTCTCGACCACCATCAACTGGGACCGCCCGATCGAGAAGGAAGTCCTGGACATGACGATGATGCCGATGTTCCAGACCGAGCTTTATCGATCGCTCAGCGAAGAGAACAAGTTGCAGCTTGGCCGCAAGTTCGCGGCATGGCGCCTGTCGCAATTCCTGCACGGCGAGCAGGGTGCACTGATGGTCTGCGGGCAGTTGGTTGACGCGGTGCCGGACCTCGACGCCAAGATGAACGCGGCAGCGCAGGTCTTCGACGAAGCGCGTCACGTCGAGGGCTTCCGCAAGTACATCACCAAGCTCGACCGCATCTACCCGATCGATCCGACGCTCGAGCGGCTGCTGACCACCGTGATGAAGCACGATCGATGGGAGCCCAAGTACGTCGGCATGCAGGTCGTGGCCGAGGGCCTGGCGATCGCGGCGTTCCGTTTCATGCAGCGCGAGACCAAGGACGAGCTGCTCAAGGAGCTGCTCGAGTACATCATGAAGGATGAGGCGCGCCATGTCGGCTTCGGCATGCTGGCGCTGCGCGACGCGGTGACCAAGCTCAAGGGCAAGGACAAGAAGGACCTCGAGGACTTCGCGTTCACCGCATGCGACATGATGGTGACCAAGGTCGTCGACGGCGTGCCGAAGGACGGCTTCCTGTCGGGCTCGATGGTGTTCGAGGAAGTGGGCATCTCGATCAAGGACATCGAGGACGAGATGCATCGCAACCCGGCGTGGGCGGAAGCAGAGAACGACATGGAAAAGCAGTTCAACTCGTTCCTGTTCGTCGACACGATCATCCCGTGCCTGCGGCAGATCGATCTGATCAACGACCGCACCGAGTCGTGGTACCAGCAGCTAGGCGTGATGCAGATGGCGTCAGCGGCATAGCTGACAATCAGCAAAGTGTTGAGGAAGGGCCGGTCGTCGACGACCGGCCCTTTTCTTTTCTGTGCCACTTCTTTTTTTGTCATCCCGAGCGTAGCCGATAGACCCCGGATCTTCTTCGACGCGTGCCGAAGCACCTCCAACCATGGATCGAGCTAAAGCTCTGGTAGTTGCCTGTTTTGCGCACCTTTCTCGGCGAACACGCCGATTGCACCATGGTTTAAGGTGCACCAATCGGCGTCGAGAAAAAATCGAGGTCGCTCGACTACTCTCGGGATGACACGAAGAAAAGAACTAGACGGCAGGCAAGGAGCAATTCGACGCTTGCGGTCACTTGCGAAACTTCGCGAGAGCGTCGCCGTCGAGCTTGTAGTTTGGCTCGCCGAATTCTGGGTCGACGCCGCCTGTCGGCTTGAACCCCAGGCTTGTATAGAGCGTCGCGGCGTTGGTGTTGGTTCGGAAGCAGGTTAGCTGCACTGCCGCGCATTTCGGATAGCGCGCCACAATCATTTTGATCACCTCGAGCATTGCGGCGCGGCCGTAGCCTTTGCCCTGATGCTCGGCGTCGATCATTATGTCGTCGATCCAGTAGTCGTCGGCGCTATCCGGATCGCATACGGTGGTCGTGTAGCCGACCACCTCGTCACCGGCGCGAATCAGATGCGGCAGGTGCTCGAATTCATCGCCGAACTGCTTCACGTAGCATCGGGCGAGCGTCCATCGCGGCGGCGTCACGAATGTGACCTGCTCGGGCCGTAGCTGCATACGGAACAGTTTGCGGTAGTTGCTGCGATCGATCGGCTCGAGCACTACTTCGTGATTGGTCTTCTTCATGATGACTGCAGGTGCAGGAAAATGTCGCGGGCATGCTCGTCGCTGATGCGCTTGACTGACGTGATTCGATCCGCGAACTGCGCCAGCGACGACATCTCCGCCGATCCCACGTCCACCAGCACGGCGAAAATCGAAAAATCCAGTTCGGCCTTGCGTTCCTTTAGACGCGCCAGCCATTCGGGACTCACCTGTGACTCGCCGTCGGTGATTATCACGATATCGC
>JBEKLS010000206.1:0-6761 GCA_050010075.1 Binatus sp. (SeqCode) | reverse complement strand
TCGGTGACGTTCAGGGTCTGCTCGATATCGCGATCGGTGTGCGCCGCCGAGATAAACCAGTTGTGGCGCGGCGCGAAGTACACGCCGGCGCGTGAACAGGCGCCGGCGAAAACCTTGGCGCGATCGAAATGGCCCGCGTCGGCCTTGAACGTCATGTACGGAAGCGCCGGCGGCCCCGAGTAGGTCACCTCGATTCCGGCGCTGCGCGCCTGCGCCAGCAGACCCGCGCGCAGCCTCTCGCCGCTCGCGCGCATCCGCTCGATTGCGCCACTCGCCTGCAGCTCCTTGAGATTCGCCAGGCTCGCCGCCATCGGCACCGCGCTGGTGAAGTACGACCCCGTGAAAAATACTTCCTGCGCCGCCTGCTTCAGGCTGTCGCGCCCGAGGCATGCGGCGAGCGGATAGCCGTTGGCGATCGCCTTGCAATACGTCGTGAGGTCCGGGCGCACTCCGAACAGCTCACCCGAGCCGCCCATGTGCAGGCGGAAGCCGGCGCGAACGTCGTCGAGAATGAGGACCATGCCATTGTCGTCGCAAATCTTGCGCACACCCGACAGAAATCCTTCGACCGGCAGCTCCGAGTCGTGGCCGGCGTCGTGCTTGAACGGCGACACGATCACACCCGCAAGCTTGCCGCTGTTTTCCTCGACCGTGCGCCGCAGACTCTCGAGATCGTTGAATCGAAAATAAACCACGTTCGCCCGATCTTCAGGCGTCACCCCGTTGGGCATCGGCGTGCACCACGCATGAGTGCCGTGGTAGGCGCCCGAGCACATCGCGATCTTCGGCCGCCCGGTCGCTTGGCGCGCGACTTCGGTCGCCCAGGTGCAAACGTCGGAGCCGTTTTTCGCGAACACCGTCCAGTCGGCGAACGGCGTGATCGACACGAGATGCTCCGCGAGCTCGACCCACACCGGCCCGGGCGCGTTGAAGCAGTTGCCGAGTTCCGCCTGGCGGCGCGCGGCCTCCTCGACCTTGGGATGCCGATGGCCGAGCACGATCGGGCCGTACGAGCACATGTAGTCGATGTACTCGTTGCCATCGACGTCCCACACGTGGGAGCCCTCGCCGCGCGCGAAGAAGGACGGGTAGGCGCCTTTGGTAAGCACCAGCGGCGTCTGATGTCCGTAAATTCCGCCGGGAACAACTTTTTTCGCGCGCTCCATCAGCGCGTCGCTCTGCTCGAAGGTGTAGGGTTTCACGGCAACTCCTGTGCGACGATTTTCGCCGCAATGCTGTCCGCGCCGTTGGCGGGCGGAACGTCAGCGAGAATCCTATTTGCAGGCGCGAGGGTCAAGCCTGCAAAAAAAGGGGCCGCGAGTCATTACAACTCACAGCCCGCCCCCACCCCAATATGAAATTTGATGTTGCCTAGTGGCGATACGCCGGGTCGTCCGGCCGCTGCGACAGCGGCAGCGCGCCGACGCGTACCAGCTCGTCGCGCAGCTTGGCGCGCGAGAGCGGCTTGCATAGAACGGCAGACGCGCCGAGTTGATAGCTCTCGGCGATATCGCGATCGTAAAGCGAGCTGGTGATGACGAACATCGGCACCGCTGTGAGCGCCTCGTTCGCCTTGGCCGCCTGCAAGACGGAGAAGCCGCCGTTGTCGGGCAGGCGCAGATCGACCAGGAACAAATCCGGGCGGTCGTGCTCGGTAAATTGTGCAATCATGAGCAACGCCTCGTCCGCATTCGACGCATGCACCAATTCGATATCGTCGCCCAGCACCTGCCTCACTACGGTGAGCGCGATAAAAACGTGGTCCGGATTGTCTTCGACCAGAAAAATCCTGACCGCAGGACTCAGCACACTGAGTTCTTTGTCTTGATCTTTTTCTTTGTCTTGTTCGTTCATAGTCCCCCATCACCTGATGAAATCCGGGTCCCACGGATTTCAAATTAAGGTTGCGCGACGAAGCCGGGTGAAATCTCTAACTCGACTATGATCCAATTGCCGTGCCATTTCTTTGGGGTCGTGTTCGGAATCATGGCATGACGAGTAACCATGTGCCTAGCTGACATATGATATTACGAGGAAGATTGTAGCCCTCGATGAGCCGCAAATCCCGGATTTGGAGGTTGAATATCGGTTCCATTCAGCACAGGCTCGCCAATCTCGGGTTTAGTCAATGTCTCGTAACGATTTGCTTGTGGCATTTCTGCTACATGCGTTGCTGCGACTGTGCCACCCGGAGACATAGTGCTAGACACTACTAAGGCCAGGTGACGGCTCGGGTCGGCCCGATTGTGGGGAGCGAAAGGATCGCAGCTTTGGGAATTTTGGCGCACGTCCGGGATTCGAGATTCCTTAAGAATCCACTGCTGCGAAAGTACACCGCCCTGGTCAATGAAGACCTGACGGCAACGTACTCTCGCGACATCCAGAAATGGCTCCTCGTCGCGCCGGTCATCGGTATCCTCACCGGCCTCATCATTACCGGAATCGCCGTACTGGTTCTCGATGTCATCTGGGCGGCAGTACTTCCGTACTACCTTGCGCATCATTGGGCAATCGTGGTCGGGCTCGTCGCCGGCTTTTTTGTGACGGGCCTGATAATGCAGTTTCGCACGCCGGACCCCGACGAGCACTCGACCGAGGAAATCGTCCGCTCCTATCACGAGCATCAGGGCGACATCGACATCGGTCCGTTCTGGTGGAAGCTGATCGCCGCGGTGACCACGATCGGCTCGGGCGGCAGCGCGGCGCTGGAGGGACCGAGCATCTACAGCGGCGGCGCGATCGGATCGTGGCTATGGACCAAGCTGCGGCGCTTCGGACTCGAGGCGCGCGACCGGCGCATCATGTTGATCAGCGGCGCGGCGGCCGGGATGTCGGCGGTGTTCCGCGCACCGCTCACCGGCATCGTGTTCGCGCTCGAGATGCCGTACAAGGACGACCTCGCGCACGAAGCGCTGCTGCCGTCGCTGATCGCGTCGGTGGTGGCGTACGCGACGCTGGTATCGATTGTCGGCGCGCAGCCGCTGTTCGGTTTCGCCGGCAGCACCAGCTTCCGAGCGAGCGACATCTGGTGGTCGGCGCTGCTGGGCGCGGGAATCGGCCTCGTCGCAATCGTCTTCGACATCACGTTTCGCCGCGTGCGCAGGTTTTCCGTAGCCAGCCGGATACCACATTGGCTGAAGCTCACGATCGGCGGACTCGGCACCGCGCTATGCGGGCTGGCGTTCGTGACGATTTACGACGGTCCACTGATTCCGATCGGCCCCAACTACGAAGCGGTGCGTTACGTGCTCAAGCATCCGCTTCCGACCGAAGTGCTGCTCGCATTCGTCGCGTTGAAGCTGCTCGCGACGATTTTCACGCTCGGCTCGGGAGGGGTCAGCGCGATGTTCGTGCCGCTGCTGCTGGTCGGCGGAGCTTTAGGCAACGCCTACGCGCAATCGGTCGTTCATGCGCCGACGCACGATCTGTACGCGGCGGTCGGGATGGCGGCGTTCATCGCGGCCGGCTACAAGGCCCCGCTCACGGCGGTGGTCTTCGTCGCGGAAACCACCGGCGGCCATTCGTACATCATCCCGAGCCTCATCGGCGCCGCGGTCGCCTATGCAATTTCCGGCGAGGCGTCAGTCTCCGGCGATCAGCATCTCCACGAAACCGCCAAGCTCGCGGAGC
The DNA here is from genome assembly GCA_050010075.1 of Binatus sp. (SeqCode). Lineage (GTDB taxonomy): Bacteria > Desulfobacterota > Binatia > Binatales > Binataceae > Binatus. Next base: position 3,131 of record JBEKLS010000206.1, on the reverse strand, counting down.
TGTCAGGAATGGCGGTGCGCGAGGTAATCCAGCGCCGGGTAATCTCGGTGCAAGCCAAATCTACGATTAGCGAATTCGCAGCGAGCGTCGCGGCGCATCACCGCCACACGACCTTCCCGGTGTACGAAGGCGAGAAAATCGCCGGCACGATTTCCGTCTCCGAACTTAGCCGCGTCGCACCCGACCAGTGGAACCAGACCACCGTCGCCGAATTGATGAACCGCGACGCAACCCGCGTGATGGAAGACTACGACCTCAGCGAGGCATTGCGCCTGCTGGTCCGCGAGCGCGGCACGCAGATATTGCTGGTGATGGACAACGCCGGCGCCCTGCAGGGAATCGTCACGAAGACGGACATCCTGCGCGCGGTGAGGATGGCGTGAGATCTTCAGTGATTTACCCTTCCCGAAATTTCGGCATCACCCGGTCCGCGAACAGGCGCATCGCGGCGAGCACGTTCTGATGCCCGCTGATGCCGCCGATTTCGAACCAGCAGACCAGGCGCGAGAAACCGAATTGTTCTTTCAGTTGTGCGATTCGGTCGATGCAGTATTCGGGGTCGCCGAAAATCCCCATGATCGAATCGACGGTCGAGTAGTCGATCGTGCGCAAGCGATCGCGGACTTTCTGGAATTCCGCCTGATGGCCGGCGGCGAGGCTTTCGGGCTCGATGATCGCGCTGACCGCGTTGAAGTAGTTGCGGATGCTGGGCTCGAGCGTCGCCCGCACCTGCGCGCGATCGCGTCCGACGAAGACCATCAACGCCGCCGCCAGCCAATCGTCGGGCCGCTCGTGTCCTGCGTCTTTCAGCGCATTCTCATAGATTTTGAGCCGCTCGGCGAGCACGGGAATCGGATTCACCGGGCCGCCGGCGAAGATTGGATAGCGATTCGCGCCGGCGAAGGTGAAAGTGTCGGCGCTGTTGGCGGCGAGCCGAATCGGCGGATGCGGCCGCTGAAGCGGCTTCGGCACAACTTCGATTCCGTCCACGCGCTCTTGTGTCCACGCGGCCTTGACGGTTTCGAGTCCGTCTTCGAACAGTCGGCGGCTGTCCGCCATCGTGACGCCGTAGCCGCGATAGTTGAGCGGGAACGCGCCGCGGCCGGCGCCGAACTCGACGCGGCCGCCGCTCAACACGTCGAGCGTCGCGACCTCTTCGGCCAGCCGGATCGGATGATGCAGTGGCATCAGGTTGACGGCCATGCCGAGGCGGATGTTCGTCGTGCGCTCGGCAATCGCGGCGAGCAGCATCAGTGGCGTCGGCATCACGGAAAAGCGCGGCGCGAAATGCACCTCGGCGAGCCACACGGTATTGAAGCCGAGGCGGTCGGCCTCAGCCGCTTCCGCGATCAGCTCGCGATAACGCTCGGTGGTGATCTGGTTGGCGGCTTCGGGGAGCTGATAGAAGATGTCGAACTTCACACGCTTGCCTCAATACAGGAAAATGTCGCGGCGCGCTCGCCGTAGAAGAATTTCATACCCGATGTGTCAGTGAAAAGGCAGCCCCTTTGCTTTTGTGATGAGGCCAAGAACCCTCACCTACCAGCGGCTACGCCCGCCGGCCTCCTCTCCCGTAAAGTAACGGGCGAGGTATCGGAGGCCGCAGCGGCCTTGGGATAAGACTCGAAAAAGAGGGCGATCTACTTCTGCCCAACACTTCTAACAGGGGCGAAGCCCCGCATCTTTTTTTCTTAACACTGGGTGCAGGGCTCAGCCCTGCCGAAGGAAGCGTGAAACCCACCGCGGGTTTCACATTTAATAAAATGATTTACCTTTCTCTCTCAATATGCGCCTAGCGCCGCGACGCGCTCGCGGTGGAAGGACGGCGAGCCGAAGTACGACTCGTTGAAGCGCGCGCGTTTGAACCACAGATGCATATCGTGCTCCCAGGTAAAACCAATTCCACCATGCATCAGGACGGCGCGGTCGGTAGTGCGGCTGTAGATATCGCTCAGGCGCGCCTTCGCCATCGCCGCGACGCGCGACGCGTCGGCCGCGCCGGTGTCCTGTGCGTAACTGGCGTACCAGAGCATCGCACGCGCGGGCTCGAGGTCGGCGACAATTTCAGCGGCGGCATGCTTGAGCGCCTGGAACGATCCGATCGGCTTGCCGAACTGCTCGCGCACTTTCGAGTAATCGACGGCCATCTCGAGCGCGCGTTCGGTGCCGCCGAGCGAGTCGGCAGCGACAGCGATGGCCGCGACGTCGACTAGTTTGCCGAAGAGATCAGGTCCACCTTTCAGACGCTCGGCGGGAGCGCTTTTGAACTCGACGCTGCTGACGCGGCGGGTCAAATCGAGATTCTTGAGCGCGCGAACCGTGACGCCCGGCGATTTCGTATCGACCACGAACAGAAAAATATCGGAATCGTGTTTGGCGGCGACGACGACAAAGTCGGCGACGTTGGCATACGGCACGAACATCTTGCTGCCGGTGAGATGCCATCCGGCGGCGCCCTTCGACCCGATCGCGTTGATATCGCGCGCATCGATGCTGCCGGCGCTCTCGACGACGGCGACCGTGCCGATTGCCTTGCCCTCGGCGAGCGCGGTGAGCCATTTCGATTTGAGCTGATCGGAGCCGCTGAGTTTGAGCGCGCTCGCCGCGAGCATCGACGAGAACATGAACGGTCCCGGCATCGAGGCGTAGCCGCCCTCTTCGAGCACCATCGCCATGTCGAGCATCCCGAGTCCCGCGCCGCCCAACTGCTCGGGAACGACGAGGCCGGTCCATCCGAGCTTCGCGATGTGGTCGTAGAGTTCGCGCGGATAGCCGTCGTCGGTCGCCATTACTTTGCGCACGAAGGTGGTGGGACATTCGCCGCTCAGAAATGCGCGCGCGCTTTCCTTGAGTTGATGTTGTTCTTCGCTTAGTCCGAAATCCATCGTCGATCCTTTGATTGTGCATGAGCCGCAGAACCCTCACCTGCCGGCCGCGTTGCGTCCGGCCTCCTCTCCCGTAAAGTAACGGGCGAGGCAGGAGGGGTCACCGCGATTTGGGCATTTTCAGGCCGCGCTCTGCGATTATGTTTTTCTGGATGTGCGAGGTGCCGCCGCCGATTACCAGCCCCAGCGAGAACATCCATTCGTACGGCCAGTAGGCGTGATCGAGCGCCGCTTCGTCGTCGCGCG
>JBEKLS010000205.1:0-6833 GCA_050010075.1 Binatus sp. (SeqCode) | reverse complement strand
GGGCGATAGAACCATTCGTCGATCGCATCTTCGAGAATGTAGTCAATGAACCGCAGCACAGGGTCGGCGGGGAAAACGCCCGGTTCGGGAAAGCGCGATTCCAGATGGTGAATCATCGCGGTTGTGTCCCACATGAATTCGCCTCCGGGCGTCATGACTACCGGCATCGCGCCCGGCCATCCAGCTTGCCGCGCCGCAGGATTCGCATTTGCGAATCGGCGCAGACGATAGGGGATGCTTTTGTAATCGAGATAACCGGTGAGCTTGCGCGTGAAGTAGGATTGGCTCATCCCATACACGCGGTAGCTCGCGGCGTGAGTCGTGCGCTCAAGTGGCATCGTCGGCACCTGCGATCGCGCTCGTGAATTTCTAGGAGGACGGTGCTGCGGCTGGAGATGCGGGCGCCGGCGCGCTTTCTTCAGGCGGCATGTGATCGCCGCCCTCATCGCCGTGACCGTGATGCTCCCACGGCTGCGCGAAATCCTGATCGAAAATTTTCTGCTGATCCGGGGTGAGCACGCTGCGGATCTGGCCGAGCCCATTCCAGAACAGGACGTGCCGCTGTTGATCGAAATCGCGCCGCGCCTGCATCACCTTGAACCGGGTGTCGCGCAGAATGTCACCGACGCGATCGCGCTGCGCGGGCGTCAGATTGAGAACGCGATTCATCCGGTCGACCAGGTCCGGCCCCGGCACGCGCAGGTAGCGATAGCGATACGCCAGCGTGCTCAGAGCGAAACCGATCAGGACACAAGAGACTCCAACGACCAGGCTGATCCAGATATTCGACCTAGCTGGCAAGATCGCTCTCTGTCAGCGGCATCTCCGGCGCCAATGGATCGCCTGCGGTTTCGGAAGTCATGCTCGATTCGGGTGCCGATAGCGCCTCGCCGATTGAGTCATCGGGCACCCGTGCCGAAAGATACGCCGCGCTGGTCGCGAATACAAAGATCGCAGCGGCCGCCGCCATCGGGAGCCATCGATTCTGCCGTGGCGCCTCGCGCGAGATCGACGCGAATCGGCGCGGACGGTCCGCCAGCGAGAACTCGCGCCTTGCCGGCCGCGATACCAGCGCCTCCGGCTGATCCATCTCGCCATGCAGCACCGGCGCTGTCAGCGCGAAGACGCGAAACGCATGATCGCACTTCTCGCATCCCTTTAGATGCGCCAGCAGCTCGGATCGCCGCTCGGCCGTCGCCGTCTTGCGCCAGAGTGCGGAAAATTCCTGCCGTGCTTCAAAACAATTCATACAGTTACCTGCTCCGTCCCGCCGCCAGCATCCGCTCCGCCTGCTTGCGAAGCGCCTGGCGCGCCCGGAACGCGCGAATTTTTACCTTGGCTTCACTCCATCCAAGCGTCTCGGCGATTTCGCTCACGCTTAGTTCTTCACTTTCTTTGAGCACCATAACCATCCGATCTTCAGGCTTGAGCGTATCGAGCAGGCGATGCGCCAAATTGTACGCCTCGCGCCGCTCTTCGGCTTCGCCGACGAGGTCCTCCGGCGACGCAACGTTCGCCGTCTGCATCCATTGCACTTCCGGCGCGCTGAAATCCCCGACCAGTTCTTCGGGACGCCGTCGGCGCCGGCGCAACTCGTCGTAACACAGGTTCACCACGATCGCTCGCAGCCATCCGCCAAACGGCATCTCGGCCCGGTAGGTCGCCAGCGCAGTGTACGCGCGGATGAAACTTTCCTGCGCGATATCGCGCGCCATCTCTTCGTCTGAAAAAAACCGCCGGCATAAACGTTCCACTCGTGGCCGATGCCGCGCCGCTAGCTCCGTGAAGGAAGCCGTCTCGCCGCCGAGGACTTCGGCAATCAGTTCCTCGTCGGGTTTGGCGCTCAATCTCCACCCTGCCCTTCGACGCGCCGATAAACCGAACATAACTGTTTATTAATACGCAAGTTGGCGCCAACGGTTACAGGGATGGAGGCACAGTATGTGGCGTCGCGAAGGGCCCAAATGGGCGTAAAATAGGCCGAGAAACCATCAGTTTTAGGGAATAAGGTGGAGCGGCTCAGCCGGCTGGAAACTCCGCTCCACTTCCGCGCCGATAGGATCGCTTGCCTGGTCGCCCACATCCATCATGATTGTACATCCATTCTCGACGGTTTTCCGTAGATGGAGACGAACTTAATCGTCTCCTGCCGGCGGCAGAGACAGGCCGGCGCGTGCCAGGTCAGCGGGGGTGTCGAGGTCGAGATTGATTCCGGGATCGTCGAGGTCAACGTATGCGACTCGGGACTCGTCGGCGTTGACGACGTGGCGCGCGCCCTCTTCTTCCGGGGCCGCCAGAAGCTCGGCGAATGTCGCGCGGTCGAACAGTACCGGGTGACCGCGATGGCCCGCGTTGCGCGCGATCACGATTGGCTTCCGCGTTTGATTATAGAAATCAACTATCGCCTGGAACGTTTCTGAGCGGACTAGCGGATGATCTCCCAGGTGCACCAGCGCGCCCACCGCGTCAGGCTCAAGATCACCGAGTCCGGCTTTCAGCGATGACAATTGGCCGTTCGTATAATTCGGATTCTCAACGATCGCTATGCGCGAATCGTGCGGAATCGCAGCACGAATGCGCTCGCGATGCGCGCCGATCACAATCACGAGGCGCGGCACTACCGCCAGCATCGTTTCGGCTATGTGCTCGATAAAAGTCCGGCCGCCGATCTTGAGCAGCGGTTTCGGATAGCCCATCCGCCGCGACTCGCCTGCCGCCAGGATGATGCCCTCGAGATGCCGCATCAACGCCCGGCTACTGCTTGCGTTTGAGGATGCCGAAGCGAGTGCCGAGAGTGAAATCATCGCGCTCGCCGGTGCGCCGCTCGCGAATGATCTCCGCGATGATTGAGATCGCGATCTCCTCTGGCGTCTCGCCCCCGATGGCGACCCCGAGCGGCGCATGCACGTCGCTGAGGCGATCTTGCGGCACCCCGCTCTCGCCGATTCGCTCGAGCGTCGCCTTCACCCGGCGGCGCGAACCGATCATCCCGACGAATCCGCACGGCTGCATCAGCGCCGCCCGCACAACTTCCTCGTCGAACGAATGACCGCGCGTCACGGAAACCAGGTAACAATGGCCGTCGAGCGCGAGCGCCTCGATCGCTTCGGTGAACGGCTTGACTATAATTTCGTCGGCGTCGGGAAACCTCTCGCGGTTCGCAAACGACGCGCGATCGTCGATCACCGTGGTGTGAAACCCGAGCATCGCGCCCAGCGCGCAGAGCGGCACCGCGATATGGCCGGCGCCGACAATTATCAACCGCTGCGCGCCAACGATCGGATCGACGAACAACCGCACGCCAACGTCGGGTCCGAGATGAGTCACGGGTCGCAGCGCGCCGGCGCTATCCACTTCGAGCAAAGTGGGGATCGCATCGGCCGTTCGCTCGACAATTTGCGCGAATCCCGCCGGCGGCAGACTGATCGGCCCCGCGTCGCGGGAGCCCGCATCCGCGGGATCGATAAACGTACGCGACCCGGCCAACATTTCCGTGCGCGAACCGGGATCGACCACTGTCAGCAAAGCTCCGGGCGCGCTGCGGCTGGCGGCGTCGGCCAACTGGCGCGCGATTCCCAAGTCGCGCGCGGGCGACCACAGGTCGACGAAGACGTCCATGATTCCGCCGCAGGTGCCGATCTCGCGCTGGTCGAAATCGCCGGTGAGATCGACTTCCGCAAGGCGCGCACCGCGGGCGTCGCCGCCTTCTTCAAGTAATACACGAGCTTTTCGGAAGACCTCGGCCTCGCCGCATCCGCCGCCGATAGTGCCGAACTGGCCGTCCTCGCGCACGATCATCTTGGCGCCGACTTCGCGCGGCGTCGAACCGCGCACATTTACCACCGTCGCCAGCGCAAACGGCTGCCCGCGCTCCAGCGTGCGCAACGCCTCAGCCCAGATTTGATCCGAAACGCTCATTCGAGGGACCTGTAATAGAACCTACCAGAACCGGCGGCCCCGATGAATGACGCCGTTCAGTCTTCACGGATTTTGCGCAGAAGCTCGCGGGCATGAAGCAAGCTCTGCTCGGCGTCTTTGTAGTCGCTGGATTTGATCTCCGTCTCGCCCTTCTGTTCCGACTGGCTCGCTTCGTAGAGCTTCTCGCGCTTGGCCGGGTCGGTAGGACCGCTGTCGCGCACGTGGGCAAGCTCGAGTGACACCTGCCGCTCCAGCTCGACGAGGTCCGGCGGCGTCTGTGCCCGTGCCGGTAAAACGTTCAGCAGGGTCGCTATAGCGGCGATGGCCGCGAACAGTCGTATGCTCGTTTTCATCGAGCAGGATTGTTATTGAATCGATGCCCAGTTTCCAGCGGTGAGCTGGTGCCGAGCTAGAGCGTCGCCAACGCGGCAACGCGGTGCGGCGTTTCGGCAATACCGTAGCGGGTCAGCATCCGGTAGAGCGTCGAGCGCGAAACGCCGAGCAGGTCGGCAGCGCGCCGGCGATTACCTTCGGTCTCTTCGAGCGAGCGCATCAGGGTTTTCTTGATTACGTCATCGAGCAGGAAGCCCGGCGGCTCGCCGCCGAAATCGACTGTGGCTGCTGCGCGCCGTGCGAGTTGCGTGAGGACCGGGTTGTCGTGGACCGATGCACCCTGCGGGTACATCAGCTCGGCGCCGGTTCCGTCCACTATCTGTTCGGGAATCTCGCCGACGCCAATCGTGTTGTTCTCGCTCAAAATCACGGCGTTTTCGATCGCGTTGGAAAGTTCGCGGACATTTCCCGGCCATTGATACGCGCAGAGGATGTCGATGGCGCGGCCCGAGATTTCCAGGACGCTTTTGCTGAACAGCCGATTGTAGTGCTCGATGAAGAAGCCGATGAACGCCGGAATGGCCTCGCGCCGTTCGCGCAGCGGCGGGATGAAGATCGCCGAGGCGCTCATCCGGAAGTACAGATCGTCGCGAAACTGGCCCGCTCGAACCATCGCGCGCAAGTCGCGATTGGTCGCAGCGACCAGGCGCAGATTAACCTTGTAGCAATGCGACGAGCCGACCGGCTGAACCTCGTGCGTCTCGACCGCTCGCAGCAGTTTGGGCTGGAGCTTGAGCGGCAACTCGCCGATCTCGTCGAGGAACAGAGTGCCGCCGTTGGCCGAGCGAAAGTATCCCTGCGACTCGTCGCGCGCGTCGGTAAAGGCGCCGCGAATGTGCCCGAACAACTGCGATTCCGCGAGCGACTCGACCAGGTTGGAGCAGTTCAGCGTCACGAACGGGCCGCTGGGAGCGGAGCCCAGCGTGTGCAGCGCGCGGGCGACCAGCTCTTTGCCGGTTCCGGATTCGCCCGAAATCAAAACCGTCGCTTTATAGGGACTGAGTTGCGATACCGACTTGAGCACCTTGCGCAATTGCGCAGAGCGCACGACCATGCCACCGAGCCGATCGGCGTTATGAATGAGCGTGGCGACCGACACCATGTCGCTCGCGTCATCGCCGCCGCCGACCGTTTCATCAGTCGGCTCAATCCCTTCAGGCGCCAAAATCTCTAGATGCTCCACAACGTCATTAGAGCAAATGACGGGCCATAGTTACCGAATCGGGACAGTCGTTGAACGGTGGTCTGGGATGAGCAGCAGCGCGCAATGTCAGGCAGAGCGCGCCTGAAGCGGCATTTCCATGGCGTCGAGCAGTCAGAATGCGACATTGGTTTGCCGCTCTGAAACGCCTCGCATAAGACTGCGTAGTGAATGTAGCGATTAAGGGGGACGCGGAGTATGCGCCGAATCGTGGGGACAACCGCATGCCTAACTCTACTCTGTGCGTTCGCAACTTCGCTTTGGGCGGCGGCGGCGCAACCGGAAATAGCCACGGCTGATTGGTCGGTTAAAAGCCCTCATAGCTTGGCCTCGAATCCACCGCCGGCGGATGCCGTCTGGGCATTCGTGAATAGCGCGTTTGGCGGTGGCGACCTGAAAGAGGGCAAGCTCTGCCAATTTCACTTCGCGGACTTGCGCAACTCCGGCAACCTCTCATTGGTTGTCGTCCTCGACGGCGGTGGCACGGGAGGGTGCAATCTCACTTATATTTTCGACAAGACGGCGTCCGGTTTCGAAGATTATTTCACCAGAGCCAGCCCAGAGGACAATCTTCCTGATAGCTTCCAGGACATCAGTCATGACGGCAAGCTTGAGTTGATCCTGTACGCTCCGCTGGCGCCCTATGAGAGTCGGCATTTTGGATGCGACGCCGAGTGGCCTGTGGTCTTCGCCTGGACAGGGCGCAGCTATACCGACGTCAGCATCCAATACAAGAAGTACTACGAGCACTATCTCGATTCCCTGAAAAAACAGATCACCGCTGCTGCTGCCTTCCCAACGTCGATGCCTGACCCGGATTTTGAGTGCAAAAGAATAGAAGCAGCAAAAGCTGAAGCGTTTCTTGGCATCAGCTCAGGCGTCGCTATGAGCGATGCAATCAAAGCATCCGTCAGCAAGAGCCCCGACGAGCGCGCGATGGCCGCTGTCTTTTTATCCTACATCGGCACGCCGAAGGCGATGGCGGAGCTCTGGAAGCTCTCATCCGATTCAAATCCGGCCGTGGCAGATATTGGAAACGAGCGGCTTTCGTATGAAGAGCAGGATCCCGATGAGGACTATCGACAGATGACCGAGGAGCGAGTGTTCCTCCCCACCACAAGTCGTACGGCCAACAAACAGTGAGAGCAGAATCGTGAATCGCGCGCAAAAGATGCGCGCTATACAAGGACCCTCACCTTAATCCTCTCCCTTGCAGGGAGAGGAGACAGAAGCTCGACCAAGTTATGCAGAGCTGTCGTTGCTGAGTAGGGTTGGCAGGTTGCGTAAATTGGTTAGTACTACGTCGGGGATCGGATCGGAG
>JBEKLS010000204.1:0-7420 GCA_050010075.1 Binatus sp. (SeqCode) | reverse complement strand
CCACCGCGACCATCGCGAGCATCCTGACTGAGGGCAGCAGCGCGTTCTCGGTTGCCAGCACCACCTGCGGCACGCATCTGACTGGCGGCTCGTCATGCACGATCACCGTGCAATTCAAGCCGTCGGTGCGCGGTTCATATAGCGGCGAGCTGGTGATCACCGATAACGCCAGCAACTCACCACAGATTGTCGATCTCGAGGGCAGTGGAATCTGACCGAATCGCCGCGGGGGGGGGGACGGCGCAATGCGGGCGGGGGATTAGCCCCCGCCCGTTCCAACAGAGTGGAGGAGCCGCAGAACTTTCACCTGGCCGCTCCTGCGAAGTAACAGGCGAGGATCTGGCACTAGCGGGCGCGGGAGATTCTTGGTTTTGGTTTTGCTTCGGGCTCTGGCTCTTCTTCCTTTGCAGTTACTGAGCCGTAGCCTACTGCGTTGCTGATGAGCCCCAGGTCTATCAGCTTGGTGTGCTTGGCGTTGTAGTAGTGGACCTCGGCCTCGACGCGCGGGTCGGCGAGATGCTGAATCTCGACTTTGCGCCCCTTATGTTTCGCTGCAGCCTGGACTATGTCCGCCAGTTGCGCGACCGAGAACTGCTCGGTGAACTGGTTGAACACGCGATACTCGCCGGGCTTGGCCGGCTTCTCCATCGCGATCTCGATACATCGCATCGTGTCGCGAATATTCAGGAAGCCGCGCGTCTGCCCGCCCTTGCCATGCACGGTCAGCGGACGTCCGATCGCCGCCTCGATACAAAACCGATTGAGCACCGTGCCCCAGATTCCGTCGTAGTCGAACCGTGTCGCGAGGCGCTCGTCGAGCATCGTCTCGTCGGTTTCGATTCCGTACACGACGCCCTGGTTGAGGTCGGTCGCGCGGATGCCCCAGATTTTGCACGCGAACTGGATATTGTGCGAGTCGTGAACCTTCGACAGGTGATAGAACGACCCCGGCTGCTTGGGGAACGGCAGCGTGTCGGTGCGCCCGTTATGCGTAATCTCGATGAACCCCTCTTCGATGTCGATATTCGGCGTGCCGTACTCGCCCATCGTGCCGAGCTTGACCAGATGGCATTCGGGCACATGCTCGCGAATGGCGTAAACGACGTTCAGCGTGCCGACGATGTTATTCACCTGGGTGAGCACCGAATGGCGCCGGTCGATCATCGAAAATGGCGCGCTGCGCTGCTCGCCGTAATGCACGATCGCGTCGGGCTTGAAGTCGCGCACGATGCCGCTGATGAACGGGTGATCGGTCAGGTCGCCGACCGCTATCTGGATCGATTTGCCGCTCGTCTCGCGCCACGCCGCCACCCGGTCCTGCAGCGACGCGATCGGAATGAGGCTCTCGGTGCCACCTTCGAGGTCCCACAGCCGCCGGCTGAAGTTGTCCACCACGCATACTTCGTAGCCGCGCTTCGACAGGTACATCGCCTGCGGCCATCCGAGGTAGCCGTCCCCACCAGTTACAATCACCCGCATCGAAAATGCCTCCAGCCGTGAAAAGTGAAAAATGAACCCGTCTATTTATTCCTGATACGCGCGCCCAGATCGAGCGCGTCGCGAACTGCCGCCGGACAGGCTGTTCGCCAGCCACCGGGGCAGAAACGTCCTCATCCAGCGCAGGTAGTTCTTGACGCGATATGGATCGACTCGGATTGCACGTGCGAACGCCGCCCGCGCCCGCGGACGATCGCCGTCGCGCAGCGCCTTCAATCCTATCGTGGCGAGGATACTGCGCGGCGCCCGCATCCGCGCATCGACCAGCGGCACTGCGGATACTCCGTAGCGCTCCTGCAGATACGCCTCGAAAACGTGCAGCGCCTTCGAGTAGTCGGGCAGCCGCTTGAGCTGTTTGGGGAACCATGCGAAGCGCCACGTGACGAGCGGCTCGGCAATATATGCGAACTGCCCCTGCTCGCGCATTTTGATCCAGAAATCGACGTCCTCGAAACGGAAGCTCGCGCCCTTCAAGGCGTCGCGATAGCCGCCGCACGCGTCGTAGGCGGAGCGCCGTGAGATCGCCGCACTCGGCATGATCGGCCAGAGCTTCGTCAGCAGTTCATTCAACGACGGCGGATGGTCGAAGCCGCTGCCGACCAGGGCCGTGTCGATAGCGACGCCCTCGCTGTCGGCCAGTGCGCAGTTGCAGTAAACGAGCGAGAGCGCAGGGTCGGCGTCGAGCGCGGCCACGCTGCGCTCAAGGAATTGTGGCGCCCAGACGTCGTCGGCGTCGAGGAAGGCCAGGTACTCGCCCGAAGAATTCCGCGCCCCGTGGTTGCGCGCGGCGGCCGGTCCGCTGTTGGCCTGCTCGAGCAGGCACACGCGCGCGGCATACTGCTTGATTATAGAAAGGGTCGCGTCGGTAGAGCCGTCGTCAACACAGATTATCTCGAAGTCCTGCAGGGTCTGCGCAGCGACGCTGTCGATAGTGCCAGCGATAGTCGCGGCCGCATTGTAGGCGGGAATAATTACAGAAACGCGAGGCACAGTTGATTCGGGCGCCGTGGCAGACTGGGACCGAGCACCTCGCGACAGGTTACACGTCAAGTGGCAGCCCGCTCAACGGGCCGGTCACGAATGATTCCGAAATTCTAACCTCTCCTTGTCCGAGGAGAGGTCGACGCGCGCCGAAGGAGCGCGACGGGAGAGGTGGGACGCTGGCCGTCGCCGCTACGCACACTTTTCTTTTGTACCAACTTAGGAAGTGGTGCTGCAGGCTGGCGGCGGCCTCAGTGTCGGTCGTTAGCGATTAGACGAGTCGGCTTTGGTACGCTGTTCGAGCGCTGCACCTCACCCGGCGACACCGCTGCGCGGCTTTCGCCGACCTCTCCTCGGACAAGGAGAGGTTAAGATGGCGGTTGCCCGAATACTGGGTGCAGGGGTCGCTCTTGCCCAAAGAGATGCGGAACCCACGGTGGGTTCCGCATTCGATTCGATACGTCGCGCTTCGCTTATGCTCGGCGGACGGTTGGCTTTCGGAAGGTCCTGTACGTGCGCCCCTCGGCCAGGCCGAAGCGGTTCAGCATCCGGTAGACCGTGTAGCGCGATACGCCGAGCAACTCGGCCGCGCGATGGCAGTTGCCCTCGGTCGCCTGCAGCGCCCGAATCAGTGCGAGCTTCGAGGCCTCGCGGATTACGGCGTCGAGCGAGTACGGCCATTCGTTCGCCGTGCCGTTCGCTCCCCCCTCGACCAGTTCGAGCCCGCCGTTAGGAAGCATCGCCTCGGCCGGCACCCCGAGTGCGTCGCCGGTGTTGGCGTCCTGGCCAAACGGCAGGTCGTCTAGGTCTATCCGGTCGCTATCGGTCATCAGGACCGCGCTCTCGATCGCATGGCCGAGCTCGCGGACGTTGCCGGGCCAATTGCAGGCGCACAGAGCCTCGAGGGCGGCTCGCGACACCAGCTTTATGTCTTTGCCGAACAGGCGATTGAAATGCTCGATAAAATGAGCAACGAAGGCCGGGATTGCCTCGCGCCGCTCGCGCAACGGCGGGACCACGATGGTGGCGGCGTTGAGCCGGTAGTAGAGGTCGTCGCGGAATTGCCCCGCCTTGACCATCGCCCGCAGGTCGCGATTGGTCGCCGCGACCAGCCGAATATCAACCGAGTAGGAGCGCGACGAGCCGACCGGCTGGATCTCGTGGGTCTCGACCGCGCGCAACAGCTTGGGCTGGAGGCGCAGCGGCAGCTCGCCGATCTCGTCCAGGAACAGGGTGCCCCCGTTGGCTGAGCGGAAATAGCCAAGCGAATCCTCGCGCGCGTCGGTGAAGGCGCCCCGCACATGGCCGAAGAGCTGCGACTCGGCCAGCGACTCGACCAGGTTGGAGCAGTTGAACGTCACGAACGGGCCGCCCGGGACCGAGCCCAGCGTATGCAGCGCCCGCGCGACGAGCTCCTTTCCGGTGCCGGATTCGCCGTGAATCAGCACGGTTGCTTTGTATGGACTCAAGCGCGAAATGGTTTTGAGTACCTTGCGGACTTGCGCTGACCTCACCACCATTCCCCCAACCCGCTCCGACCCAAGCGCAAGATGCTCCAGGCTCAACCACTCGCACGCGTCAGCCGCCGGTTCGGCGCGAAGGCTCTGCATCGCAGCCACGACCGACGATCCGTTCGCCGAGTATTCTTGAAGGCGCATCTTTGGTTCCTTTCTCTTCCCCTGAGTTTTCCTACTGTCAGTAATTAAATCCATCTACAAGTAAGCAGGGTACTGGATATAATCGAGTGGTACCGTGTGTGTCAAGCCGTTGCGCGCAAATTCTAGCGTCTTGGTGTAGCAAAGGCTAGTTCTTTTGTGTTTTGCCATCGCACTTTCTATCAAGATGGGCCTGCGGCAAGCATGACGGTGTTCTCCGGCAATTGATAGCCCAATTCTTCGAAAGTCGGCGATTGTTCTCTAAAGAAGGCAACAAGAAGCATCTAAATCTTTGGATAAACGGTCTATTGAGTCCATGATTCAAGAGCCAAAAGATGGCGCAAATTGAGTGCTGAAAATGTAATCGCGCGCCTGCGTCTGGATGGTATAGCTCACCGACGATTGATATGAGTAGCACCGGCGAAAAAAGGGAGCCTTCTTTTCAGGCAGCACCAACCTTCAGGAGGACATGAACATGAAGATCGCGGCAACCATCGCTCGGATCCTGTTGGGCCTCGTGTTCCTGGTCTTCGGCTTGAACGGCCTGCATCCCTTCATGCCCAATCCTCCCGCCACGCCGCCCGCAGCAGCTTTCTTCGGCGCGCTGATCGGAACGCATTACATGTTCGGGCTGATCTTCGGCGCCCAAGTAATCGGAGGAGCGCTGCTGCTGCTCGGCATCGCGGTGCCGTTCGCGCTCGTGCTGCTGGCGCCGGTCATCGTGAACATCGTCTGCTTCCACGTGTTCCTTTCGCCGGATCTTTTGCCTGTCGCATTAACGGTCGCCGCGCTCGAGTTGTTCCTCGCCTGGTACAATCGAGCAGCATTTGCGCCGCTGTTCGTTAGTGCGCCGCGCGCCTGATCCACAGCGTCCGCGCGTCGCTCTATTTCCAACGCTCTGAATTACCTGTAAGCATTGGAATCTCTCGGGCGAGCCGGTAGCTCAGGTGGTAGAGCATGTGACTTTTAATCACAGGGTCCCGGGTTCAAGTCCCGGCCGGCTCACCAGAGAAACCTCGACGCGTCAGCATGATTTGATCGGCACCTTCGGGGGGCGCCGCAGGCGATGATCGCCGGGCGGCTGATTCGCTGGCTCCGGCAAGCTCCCATATCGGTCGCCTGGATTTGCGCAATCGTCGGCGGCGTTCTGGCCCTCTATCTTCTTCGAAATTTCACCTGGCCGCGGAATTTCCACGGGTCCGTGAACGCGCTGCGCGAACTCTCCCCCGAGACCGGCAGCGAGGCGCTAAAGCTCTGGACGTTTTGGGCATGGTCGGGACTGCTGGTCGCCGCCTGCCTGCGCCGAATCGATCCGCAACTCGACGTCTTCGATGCGTGCCTGGCCGGCGCGGCGGGAATCTGGGTGCTGGGCTACCTGATGGGCAGCATTCTAGGTCCGATCGGGCTCTTCAGAGGCACGACAGTTTGGCTGTTGATGGGCTTCGCAACTGTCTATCTGTTCCCTGCCATGCCGCTGCGCGAGTTCCACCGGCCGCAATTCGGAACGGGTCTGATGCTGGTCGCTATCGCGCTGGTATGCTTCACGCTCATTCCGCTGCAGCTCACGTCTCCCGTCATTCCGTGCCTCGACGCTCTATGCTGGCCGGCTGCGGTGCAGCGGGTGCTGACCTTTCACGTCTACCTGCCGTTTGACAACGATCCCTTCGGATGGTGGGCGACACCGGTGCAGACGCCGGGCGTCGAGCTGTTCTATGCCTTCCTGGGACTCGGCGCGAACATTCACTCGGGCGTGCTGGCGGAGTCGGCGGCGATCGTGCCGATGGCCGTGCTGATAATCGTCGCGGCCTATCGATTGGCGCTGACCTTGTTCAACGACGCTGCCGGCGGCGCCGCTGCATTGCTGCTTTCTCTGACGACAATCTTCCGCCGCATGATCAGTATGCGCGGATCAGCGGTTGACCTCGCGCTGGTGGCCGTCGGCCTGGCATTTTTTCTTGCTCCGCGCCGCAGCCGGGTCTTGATGGCGATGGGCGCGCTGATGCTCGGGACGGCGCTCCCGTCTCACATCCTGAATGGCGCTTTCGGCATCGGGGTTGCCATCGCCGCGGTCGCAGCCTGGCTGGTCGAAGGGGATTTCAGGCGCGCTCTCGCCGGGGCCATCTGCCTGACCGGATCGATCCTTATCGGGATTCCCTACCTGGCGATTGCGACTCGATTTGTGCTGCCCGGCGCCGCGCTGATTTTAATCGAACTGGCTGGAATGGCCGTGATCATCGCTGGCGTCAGGCTTCTTGACCCGGCTGTGGATGAGGCCGGGCCGTCTTCAAGACCGTGGCCGCGGCTCATCGGGGGCGCCGTCCTCGCCGCGGTGACGGCCGCGATTCTCTACGACGTAGCCGAGCGGCCGGGCGCGATGTACAGCGAGACCTGGCACAATTTTCCGCTCCTTTCGGTGTTCGCCCTGGCGGGCGTCCTCGCGCTTCTGGCCGGTGCCCGACGCGCCAGCATCGTAACGATGTTAGCCATTGCCGCGTCGCTCGCGCCGTCGCTGGTGGTCGAGCATGCGGGCTCGCTGGTCGGGTTCATCGCGCGGCAGCCCGCGGGCAGCTTCGAGACCTACGACCTCGAGCGCAAGATCGTGGAATACTGGCTGCCGTTTTTCCTGGTCTTTCCGGCGGCCGGATTTTTCGCAACGCTCTTCGAGTATCTGTCGCCGTCGCTGGTAATCGTGGCGATGCTTGCGATGCTGCTCTATCCGCCCAAGCGCGGACCCCAGATGGACTACGACTACCAGGAACATTCGATTTCCGAAAACTGGATGATCGACTACTCGATCATCTCGGAGGGCTACTGGGGTCTCACTTCTGACAACCGCTGGACTATTGGGCCCACCGAGCGCCAGCTGATCCATATCCTTTATAAGGAGATAGCCGCGGGCCGAATCAATCCGTCGACCCACATCCTGCACCTCGCGCCCGACCTGCTGACCTACGGGCACACCTCGCGCTTTTCCGTTTTCACCGGAATTGACGACGACACCGTGACCCTGCTGCCGACGGTCGATAATTGGGGGCCGGTATTGCAGGGCGCGCGGGTGCGGCCGATCGGCGGCCTGGCCGAGGCGCTCGCGGCGCATCCCGACTACATTGTGTCGCAGATAACCGAGCCGGCGGCGCTCCAGGTTTCGGCGGTGCATTACGACACGCTGCTCGATCAGGACGGCTTCACTTTATATCGACGCAACGGGCTGCCGAACGGTCCTCCGGTCAGCTCGACGTTCCCTGGTTGGATAGCTCTATGCGCGGCGTTTGCAATCGGCGCTGTGC
>JBEKLS010000203.1:0-7805 GCA_050010075.1 Binatus sp. (SeqCode) | reverse complement strand
CTGGACCACACCGTCACCATCCTGCTTGAAGCGGACTTCGTCCGGAGTCAGCGCGCCAAACACGGACCAATGATCGGCCGGGTTCCCACTCAAGAGGTCGATAGGACTGCTGGATGCGAGTTCTCTACGCGATCGGTCGGAAAGGTTTGATAACACGCAGATAATCACCGCCGTAAATATGGCAATTACAATGCAAGCTTGCGCCGGCTCAAGCCACCGGCCTTGACGGTCTCCGCTCATTGCCAACTCGCCAGTCCCGGGCCGTTGAGCCACATTCGGGCCTTATAACCGGGTTGGGATAGGGGAGTAGCCATCCACATCGGAAGGAAATACGCGAAGATCAACAGGGTCGCGATCATGAACATCGAGCAGACGAATTTCCCTTCATAGGCTGCAGATTGTCTTACAAGAACTGCGTACACAACGA
Organism: Binatus sp. (SeqCode); assembly: GCA_050010075.1. Classification (GTDB taxonomy): domain Bacteria; phylum Desulfobacterota; class Binatia; order Binatales; family Binataceae; genus Binatus. Next base: position 7,378 of record JBEKLS010000203.1, on the reverse strand, counting down.
GGATAGAACAAGCTGTAAGGCCGCCCCAGAGAAATCCCAAGCCTAGAACCAGACACGGCAAGATCGGCGTCAACAGTGCCAGGTGTTCCCAGCGTCGTGCGCCTCCATGCCAGCACTCGTCGAGCGCCCCTGCCAGTGCCAAGAGACCGAAGTAGAGTCCAGGTATGTAGCTATAGATGAAAACGTAGCGTTGTATCGGTATCCACATGACAAGATACGCGAAGTATCCTGCCGCCAGAAATATCCAGGTCATGCTTTTCTGCGCGTAGCCGCGGACCGACGCTATGAGAATCGCGGGTAGGACTGCCCACCATAGAAGTGGATTTCCTCCGCACCAGATAACTTGGACGGTGCCATTGAGCAGATCCCTCTTCCAGTACGGATAGGGATGAAGAAGCAGCGGCCAGCTCCAGAATGGTGAGGCGTTAGGAAAATCGGGTGGTAATTCCAGGTTTTGATGAATGACGCGATGGTGATAAGCCACCAGGTCGCCGAACCCGCGCCAGACAACCCAATAGTATGATACGAGGACCGCCAGGTAGACTAACAACACGATGCTGACGATAAGTCCGCAAGCACCTATGACTCTTCTGGAGATCAAATTCGTGCGCAGTGCAGAAAGTCGCATCGGGGTCCCCCCGATCAACGTTACTACTACAACACCAAGAGCCAGAAGTACTGCTACTTCGGAGATTGCCGCCTTGGTGCTTACGTAGAGTCCCAGCAGCAGGCTCATAGCGACCAGTTGGATTCGTTGCGTTCGGGCGACAGGGTTCTGCACGAAGCACCAGAGAACGAGATAGGCCCCAGCTCCTATCGTGATATAGACGATGTTGATCATTGCCAGCCGCGACGCGACCAGAAACATGCCGTCGCAAAGAATCAAGCCGGCAGCGATCGAGGCTGCGAGTCTTGAACGAAAGAGCCGGCGTGCCAGCAGGTACGTTATCGGCAAAAGCGCCGTTCCTATCAATGCGTTTGCGGCGCGCCAGCCCCACGGATAATTGCCGAAAAGCGAAACGCTGAGCGCTACCAGCATCTTCGCGGCGGGCGGATGACTGGAATAAGGCGGGCGCCATCCGTGCAAGTAGGACTGCGCCTGGGTCAGAACCTTGGTTTCGTCATAAACCGGTTCTGCGGGACTCCCGAGACGCCAGAAACGCAGCGCCGTCGCAACGACTATCGACGCCGAAATCACGGCGCTGTCGAGAATTGTCCACGATAGCGAGCTGGCCTTCGCATCGCGAGGCCAAGCCGGGGAAGATTTTGCCGCGGTCGTAATAGCTGGTTCTACTACTACCTGGAGGATCGTGCGCGAGTTTCAGCGTGAGGTTAGGCCGCCTCGTTCACCTCATCAAGCGGAAACAGCTGCGGACTTCCTTGACGAATGTTTCAGGCTGCTCGAAGGCGGCGAAGTGGCCGCCTTTCGTCAGCTCGTTGAAGTACACGAGCTTCGCGAATCTCTTCTCGGCCCATCGCTTCGAGGTGCGGAATATCTCTTTGGGGAATATCGAGCAGCCGACCGGTACCGTCACCGCATCGGTGAGCGTCTTGCGGAAGCTTTCCCAGTACAGCCGCGCCGACGATGCGGCGTTCGCGGGCAGCCAGTACAGCATCACGTTGTCGAGCAGCTCGTCGCGCGTCAGCACTTTCTCCGGATGACCGTCGCAATCGGTCCACGACCAGAACTTTTCCAATATCCACGTCAGCTGCCCCGCCGGCGAGTCAGTCAGGCCGTAGCTCACGGTTTGCGGCCGCGTGCTCTGCTCCTTCGAGTAGCCCGAGTCCCAGTCGTTGTAGTGCTGCATGCCGGCGATCGCGGATTTTTCCTTTTCGGTGAGATCGTTCATCGTCGCCGGATCGGGCATCGCAATCGGCATATTCAAGTGGATACCGACGCAGTTGGCCGGGTCCTGGATTCCGATGCAGGTAGTGACAATCGAACCCCAGTCTCCCCCCTGCGCCGCATATCGCTTGTAGCCGAGCCGCGGCATCAGCTCCGCCCACGCGCGCGCGATGCGCTGAACGTCCCAGCCGTTGCGCGCCGGTTTGTCCGAGAATCCGTAGCCGGGAAGCGACGGGCAAACGAGGTGAAATGCGTCGGCCGCATTGCCGCCATGCGCCGTCGGATTCGTCAGCGGCTCGATTACCTTTTGAAACTCCACGATCGACCCCGGCCATCCGTGCGTCATCACGAGCGGCAGCGCGTCGGCATGCGGCGATCGAACGTGGATGAAATGAATCCCGAGACCGTCGATCGGCGTCTTGAATTGCGCGAAGCGGTTGAGCAGCGCCTCGCGCGCGCGCCAATCGTACTTGTCGCGCCAGTAGGCGGCGACCTCCTGCGCGTATGCGAGCGGCAAGCCCTGCGACCAGTCGTCGACGCACTCGCGCTCGGGCCATCGCGTCTCGCGCAGGCGGCGCTTGAGGTCGTCGAGTTGTGCGTCAGTCGCCGCGATGCGGAAGGGTTCTATATTGTTGGTCATGTCTGAATCTCTCTTGGCTGAATCTTCTGCCGAACCGTTTTTTGGAGTCAAGCGTCGCATCGCTGCGCGCGCCTTTCACCTGGAAAAAAATTATGTGTAGTGTCAGTTTGATTTTTTACCAATCGGCAGAAGGAACCAACCGATGATACCTGCCAATGCCGCGCCACTCGCAATCGCACTGCTTGGACTGGTGCTCGGGATGCGCCACGCGACCGATCCCGATCACGTGATCGCCGTCACTACCATTCTCAGCCGCGAGCATCGTCTCGCCGCCGCCACGCGCATCGGCGTCATCTGGGGCCTCGGCCATACGCTGACCGTGCTGATTGTCGGCGCCGCGATCATCATTTTCAAAATCGCGATTCCGACGCGGCTCGGACTGGCGATGGAGTTCGCGGTCGCGCTCGTGCTGATTCTGCTCGGCGTCGGATCGGCAGCCGGCCTGGTGCGCAAGGCTGCGAATCGAGTGCGCGGGCGTTCGTCGCAGGACGAAGGCCTGGTAGTCCATGCGCATGCCCACACTCACGACGGCGACCTGCATGCGCATCCGCACGTTCATGTTCACGCTCACGAACATGACGAGGACGCAGCTCACGAAGATCATCGCATCCCGGCTGATGCGATGCCGTCGTTCGCGGCGCGGAGGCCGCTGGCGAGATCATTCGCAGTCGGCCTCGTCCATGGACTAGCAGGCAGCGCCGCAATCGCGCTGCTGGTGCTGAGCGCGATTCCGCAGCCGCTGTGGGCGACGCTCTATCTCGCGATTTTCTGCGTCGGCACGATAATCGGCATGGGGCTGATCACAACGGCGATCGCGACGCCATTCATGGTCGCGTCACGGCGCGCGTCATGGATCCGCCAAGGCCTCGTCACCGGCTCGGGCCTGCTGAGTTTCGGCTTCGGCCTGTTCCTCGCCTACCAGATCGGTATCGTCGACCACCTTTTCAGCACGGCGCCGATCTGGATGCCGCAATAGCAGGACAGTTACATCGTAGGCTGGAAGATCAGCTGAAACGAACCACCCTCGGCGCCGTCGCACTTCTTTGGTGAGGCTTTGTACGTTCCGGTAATCTCGGGCAGTTCTTCCAATCCGCCAGCCACATCCGCGGAGGTCTGCCCCAGCGTTCCTTCGGCACTAATCCGGCACTTGCTATGCTTGCGCTTGAGCTTAAGGGTCAGCGAGTCGCCATCGGCTTTGATCTTGCCTTTGAAACTGCCGGTGAGTCCCGAGCCGATTTCCCAGTTGCCGTTGAACTTGCTCTTCTTCTGAAAGATCTCGATTGAAAACGCTCTCTCCCCAATATCGGGGTTGTCGTCGTCAACGTCGCCTGACCAATCGCCTGCGATATCCGGCGGCGCGGTAGCCGGTTCAGTGGATACATCCGCACTGTCATCAGTGTCGGTCGCGTCCGGCGCGTCGGTGTCGGTCGCATCCTGCGCCCATGCTACTCCGCCGTAAGATTGGCCATGAGCGATGAGCCGGACAATCCGTCCTGGAACAAACAAGGCAATCGCAAATACAAGGACCGCTAAAACAGACTTGGACATGATGCTCTCCTCAAATGATGATTTTGCGACAGGCCTCAATCGACGCTCTCTATCAGCTCAAACGAACCACCCTCGGCGCCGTCGCACTTCTTTGGTGAGGCTTTGTATGTTCCGCTAATCTCGGGTTCCTGCACCGGCTCTATGCCAGCCACATCCGGCGCGGCGGTCTCCCCCAGCGTTCCTTCAGCAGTAATCCGGCACTTGCTATGCTTGCGCTTGAGCTTGAGGGTCAGCGATTCGCCATCGGCTTTGATCTTGCCTTTGAAACTGCCGGTGAGTCCTGAGCCAATTTCCCAGTTGCCGTTGAACTTGCTCTTCTTCTGAAAGATCTCGATTGAAAACGCTCTCTCCCCGATATCGGGGTTGTTGTCGTCAACGTCGCCTGACCAATCGCCTGCGATATCCGGCGGCGCGGTAGCCGGTTCAGTGGACACATCCGCGCTATCGTCGGTGTCGGTCGCGTCCGTGTCTGAAGCTTCGTCGGCCCAGGCCAGGCCGCCGTAAGTTTGGCTATTGGTGAGGAAAAGGCCTATGCGCGCCGGCAAAAACAAGGCAAGCGTGGACACAAGGACGACAAAAACAGTCTTGGACATAGCTCTGCTCTCCTAAAATAGTTATTGCGGCAATCTGGGAGGGCAAACTCTTGCATGATGAGCTCAGTTTGCGCAAGCGCGGAATATCCCGAGATAACGATTGCTCGATTGAGCTGCGTTGCGATGAAGGGAGGGGCTGTTTTTGAAATATCAGCGACGAGCGCCCGACCGTCGAGGTGCCGGGCGCCCGTGCTTTGGAAATCAGATCTGACTAGTGATGCTCGCCGACGCCATGAGGCTCGGGCGCATGTCCGCCGCCGCCACCGCCACCGCCGCGCGCAGGTTCGAAGGCTTTGACCTGCTCCGCATGCTGACGCTCGAAGGATTCCATCTGCTGCGAGTGCCGCTGCTGTAGCTCCTGCTGCTGAGCGACCTGCTGGTGCTGTTGCCGCGCCTGCTCAGCTGCCTGCTGGTGTGCGAGCGCCTGCGTTTCATCCTGATGCCGCCGCACCATTTCCGCCGACTGCTGCTCGTGACGGTCCTCGACCTGTTGCCAGCTGGCGTTCTCGTTCTCCTTCGCCTTTTCTGCCGCGGCCTTCTGCTCTTCCTGCAAATGCTGACGCTCAAAATTCTGCGTCTCCTCATCATGCTTTCGCTGGAGCTGCTGCATCTGCGCGGCTCGCGCGCGCTCGGCCTCATCCTGCTGCTGAATGCGGTTGTGCTCGAGCTCCTGCAGCTGCACGTCATGCTGACGGTCGAGCGCTTGCCGCTGTTCGCCGTGCGCGCGCGCTACCGACTCGCGCATCTGGTCGTTCCACTCCGGATGATGCTGCAACGCCCAGGTGGGATTTTTCTGCGCCCACCAATGGAGATCGTGCCAGACGTGCTTGTCGTCGAAGTCGCCCTTCCATTCGGGATGATGCGCGTCGGCCCACGCGGCGTCGTGCTGATGCCACCACGTGTCGGAATGCCAGACGTGCTTGTCGTCGAAGTCGCCCCACCAGTTGGGATGATTCTCGCGCGCCCAGGTTGGATTGGTCGCCCACCACCAGCTGGCAGGACGCCAGATCTTGGTGTTGTCGAATGCGCCCCACCAGTCGGGATGATTCTCGCGCACCCAGTCGGGCTGGTTTTGCCACCACCATCCGGCGGGCCGCCAGATGTGCTGATCGTCGAACTCGCCCCACCAGTCGGGATGATTCTGGCGCACCCATTCCGGCGAATACTTCCACCACCATCCCGCCGGCCGCCAATAATGGTGATTGTCGAACTCACCCCACCAATCCGGATGATGCAGCGGCACCCAATCGGGATGATACTGGTACCACCACGGCGCCGCGTACCAGACGCCCTCGTAGTAGTCGCCCCACCAATCCGGATGATGCGCGATCACCCAGTCCGGCTGCAGCTGCCACCACCATGGCGCGGGATACCACAGGCCGTTCCAATTCTCGCCCCACCATTCAGGGTGATTCTGCACCACCCAGTCGGGCTGCTGTTGCCACCACCATCCCGCCGGATACCAGACGCCGTCGTTGACGTTGCCCCACCATTCGGGATGATGCTCATGCGCCCATTCGGGCTGATATTGATACCACCACGTCGCGGGATACCATTGACCTTCGTAGTAGTCGCCCCACCACTCAGGGTGATGCTCGCGGACCCATGCGGGTTGCGATTCCCACCACCACCAGGCCGGATGCCACTGATTGTCGCTGTCGAAGTCGCCCCACCATTCCGGATGATGCTTCTTTACCCAGTCGGGCTGCGACTGCCACCACCACGCGGCATCGCGCCACGTGTGACTGCTGTCATAGTCGCCCCACCTCGGCACGGTCGGGAGAGGCGTCGGCCACGGTTTGTATTGCGCAAACTTACGTTTTGAGACGAGCAATCGTTTACAGGATATCCACGGGCTTATTCACAGGTGAGAGCGGCGCGGAACGACAAGCATGAATCATCGCACACAAGTGGGTATCGTCGGCGCGGGCCCGGCTGGGCTGATGCTGTCGCATCTGCTGCACCGGGCGGGCATCGATTCCGTCGTGCTCGAGGCGCGCAGCCGCAAATACGTCGAGGAGCGCGTGCGCGCGGGCTTGCTCGAACAGGGCACCGTCAACCTGCTCAATGAAACGGGCGTCGGCGAGCGGCTAAGGCGGCTGGGCCTGACCCATCATGGCATCGAGCTGCGCTTCGGCGGTCGTGGCCATCGCATCGATCTCAGCGGGCTTACCGGCGGGAGCACGGTCACCATCTACGCTCAGCACGAGGTCATCAAGGATTTGATCGCAGCGCGGCTCGCAGCGGGAAGCCAGATCGTTTTCGAGGCCGCTGACGTCAGCATTCACGATTTCGATGGACCAGCGCCGAAGATTCGCTATCGGCAAGACGGGGTTGAGATCGAGCTGTCGTGTGATTTTATCGCGGGATGCGACGGCTTCCACGGCGTATGCCGCCCGAGCATCCCTGGCGGCGTGCTCACGATGTACGATCGCGTATATCCATTCGCATGGCTGGGTATTCTCGCCGAGGCGAGGCCGTCGTCCGACGAACTGATCTACGCCTACCACGATCGCGGCTTCGCTCTGCACAGCATGCGCTCGCCGGAGATTACCCGGCTGTATCTGCAATGCGCCCCCGACGAAGACCTCGGCAAGTGGCCCGACGAAAGAATCTGGGAGGAGCTCGAGCGGCGATTCGATTGCGGCGGCGGCTGGAAACTCAACCGCGGCGCCGTCATTCAGAAAGGAATCACCGAGATGCGCAGCTTCGTGGTCGAGCCGATGCAAACCGGCACGCTCTTTCTCGCCG
>JBEKLS010000202.1:0-7223 GCA_050010075.1 Binatus sp. (SeqCode) | reverse complement strand
CGGTACTGCAGCACGGTGCCTTCGAGCACGCGGCGATGGAAATCGCGCTTGAGCACAGGATGATGCATCGCGAGCAGCTCGGCGGGAATCAGACGACCGAGCTCGGAGCCGAGCTCGATGTCATAAGCCTCGGCGACGCCACGTTCGAGCGTTTTGCGCTTGAGCGCGCGCGCGTCCTGCTTGAATCGCCCGACCATCCGCGCCAGCTCGCCAAGCTTCTTGTTGCGCGCGAGCCGCCGCCCCAGCTCGAGGCGCGCGCCGGCCGCGACGCGTCCACCCTGCCCGAATTCGCGGCTGAAGTCATGACTGTCCTCGGCAGCCTGATCGATCTCATTGGCAAGTTCGGCGGTCTTAAGCTGCATGCGTTTGAGCGCGCTCTGATCGGCGCCCTTGAGTTGAGTTTCGAATTGCCGCGACTTCTGATTGAGCCGCGCCTCGGAAACCTTGGCCGCGCGCTCAGCCGCATCCGCCATCTCGGCCAGCTCTTTTTTTCTGGCCTGATCTTTCTTTTCCTCGCCGGGAGCCGACTCCTCGTCGCCCTCCTTCGGCTCCTGCATTTCGTTGACGGCCTTGACCGCCTCGGCCCGCGCTTCGAGATCCTGCTCCTGGCGCGCGAGGTCCCACAGGTCGAGCATCTCGCTGCGGTTGATGAGCTTCTCGGACTTCACCAGTTCGAGCGCATGCTCGCTCATCACGATCGCTGCGATCGCCGCCTTGTCCTCTTCGAGCGCGGTGCGCGAGCGCAGCGCCTCGAACGGCGCCGACGGCACGATCTGTTCGAGGATAGTTCGGTTGAGCGAGGCCGCGAGGCGCACGTCGCCGGCTTTACGCATCACCGGGTTCATCTTGAACAGCGCGAAGAAGAGATCCTGCACCAGCGCGCCGAAATGCGGCACCAGCCGCTCGCCGGTTTCCGCCAGCTCGCCGATCGACGGCGCGTCGGCGACGATTTCATTCCACGTGCGCCGGTCGTAGCTATCGCTGTCGAACCACGACGCAATGGCCGGCACGACAGGCACATACACGCGCCGCGGCTTGATGATTTTGGCTTTGCGCGCCATCGGATCGATCCTATGTGAGCGAAAACCGGCTCGCTATCACCGCAATCGCACCATTGCGTTACGATAGCGCTTGAATGTATCGCTGAAGGAGTAACAGAATTGTAACAGGGCTGCGCCGCGTGGCCCGTCATGAGATGACTCAGGATTCTGCCAGCAACAATCTTACGAGCCGCCAGCATGCGTTAGTGCTGGCGGCAGTGCAGGAGTTCATCTCGACCGCAGAGCCTGTAGGTTCCGCGCAGATAGTCGCGCACCATCAGCTCGGCGTGCGCGCCGCGATGGTCCGCAACATGATGGCCGAGCTCGAAGACGGCGGATACCTGCGCCAGCCGCATACGTCGGCGGGCCGGGTGCCGACCGAGAAGGCGTTTCGCTACTACGTCGATCATCTCGGCGCCGCGACGCGAATCGGCTTCGAGGATCGCGCGCAGATTGAACTGCATTATTCGAGCGCGATGCGCAACCTCGGCGAGGTGCTGCGCGATACCCCGCGCCTGCTCTCGATCCTCACCGGGCAGGCCGCGCTGGTGATGGCGCCGCGGCTCGAAGCTTCGATCATCGAGCGCGTCAATTTCGTGCGCCTGCGCGACAACCAGGTGCTGGCGGTTTTCGTCGCGACCAAGGGCGCGATGCAAAATCGAATCGTCGATACCGATCGCGACCATTCGCAGGACGAGCTCGATCGCATGGCGCGCTACCTCAACGAGTCGCTCGAGGGCCGCACACTCGACGAGGCGCGCCGCTGGATCGAATCGCAACTGCGCGAAGAACGCGCGAACTACGATCGCTTCATGCACGACGCGCTGGCGCTCGGCGAGGCGATCGCGGATTACGCCGGACGTCCCGAGCTCTACGTCGAGGGCAGCCTGCAGGCACTCGAGCAGCCGGAGTTTTCCGATCGCAACAAGATGCGCGAACTGCTGCGCGCGCTCGACGACAAAACCGCGCTGCTCGAACTGCTCGAACGCAGCCTGACCAACGCGGGATTGACGGTGTCGATCGGCTCGGAGAACTACGACCCGCGCCTGTCGTCGCTGAGCGTGGTCTCGGCATCATACGCCAGCGGCTCGAGCGCACTCGGCAGCCTCGCAATCGTCGGCCCGGTGCGGATGGACTACGACCGCGTGATCCCGCTGGTCGAGTACACCGCGCGCGCACTATCGCGTCTGATGGAATACTGACCTCTCCGGTTCCCTCCTCCCAAATGGGAGGAGGGTTAGGGTGGAGCACCATTGTCCGGCGCGATTGTCTGTCGCGCCGCACATCCGGAACTACGCGCAAAACTGAGGAATTTCGGTCCCTCACCCGCCATGCCAGGACGCGTGTCGGCCTCTCCCCTTTGGGGCGAGGCAATTCGGAAGGACCCGCCAAGTCGACGAAAAATCCAGCGATTCCGCCCTTGCCTGCACTGGCACGACCCTGAATCGTGCTTAGGTTTAAGGTCGGTTCGGTTCATTAAATGAACAAACGAAACAAGCATCCTCAGGACGGAAATCCCGGTATGGATGGAGAGTTCGACCCCATCGACGGCGGCGGCGAGTCACAGCCTGGCGGCGAGGTGGATACGCTGCGCGCGCAGTTGGCTGAAAAAGACAAGGAAATCGCCGAGCTGAAGGACAAGTACCTGCGCACGCTCGCTGACTCTGAAAATGCGCGCAAGCGAATCCGCCAGCAGAGCGAGGAGTCCGTACGGATTCAGCGCGAGAGCATTTTGCGCGACCTGCTGCCGATTATCGACAACCTCGAACGCGCGCTCGCAGCCGCTCGCAGTGGCACCGAAGGCAAGACGATTGTCGATGGCGTCGAGATGACGGTGCGGGCGCTGATCGATTTCCTGCGCGCGCAAGGCGTGACGCCATTGCAGTCCGTCGGCCAATCGTTCGACCCCAATCGGCATGAGGCGGTCGATCACGTGGCGTCGGAAAAGCATCCGCCGAACACGGTCGTCGATGAGTTCCATCGCGGCTACCTGATCGGCGAGCGCGTCCTGCGTCCTGCGCGGGTGTCGGTCGCAAAGGGAGCCGGGACCAATTCCGGGAAGCGAAACGGAGGCGAAAGCGATGCCTCCGACGTTGAAAATGACTGAACTGTGATTATCTCTATCTTAAGTTCTATATCAGGGGACCTTTAGAAAAATGGCAAAAGTTATCGGTATCGACCTTGGCACGACGAACAGTTGCGTCGCGATCATGGAGGGTGGCGACCCTGTAGTTATCGCGAACTCCGAAGGCAGCCGCACGACGCCGTCGGTTGTCGCGTTTACGGAAGCGGGCGAGCGCCTCACCGGCCAGATCGCCAAGCGCCAGTCGATCACCAATCCAACCAATACAGTTTTTGCGATCAAGCGCCTGATGGGCCGCCGGTTCGACGACCCCGAAGTTCAGAAAGCGCTGAAAGTTCTGCCGTACAAAGTAGTGAAGAACGACGACGGCGCGGCATGGGTGGAAATCCGCGGCAAGAAATACAGCCCGCCGGAGATTTCCGCGTTCATCCTGCAGAAGATGAAGCAGACCGCGGAAGATTATCTCGGTGAGAAAGTTACCGAGGCCGTAATCACCGTGCCCGCGTACTTCAACGACAGCCAGCGCCAGGCCACCAAGGATGCCGGCCGTATCGCGGGCCTGAACGTGCTGCGAATTATCAACGAGCCGACGGCGGCGTCGCTGGCCTACGGCCTCGACAAGAAGAAAGACGAGAAGATCGCCGTATTCGATCTCGGCGGCGGTACCTTCGACATTTCAATTCTCGAACTGGGCGAAGGCGTGTTCGAGGTCAAGGCGACCAACGGCGACACCTTCCTCGGTGGCGAGGATTTCGATCAGCGCGTCATCGACTACCTGGCCGACGAGTTCCGCAAGGACCAGGCGATCGATCTGCGCAAGGATCGGATGGCGTTGCAGCGGCTCAAGGAAGCGGCCGAGAAGGCCAAGACCGAGCTCTCCACCGTGACCGAGACCGACATCAATCTGCCGTTCATCACGGCGGATCAGTCGGGACCCAAGCATCTGAACATCAAGCTGACGCGCGCGAAGCTCGAAGCGCTGTGCGCTGACCTGCTCGACCGGCTCGACGCGCCATGCGTGACCGCGCTGCGCGATGCCGGCCTGAAGGCGAGCGAGATCAATGAGATCGTGCTCGTCGGCGGCATGACCCGCATGCCCGCGGTGCAGGAGCGCGTGAAGCGCCTGTTCGGCAAGGAAGGACACAAGGGCGTCAACCCGGATGAAGTCGTCGCGATCGGCGCGGCAATCCAGGCGGGCGTGCTCAAGGGCGAAGTCAAAGACGTGCTGCTGCTCGACGTGACTCCGCTCTCGCTCGGAATCGAAACGCTCGGCGGCGTGTTCACCAAGCTCATCGAGAAGAACACGACGATTCCCACGCGCAAGAGCCAGACCTTCTCGACCGCGCAGGACAATCAGACGGCGGTCACGATTCGCGTCTTCCAGGGCGAGCGTGAGATGGCGTCGGACAACAAGCTGCTCGGCCAGTTCGACTTGATCGGAATTCCACCGGCTCCGCGCGGGATGCCGCAGGTCGAGGTTACGTTCGACATCGATGCGAACGGAATCGTGAACGTGCATGCGAAGGACCTCGGCACCAACAAGGAGCAGTCGATCAAAATCACTGCGTCGTCGGGTCTCAACGAGGAAGAGATCAAGAAGATGGTGCGCGAGGCCGAGGCGCATGCGGCCGACGACCATGCTCGCCGTCAGCAGGCCGAGGCGCGCAACAAGCTCGACAACCTGATCTACACGACCGAGAAGACGCTCAAGGATCACGGCGCCGAAGTCGACGAGGCGGGACGCAAGCAGGTCGAGGACGCGCTCGCGGAGGCGAAGACCAAGCTCGAGTCCAAGGACGCCGACGAGATCAATCGCGCGGCCGAGGCGCTGCAGAACGCGTCGCACAAGCTGGCGGAGGCGATGTATAGCAAGACCAAGGCTGGAGCAGGCCCGCAGGCAGGAGCAGGTCCCCAGGATGGCGCCAGCGGCCAGAGCGGCTCTCAGAGCGGAAATGGCGAAAGCGGCGCGAAAGAAGACGTGGTTGATGCGGACTACAAAGAAGTCAAAGACCAGTAATCACCGATGGGGCCGCGCAAGCGGCCCTTCTTTTATGCGTCCGCCAATGGCGTCGGCGCGCCTGTTCGCATAGAATCTTCCCGCGATGCCGCCTGCACAAAAACGCGATTATTACGAAGTTCTCGGTGTCAATCGCGGCGCCGGCGAAATCGAACTGAAAAAAGCCTATCGCAGTCTCGCCATTCAGTTTCATCCCGATCGCAATCCCGGCAACAAGGACGCCGAGGAACGTTTCAAGGAACTCAACGAGGCCTACCAGGTTCTCTCCGATCCCGAGCGGCGCGCGCAGTACGATCGTTTCGGTCACGCCGCCTTCCAGGGACCGCAGGGTGGTCCGGGTGGATTCGGAGGCTTCGATTTCAGCCAGGGCTTCGAGGAAGTCTTCTCCGACATCTTTGGCGATTTCTTCGGCACCGGACGCGGGCGGTCGCGCTCGCGCACCCGACGCGGCGACGACCTGCGTTACGATCTCGAAATCGAATTCGAAGAAGCGGCGCATGGGATCGAGAAGGTCGTAAAGTTCCAACGGCTCACGCAATGCGAGTCATGCAACGGCAGCCGCGCTCGCGGCGGCTCCAGCGGCGCCCGCCAATGTCCCAACTGCCGCGGCAGCGGCCAGGTGCGCACGCAGCAGGGATTCTTTTCGATCTCTACGACCTGCGGGCAATGCCGCGGCGAGGGCATGATCATCTCCGACCCGTGCCCGAAGTGCCAGGGACAGGGACGAATCCGCAAGCAGGAATCGCTCGCCGTGAAAATTCCGCCGGGCGTGGACAACGGCTCGCGCCTTAAGCTGCGCGGCGAGGGCGAGGCAGGTTACGGCGGCGGTCCGCAAGGCGATCTCTACGTAGTCATTCACGTCAAGGAGCACGAGATGTTCGTGCGCCAGGACAACGACGTGATAATCGAGGCGCCGATCAGTTTCCCGCAGGCCGCGGTCGGCACCGAGATTGAAGTGCCGACGCTCGACGGCAAAGTGAAGCTGAAGATTCCGGCCGCCACGCAATCGGGAAAAATCCTGCGCCTCAAGGGCAAAGGTATCGTCGATCTTCACGGCTACGGGCGCGGCGATCAGCTGATCAAGGTGATCGTGGAAACGCCGCGCAGCCTGACCGCGCGTCAGCGCGAACTGCTCGAAGAATTCGCCAAGCTCGACGGCAAGGCCGTCAACCATCCGCTCTCCAAGGGCTTCGTGGACAAGCTCAAGGAGATGTTCGGTTAGGCTGGCGTGCGAGCGCCGCCCGGCGAAGGAGTTGAAGCCATGGCCTGCAACTCATGCGAAAGCAGCGGACGATTTCGAGCGAGCTATTGCGATGACTGCGAACGCTGGACCTTCCATGTCGACAAGCACGACCTCTTGATCGCGGCGGTTCTGATGGTGGTTGGTGCGGTAATCGTGCTTCAACCGGAGTTGCTCTTCCTGCCAGTGGGTTTCGCATTCGCTCGGCGCGTAGCCGGCAGACTCGCTCCGGTCTGAGCAATTTCGCGCGCTCAGCGCGGGACGTGCACCAGTTCCAGCTTCAGTCCGTCCGGATCGGTGAAGAACACCGCGTAATATCCCGGTAGGTAGTCGTACTCTTTCGGCGGATCGGTGACCTTGCCGCCGGCGGCCGAAATTTTCATCGCCAGCTCATCGATCTGCTCGCGGCTTTCCGCGGCAAAGGCGATTTCGCACAGCCCGACGCGATGGCGATGGAACGTGTCGCCGCGAAATTCCGGATCGGACGGGCGGATCCACAGCGATCCGTGATCGCCGAAATACCCGGTGGTGACGTCGATCTGCGCCTGATCGTAGGACATCGCCTTCGGATAGCCGATTTGCGGCATCAGCCACGAGTAAAACTTTTTCGCCGCCGCGTAATCGTTCACGTTAACGATGATATGGTCGACTCCCGCGCGCATAACGAGACCTCCGTCTGAACTTCGACGCCGTCTGGCAGCTACCTTAAGACCGCGTGATCAAAACAGTCAATTCTGTTTCGCGCCCCCTTGACGTGTGACGAAGAGGAATTATTTTTCGCTCGGATAGCGGTTCCAAATCTCATTCACGAGGAGGCTCTTATGGCACTGCTAAGATATTCCC
>JBEKLS010000201.1:0-13282 GCA_050010075.1 Binatus sp. (SeqCode) | reverse complement strand
GAGATACCAATATGCGCGCTGTTCAACTCATTGCTTATGGCAACCCTCTCGAGGGTCTGAAGTATGTCGACCTTCCCGAGCCCGAGGCTCCCGGCCCAAACGAGGTCCTTGTCGGCGTCGAGTTTTCTCCGCTCAATCCGAGCGACCTCCTGCTCGCCCAAGGTATCTACGGAATCCGCCCCGCGCTTCCGACCGTGATCGGCGGTGAAGGCGTCGGCCGCATCCTCGCAGTGGGCGCAGGGGTGAAGAACGTCAAGGTCGGCGACCGCGTTGTGGCGCCGCTCTCGAGCTTCACCTGGAGGGAGCGAATGGTTATTTCAGCGCAAGGTCTTTTCGCTTTGCCCGCGGGCGCCGATCCGCAGCAGCTGTCGATGCTCGCGATCAATCCTCCAACGGCAGCGCTGTTGCTCAGTGAGTACGTCGACCTGAAGCCGGGCGAGTGGGTCGTGCAGAATGCCGCGAATTCGTCTGTCGGGCGATGGGTGATCGCGTTCGCGAAAGCGCGCGGCCTGAAGACCGTCAACATCGTCCGCCGGCCAGAGCTCGTGGCCGAGCTGAAGGCGATTGGCGGCGACGTGGTCGTCGTCGATTCTCCCGACGTATCGAAAGAGATCAAAGCTGCCGTCGGCAAGGCTGAGCTACGCCTCGCGCTCGACGGCGTCAGCGGCCCCGCGACCGGCGTGCTCGCATCGACGCTCTCGCCCCACGGCACACTCGTGAGCTTTGCCGCGATGAGTGAGGCTCGGATGTCGATCAGCCCGCTCGACGTTATCTTCAAGCCCATCACGATACGGGGCTTTTGGCTGGGCCATCCGGAATCTACGGCCAAAAGTGCGGCGCCAATAGCGCAAGCGGCCGAGATGATCGCGTCCGGCCGGGTGCACATTCCAGTGACCGCCACCTACCCCCTCTCATCCATCAAGGAAGCAGTCGCGCATGCGCAACGCGGCGGCAAGATTCTCCTGGAGGTAGCCGGATCATCCAACTGACCAAGGTGATCACTATGGAAAACGAAATCAGCCGGTTGTTGTTACTCGCAATATTCTGCGTGGTGGCAATAGTCATCGCGGATTGGGCCATGCGGCCAAGAAATCGCGACCATGACGATTGACTAGCAGGGCTCGATAATTTTTTGGTCCGAGTCTTGTATATGCAAGCATCAAGGCCGGCAAAATGAACGACATCGTGGGAGATCACGGGTAAATCAATTCGCAAACGGCCAACGCCGTCGCGATTTGCGAGGCATCGATAAATCAACGGAGGTTATTTCGGAAATGGAAACCAGCATTCAGGAACATGCGGGCGGCGGAATCGAAGTCGTCAATGCGCGGCTGAATTACCTGGCCGAGGCTACGCCAAAGCCGGTCAACTATGCGTATGAGCCGCCGGCCGGCGTGCCCCGCAGCTCCGGAAAATACACCTCGCAAAGCGTCGCTATCCGCAACGGGCGCGAAATGCTCGGCAAACTCTCGCTCGACCTCAACGGTTTCGTGCTGACGGAGCACGAGACTGCGATCAAGGATTTCTACGATGCCGACGAGGTCAAGTCGGTCTACTACCCCGAGGTCGAGCGCTTGCTAAAGCGGGTAACCGGTGCCGAGCGCGTCATGGTTTTCGATCACATCGTGCGCAATCCCGTCCTTGCTGAGCGTGGAGAAAAAGGCGCGCGCTCGCCCGCCAAGGTCGTCCACAACGACTACAGCCTGAAATCCGCGCCGCGCCGTGTCCGCGACCATCTGCCCGAAGAAGCAGAGCACCTGCTCAAGAATCGTTTCGCCGAGATCAACGTCTGGCGCGCGATTCGCGGCCCGATCGAAAGCTCGCCGCTCGCGCTATGCGACGCGCGCAGCCTCGACCTCGAAGATAGTGTGCCGACCGACCTCGTCTATCGCGATCGCGTCGGCGAAACCCTCGGCTTCATCTTCAACCCGAATCATCGCTGGTACTATTTCCCGCGAATGCAACGTAACGAAGCACTCCTGCTGAAATGCTACGACTCGATGGACGACGGCCGCGCGCGCTTCACCGCGCACACCTCGTTCGAAGATCCGAGCAGCCCGCCCAACGCCGCGCCGCGCGAGAGTATAGAGGTGCGGGCGCTGGTTTTCTGGCCACCCGAAGCCGTTTGAGGGACTGTTTCGGATAACGATCGACAAAACCAGGTAAGGAGCAATTCACCATGAGCGGAAAACTCGAAGGCAAAGTGGCAGTTGTCACCGGAGCCAATAGTGGCATCGGTCTCGCCACGGCGAAGCGATTCGTCGAGGAAGGCGCGTATGTCTTCATCACCGGCCGCCGTCAGAGCGAACTCGACGCCGCGGTGAAAGAAATCGGCAAAAACGTGACCGGCGTTCAAGGCGACGTCGCCAAACTCAGCGACCTGGACAAGCTGTACGACACGGTGAAGGCAAAGACGGGACGCATCGACGTACTGTTTGCCAATGCCGGTATCGCCGAGCTCGCGCCTCTGGGCGAAATCACCGAGGAAAACTTCGACCGGATGTTCAACATCAACGTCAAGGGATTGCTGTTCACAGTGCAGAAGGCGCTGCACCTGATCCCGAATGGCGGATCGATCATCTTGAATGCCTCGGTCGTCGCGTCCAAAGGCAATCCGGCCTCGAGCGTCTACAGCGCGACCAAAGCCGCGGTGCGGTCGTTCGCGCGCACCTGGACGGTGGATTTGAAGGAACGCAAAATTCGCGTGAACGCCGTCAGTCCGGGTCCTATCCGCACTCCCGCCTATGACCGCCTCGCTGAGTCCGGGCCGGCAGGCAAGCAGCTGCTGGATAGCATCGTGAACAGGGTGCCAATGGGCCGTTTCGGCGAGCCGGACGAAATCGCCAGGGCCGCAGTTTTCCTCGCCTCCGACGACAGCACTTTCGTCACTGGCACCGAGCTGTTCGTCGACGGCGGCGCCGCCCAAGTGTGAGCCCGATACACCGATCTTGCCGCGCTGAAGTTTGAATTCGCCGTCGCGCCGGGCTATGACCGGTATCGGACAGAGCCCAGCGAGTGATCGCCGGGTGTGGCGATCACTACAATCAACGGAGGTATTTGAAGATGGCAGTCAGCGGCGTGAATCAATGGAAAATTGGCGACGTTAAGATCACCCGGGTGGTCGAGTCGGAAGGACCCTGGGACGGTACATTTATTTTGCCCAATGGAACGGCGGAGAACGTTCAGAAGGAACGCGACTGGCTATACCCGATCTACTCCGACGAAAACGGCAAGATTCGCATGGCCATCCAGGCGCTGGTGATTGAATCACAGGGCAAGCGCATCATCGTCGATACCTGCATCGGCAACGACAAGGTGCGTTCGAATCCCGAATGGAACAAGCTGCAATTACCCTTCCTGCAGGACCTTCAGAAAATCGGATCTCCCCGCGAAACGATCGATCGCGTTATCTGCACGCATCTTCATATCGACCATGTCGGCTGGAACACTATGCTCAAGGACGACAAGTGGGTGCCCACGTTCCCTAACGCCAAATACCTGATCGGCGGCACCGAATGGGATTTCTTTTCGCGCGCAGCCGACCCATTCCTGAAAGACCCGGTCGAGGACTCGGTTCGCCCGGTGATGGCCGAGGGGATGTCGGAACTGGTCGACGACAAGTACCGCATCACCGATGAAGTCTGGCTCGAATCGACGCCCGGCCACACCCCCGGTCATTTTGCGGTGCGCATCGGCTCGAAGGGTCAGAATGCGGTCATCACCGGTGACCTGATGCATCATCCGATTCAATGCCGCTACCCCGAGTGGGATGACAATTTCGACACCGACGGGCCGATGGCAAAGAAGACGCGGCGCGCTTTCTGCGAGCGTTACGCCGACTCGGGAGTGCTGGTGTTCGGGACGCATTTCGCGCTGCCGTCACCAGGCAAAATCACAAAGAAGGACGACTCCTTCCGCTTTTCGCTGGCTGGATAGAGAAAGACAGCAGGAGGACCGGTACTGATCGATATCTCGGTGGACTACAGCCACAACGTCGAGCTTGGCAAACAGATGCATCCTGAAGTTATCATCTGAGCAAGCCGACGGAACTGCCGAGGAACTGATCATGCCGAACTTGAGTTGCGAAATTTCTCAGTCGTTGATGAACGCTCTGCAGACGCGGCTGCGGACGACCGGCGAGCCGATCGACCACATCGTCATGCGCGCGCTCGCCGATCATCTGGAAGTTGAGCATGCCACGCTGTTTCAAGTTTCCACTTCGGGCGCGCTGGTCGAGGGCATCTCGCAGGGTGTCGTTACCGTCGGCGAGCTGAAGCGCCATGGCGACCTCGGCCTCGGCACGTTCGCCGATCTCGACGGTGAGATGGTCGTCGTCGATGGGCATTTCTGGCGCGTTCCCGGAGCCGGGGCAATCCGCGAGGCGTCTGACTCCGATCTCGCGCCGTTCGCCGTCGTCACGAGCTTTCGTCCTGAGCGCAGCCTCGAGTTGGCGAGCGTCGTTTCAATTGACGATCTCCTCCGGCAACTCGATCGATTGCGCACTTCGAATAACTTGTTCTTCGCCGTCCGTCTTGATGGGCGCTTCAACCACCTGCATACGCGGGCGGTTTGCAAGCAGGCCGGCGCGAAGCTGGTGGACGCCGCCGCCAATCAGGCGGAATTCGAGTTGCATGAGATCGTCGGGACGATTGTAGGTTTCTGGACGCCCGCGTATGCCAAAACCGTCAACATCGCAGGCTGGCATTTGCATTTTCTGAGCGAAGACCGCTCGGGCGGCGGCCATCTTCTCGAGGTGGCGGGCAGCACGCTAAAGGCCCAGGTCCAGCATCTCGACGATTTTCGCATGGCCATTCCGGAAACGCCCGAGTTCCTCAAAGCAGACCTCACTCAGGACCCGAGTAAGGCGTTGGACAAGGCCGAGCGATCTCAGGACAGGTAGGATCGAAATATGGCTCCCACCAGGATAGTTGTTCTCGATGGGTACGCGTTGAATCCTGGCGACTTGAGTTGGGAGCCGCTGCGCGCGATTGGCGATCTGCAGGTTTTCGACCGCACGCCAGACGATCAGATTGTCGAGCGTGCGCAGGACGCCGAAATCGTGCTGACCAACAAGACCCGGCTTTCTGCGGACGTCCTGAGGCAGCTCAAAAAAACTCGCTACATTGGAGTACTAGCCACCGGCTACGATATCGTCGATATAAAAGCGGCCGCCGATCTCAAGATCGTAGTCACCAATATTCCGACCTACGGCACCGCATCGGTTGCGGAATTTACGTTTGCGCTGATCCTGGAGCTGTGCCATCACGCGGCTCTTCACAGCGAGGCGAGTCGCGCCGGAGAGTGGTCGCGATCTGCGGATTTCACCTTCTGGAAAACGCCCCTGGTCGAGCTGGCAGGAAAGACGATCGGAATAGTAGGCCTTGGTAAGATTGGCCGGCGCGTAGCGGAGATAGCACTGGCATTCGAAATGCGCGTACTTGCTGCCAACCAGGTAAGAAGCGCGGCTCCCGATTCGCCCAACTTTCGATGGTGTGCGCTCGATGAATTGATGCAGCAGGCCGATATCGTGAGTCTACATTGCCCGCTGCTCGCGCAAACGCAGGGCATGATCAATGCGAAGTCGCTCGCCCTGATGAAACCGGGCGCTTTTCTTATCAACGTGTCGCGCGGCGGGTTGGTTGTAGAGCAGGACCTGGCTGATGCGCTCAACAACGGTCGCCTGGCGGGCGCCGCGGTTGACGTACTTTCGAGCGAACCGCCCTCCCCCGACAATCCGCTCTTGCATGCGAAGAACTGTATCGTAACCCCGCACATCGCGTGGGCAACAATGGAAGCACGCACGCGGTTACTCAACACCGCGGTCGCCAACGTGCGCGCGTTTGTTGAGGGCCATCCAGTCAACGCTGTGAACTAGATCACGCGCCTGCCGAAACAGGAGCTAAGAAAACCGTCATGACGCAAACGCTCGCGGGCAAAAAAGGGCTGGTCGTCGGCATCGCCAATGAGCATTCGATTGCGTGGGGCTGCGCGAAAGCATTTCAGGCCGAAGGCGCGGAACTGGCCGTAACTTATCTGAACGTGAAGGCGGAACCCTATGTGCGCCCGCTTGCGCAGCAGGTGAGCGCATCGCTCATTCTCCCGCTGGACGTGCGCGACGACGCGCAGATGGAAGCCGTCTTCAATGCCGTCAAAGCCAGGTGGGGCAAGCTCGATTTTCTGCTACATGCTATCGCCTTCGCGCCGAAAGAGGATTTGCAGGGCCGCGTGGCAGACTGTTCACGGCAGGGGTTTCTGACCGCGATGGATATTTCCTGCTACTCCTTCATCCGCATGGCGCACTTCGCCGAGCCGCTGATGACGGCAGGCGGTTGCCTGCTCACCACGAGCAATTACGGCGGCGAGCAAGTCGTCGAGCACTACAACATAATGGGGCCGGTGAAATCGGCGCTGGAAGGCGTGGTCAAGTATCTCGCGGTGGAAATGGGCAAGAGCCGCATCCGCGTCAACGCTCTGTCGCCGGGGCCGATCGCGACCCGAGCAGCGGGCGGGCTCGCTGAATTCGACGAGTTGCTGCGCGAGGCGCAGCGCAAGTCACCAATCCACGAAACGCCGCTCATCGCCGCTGATATCGGCGCGGCGGCGGCCTTTCTGGTAAGCGACGGCGCACGCTACATCACGGGCAATATTACTTTTGTCGATTGCGGTACGCACGTCATGGGCTGAAGGTACACATCCTATCGGCGCATGAGCCGCGTCTGCCCGGTTTCATGCGACGACCAATCAGCGTGCACAGAAGTTGGCAATATCACTGCCGGTGCTTTGGCTGATATCGGGGCAACAGGTCGGAAAGATTTCCGTCGCGTGGATCGTTCCCATCACCTGCCGGCAGCGCGCGCGCACGGAATTGTGCATAAGAAGGCGGTAGAAGTTGATCCCTTCGTCGCGCAGCGGATCGCACTCATTGACGCTGATCACGGTGGGCGGGAACCCTGCGACATCCTTGGCGGTGGCGAAGGCCGGCCACGCTAGCGGGTTGCGCGCACGAAAGGCTTCGATCCCGTAACGGGCACAGAGCATAAAGCCCCTTGATCAACCCGAGGTCGCCGTCGCGCTTTAGTTTCAGTCCCGTGGCAAGGGTGAGATTTCCCCCGCCGCTTTCGCCCGCGACGACAATTCGCGTGGGATCGATATTGAGCGCAGCGCTGTTGGCGTGAACCCACTTCAAGCCGGACACGCAATCATTGAGGCCGGCCGGAAACGGCGCGACTTCGGGCACCGAAGAGGGAGAGAGCGCATTGCGAAAGTCGACCATCGCGACGGCCACGCCGTTGGCGGCGATAATCTTGCCCCATGCCCGGTAGTTTCCTGAGTAACACGACATGACCGTCATGCCGCCGCCGTGAATGTAGTAGACGCACGGAACGCGCGCGCCATTGTCAGGCCGGATCAACTGGATGTTGATCGTGTTGCCATCGGGAGCCGACACGACGTGCTCGGTGCGAATACTCAGCCCAGCCGATGGTGCGACGGTTTCATTGTCAAAGGAGTCGAGCATAACTGCCATCGCGGCCGCCTGCTTTTTGCCGGATTCGCTGTTCGTCGCTGCCAGCAAGTCCTCACGGCTCGCCACGTCGCCCGTAGCGCCCAAAAAATCGATGCTGCCGAATACGGCTTTGATACGTGGATCGATGCGGGGATCTTCGGCAAGTTTCGAGGCCATAGCATTTTACTCCGGCATTTTCTTTTTTCGTTTAATCCGAATCAACGAAGCTTTACCGATGTCCTATCCAGGGCGGTTGCCGGCCAGGATAGATTTGGCAACTTTGACAATGTGCTCTGGAGTAAAGCCCAGCTCACGCATCACGATTTCACCCGGCGCTGACGCACCGAAACGGTTCAGCCCGATGACTGCGCCGTCGAGGCCCACGTAACGCTCCCATCCTAGCGGCGAGGCCGCCTCAACACTGACTCGCGCTTTGACGCCAGGAGGAAGAACCGAATCCTTGTAGGATTGCGGCTGCGCCTCAAACAAATCCCAGCACGGTATCGAGACCACCCGGCTTGCAACTCCCTCACGAGTCAGTTGGTTGTGCGCCTCAAGCGCGATCGACACTTCGGAACCGGTAGCGATGAGGATGAGCTTGGGCGGACCTGCGGAGTCGGCCAGGACGTAAGCTCCTTTCGCCGTTCCTGCAGCGGGGGCCAGCTTGCTGCGGTCGAAGATGGGCAACTTCTGGCGCGTAAACACCAGTCCCACCGGCCCCTCAGTATGCGCCACCGCGATCTTCCACGCTTCCACTGCCTCGTTGGCGTCGCCCGGGCGCAGCAGCATCATCTCGGGCATCGCGCGGAGGCTTGCCAGTTGTTCTATCGGCTGATGCGTGGGTCCGTCCTCGCCCAATCCGATGCTGTCGTGGGTCCACACATAGATCACGTGGGCCTTACTCAAAGCCGCCAGTCGGATGCTCGGCCGCATGTAGTCGGAAAACGTAAAGAAGGTCGCGGCGTACGGCAGGATGCCGCCATGCAGCGCCATGCCCGTGGCGATTGCGGCCATGGCATGCTCGCGAATGCCGAAATGGATGTTGCGCCCACCGTACCCCAACGGACCGCCCACCATTCCCTGCGTCGGCGGCGCACCCTGGGGCGGCGTAAAATTGGGGCTCTCGAAATCGCCCTTGCCCTTGAGCGCGGTGCGAGTGGACGGATCGAGATCGCCCGATCCACCAACCAGGTTGGGTATCGCCTCGGCTAACGCGACGATGGTTTTCTGTCCGGCGTCGCGCGTCGCCATCGGGCCGTCCGCCGGCGTGAACTTGGGAAGGGCCGCGTCCCATCCCTTGGGCAGTTCACCGGCCAGCGCCTGCCGAAGCTTGTCAGCCAACTGCGCATCGGCAGCGCGCAAACCATCCACGCGTCGATGCCAATCCGCCTCGAGCTCGCGGCCTCTTTCCACCGCCTTGCGAAACTCGGCCAAGGCCTCGTCGGGAATGTAGAAACTCTTGTCTTCAGGCCAGCCCAACGCCCGCTTGGTTAATTTTACCTCTTCGACGCCCAGGGGCTCGCCGTGCGCCTCGAAAGTGTCGTGCTTATGCGGACTGCCATAGCCGATATGCGTGCGCGCCACGATTAGCGACGGCCGGTCCTCGACCGCCTTGGCTTTGGTTACGGCCGCATCAACCGCGGCAATATCCATCCCGTCGATATGCTCCACATGCCATCCATAAGCCTGGAATCGTGCGCCTACATCTTCGGAGAAGGTAACGTCGGCGCTGGCGGAGAGGGTGATCTGATTGGCGTCGTAGATAACGATCAATCGCCCGAGCCGAAACTGCCCCGCTATCGAAGCGGCTTCGGCCGCGACGCCTTCCATCATGTCGCCGTCGCTGGCCATCACGTACGTATGGTGATTCACCACTTCGTGGCCCGGACGATTGAAGGTGGCGGCCAGCCAGCGCTCCGCGATTGCCAATCCCACCGCGTTCCCAACACCTTGACCCAGCGGACCCGTCGTAACTTCCGCTCCGGGCACCACGCCATACTCGGGATGTCCCGGCGTGCGGCTGCCCCATTGGCGGAAGTGCTGGATGTCGTCCATCGTGAGGTCGTATCCGGTGAGGAACAGCATGCTGTAGAGCAGCATGCTGGCGTGCCCGGCTGACAGCACGAACCGATCGCGATCGGGCCATTTGGGGTTGGTAGGATTGTGCCGGAGATGGCGCGTCCACAAGACGTACGCCATCGGAGCCGCGCCCAGCGGCATTCCCGGATGTCCCGAGTTCGCTTTCTGGACCGCGTCGATCGAAAGCGTCCGGATAGTGTTGATGCACAGATCGTCGATTGGCTGAACCGTCGTACTCATGACTCCTCCGAACCGCGCCCAGTCTAAGGGCAAATGAGTGATTTGCAACGTGTCAGATCGCTTGCCTCGTAATATCCCGGATCGGCCACGCAGAGCGAACGATTGGCAGACGTCGGTCCATCACTTTTCCTTGCTGCGGTGATCGTACGAGACGGAGTAAGCGGCTGACCGCGCCTGCGGAAGCGGATCGGCCGAGAGAGCGATGCCGTCGGTCACATTGGTCGGATCGAACACGAGACCGCGTTCATCGGCCGCACTGGTCGGGGAGATTGCGGTCACCTCCAGCCGTCCCAGCTCGACCAGGGGCCTGTCCGCCGGCCACAAGGCGGTGACGTCGTCTGTCGGATCGCTTTCGCCAGCCAATTGCAGCAAGAGGCGGAACGCGACCGGACCGTTTCGCAGTCGGCTCTCCAACTCGTCGCGCAGAAAATTCGCACTGCGCTTGCCCGCATCATCAGGGGAGAGATAGGCTTCGCCCGCCTCGGGCACCCAGCGATAGCGGCCGAATCGGCTGGTGCCATCCGCGGCGGTGAATTTAAAAGCGTGCTCCGCATAATAGGTGGCCTGCCCAAGGCTGGCCGGGATTGGCTTCTGCATCAGACGCCCGATGAAGGCGCGTGTACCAGGATGACTCTCCAGAAAGCGCGGAACCGCGTCGGGCGCAGGCTTGCCGGTGGCAGGGTCGGGCAGTTGCGCGCGCAGAAACGCGAGAAACTCCTCAGGCGTCCGCGCAGGAAACCCTTCGATATGGAGCGCCAGGATGTCGGCCTTCTTGCCGTCGGGTAACTGAAATTTCACCGCCAGCGCGCGGGCGTTGGGAATGCCGTCGTGCACGTCGGGATCTCCGCTCGCATTGGAGAAACGCATTACGGTTGGGACCGGCTGCCCTTGCAGATGCGGCGCGCGGCTCACCCCTTTTGCGGCAGGTACAGCGCGAAACGTTCCCGAGCAGACGAGTCCCTTGGCGTGAACGGGGCGAAACCCGGGATGCGGCCCGGCTACCGTCCGCATGGTCTCCACGAGTTGAGTAACAACGGTTGGTGATGCGGCAGATTCTGCCATGGTGGACCTCCTTCGTGGATGCGGCGATGCGCCGCAGTCGGTGGCCAAGCTTAACCCTTCTGGACAGTTGTCTCCATGGCGAATTCGCTCTCCAAACTCTCGCAGTCGCGATAAGTTGACAAGCTCGCCTTTATCGATACCTTCTGGGTCTTGGCGTTAATCGCGCGGCGCTGGCCGCGACTGAGGAGGCATCGATGAAAGGCTACGGCGTAACTCTTCGTCCGACAATTCCGGGCGTATCCGAATTGGTTCAACTCGCGCGCGAGACCGAGGATGCCGGATTCAGTGGCGTCTACATTCCCGAGGCCATCAACGACGCGCTGATGTGCTCGTTCGCCGTCGCCAACGCGACCAAGCGGATCGCCGTCGCGACCTGGATCGTGAACATCTATCTGCGCGATCCCGGCCTATGCGCGATCGCGGCCGAGATGGTGCAGGAGGCAGCACAGGGACGCTTCATCCTGGGTCTCGGCTCGAGTCATCGCCCTGCGCTCGAAGCGCGCGGCATCGAGATGGGCAACGCGCGCGACCGCTTGCGCCATGATACTGAAATCATCGGCAAAGCTTTTCGCGGCGAGCTCGAAATGTTCGGCAGGAAGTTCCCCGCACCCAGCCATCCGATTCCGATCTTCTTCGCGGCGCTGGCGCTCGAGACCGCAAAGCTCGGCGGTGAGATGGCCGACGGCCTGATGCTCTACATGTGCCCGCCCGAGCGGATGAAGAAATCGATCGACGCGGCGAACCAGGTGGCAAAGGAGAAGGGCCGTTCCCCCGGCAGCCTCACGATGACCTGCGGTGTGCCGGTCTTTATGCATGATGATCTGGAAACCGCTTACGAGGCCGCGCGCCGCGGGCTCGCATTCTACGGTGCGCTGCCGTTCTACAATCGCATCATGGCGAACAGCGGATTTGCCGATGCGGCGGGACGCATTATGGAGGCCTCGAAGCGCCGCGACGCGAATGGGATGGCGGCCGCTGTCTCGAAGGAACTTGCGGATGCGGTCGCGCTGATCGGTCCGGCCTCGCGATGCGTCGAACGATTGGCTGCTTATCGCGAGCAAGGTGCCGATGTTCTCATCGTCGCGCCGAATGCGGTCAACGAGGATTACGCGAGCGCGGTCCGCAAAACTCATAAGGCATTCGCGAAACTGAACTAGCCAAAGCCTAGGTCCGGACGAGGTTCGCGATGCGTTAATCTGCCGCGACGCGTAGCACGTTTCGGCTAGCTGTTGGATTTCTGTCAAGCAGCCCATGCCCGAAGGCGGACCGCGGTCTTTGAGCACGATTGACCGCTACGCGTTGTAACATCTGTTTACAAGTGGTTTAGATAGTTTCGACTTGCATCAAATGCTCTAGATGATCTACATCGGATGCAACTTACTTACCCATAAGCGCAGATACGACTGAGAAATGATGACGGGGCCGGGAAAGTGCGGGGTGCGAAGCCATGAGTTCGGCTGAACAGCGGCTGTTCCGAATATCGCTGTGGTGCCTGGTCGCGACTCTTTTAGTATGGACTGGCACCGCTGGCGCCGGAACGACCGCTACGCGCGTGCTGGGTCAGCCTGACTTTACCCACAACGCTACCAATACGTTCTCGGCCGGATCGCTGAATTTTCCCGGCAATCATGGCTCGGGCGCGGTCGTCGTCGACGTGATCAATGACCATGTCTACGTGGCCGATACGGGAAACAATCGGGTGCTCGGATGGGAGTCGATAAGCGCACTCACTACCGGCAAGTTCCCCGACATCGTGATCGGCCAGATCGACTTCGAATCGTCAGTCGCCGGCACCAGTTCCGCCAGGCTTTTCGAGTCCCAACGGCGTCGCGGTTGACGCCGCGGGCGACGTGTATGTCGCCGACACCGGCAACTCGCGCGTACTGGAATTTCCCAACCCGTTCACCAGCCTTACTAACGACGGCCAGTTCTCGAATTTCGTGGCGAGCGTCGTGCTCGGACAGGTGGGCAACTTCACCTCGGGTTCGTGCGACGTCGATACCGGATCGCCCGACTCGGAGACGTTATGCAGTCCGCAGGGCGTCGCCGTCGATGGCGACAACAACGTATGGGTCGCCGACACCGGCAACAATCGCGTGGTCGAATACAGCGGACCTGTCACTGCCGACTCCTTTTTCGCGAATCTTGTCTTCGGGCAACTTGGCAGCTTTACCAGCAAGACCGCGAACAACGGCGGCATCGGCAAGAACACTCTCAATCAACCGACCGGCGTCGCCGTCGACGGCCATGGAAATCTCTACGTAGCCGATGCGAGCAACAACCGCGTGCTCGAATTCAACACGCCGCTCTCGGTAACAGCCGTCGCCGGAAGCGGCGACACGACGGCCGATGAGGTATGGGGCCAGGCCGGCAGCTTCACCACCTCGTCATGCGCCA
>JBEKLS010000200.1:0-12393 GCA_050010075.1 Binatus sp. (SeqCode) | reverse complement strand
GGTTCCGATCCGGAGAAATGCCGCGCCGATCGACGCGGCAGAATCGAAACCACTCACGTCGAAGTGCCGCGGGCTGGATTGCCCTGAGCGCGCAAGCACCCTCACCCCAGGCGCGGACGCCGTTCCCTCTCCCGCAACCAAGCGGGCGAGGGTAATGAGGTACTCAGGATTCATATAGCCTCTTCCGTGAGCACGCGCGGCATGTAGTAATGATTTGCAATGAGCGTTAACGGCAACGGTGACAATTTTCGCGCGCGGCGCAAGCGCATGATGGAGGCGATCGCGCCCGGCGCGACTGCGATCATGCCCAGTGCGCCGGTGTCGGTGCGATCGAATGACGTCGAGTTCGTCTATCGGCAGGACAGCGACTTCTACTACCTGACTGGATTCGCGGAGCCGGAATCTGTCGCGCTGCTTTCGCCAGGGCATCCGGACGGCGAGTTCGTGATGTTCGTGCGCCCGCGCGACAAGGAGCGCGAGACCTGGACGGGCAGGCGCGCGGGAATCGAGGGCGCGATCATCGAGTACGGGGCCGACAAGGCCTACGTGATCGACGAGCTCGAAAAGATCCTGCCGCGCTATCTCGAAAAAAGTGAGCGCGTGCATTACCCGCTCGGGCTGAACGAGAAGATGGATGAGCGGGTGATGAAGCTGATTCGATGGGCGCACTCGATGCGGCCGCGAATCGGTGTAGGGCCGTCGTCGATCATCGATCCGCGCGACATCATTCACGAGGCGCGGCTGATGAAGGAGCCGGCCGAGCTCGACGCGATGAGGCGCGCGATGACGATTTCGGCCGACGCGCACAAGCGCGCGATGACGAAGGCGCGCGGCGGGATGCGCGAATGGGAGATCGAAGCGGAGGTCGACTACACCTTCCGCTCGCAGGGCGCGGCGGGTCCGAGCTATCCGTCGATCATTGCGTCGGGGCCTAACGCGGCGACGCTGCACTACATCAACAACGATCGCGAGATGCGCGCGGGCGAGCTGCTGCTCATAGACGCCGGCGCCGAATACGACTTCTATGCGGCCGACATCACGCGCACGTCGCCGATTGGCGCGCGCTTCAGCGCCTTGCAGCGCAACCTGTATGAGGTAGTGCTCGACGCGCAGCTCAAGGCGATCGAGGTTATCAAGCCGGGCGCGCATTTCGACGATCCGCATGAAGTTGCTCTGCGCGTGCTGGTTGACGGCATGCGCCAGCTCGGCATCCTGCACGGATCGGCCGACGAGATAATCGAGAAGGGCGCGTACCGGCGCTACTACATGCATCGTACGAGTCACTGGCTCGGCATGGATGTGCACGACGTCGGGCTTTATCGGGTCGGCGGCGCGTCGCGAGTGCTCGAGCCCGGGATGGTGCTTACGGTCGAGCCGGGATTGTACATCGATCCGGCCGACGACGAAGTTCCCGACAGTTTTCGCGGCATCGGGATTCGAATCGAGGACGACGTGCTGGTGACCGAAGGCGGTCACGAGGTGATGACGTCGGCGACGCCGAAGTCGATCGCAGACGTCGAAGCACTGACTGCCGCCTAGCAGTCAGGTAGGAGTCTCTATGAGTTCATACGCGGAAGCACTGCTGGAGTTCTACAATGGAGAAGTGGGTGGCGAGGCGCTGTATTCCACTCTGCTGGGATCCGCGCGGAACCAGGAAGAGATTCTCAAATGGAGCACGCTGCTTCAGCTCGAGACGGAGACCAAGGCGTGGTTGCGCGCACCGATGGTCGCCCATGGCGTGAGCATTGTGGAATCAGCCGAAGAGCGGGAGAAAGCTGTCGCCCTGGCGCGAATGATCAAGTCGCTGGCGTGGAACGACTTGATGCAGCAGATGCGTGACGTGCTCAGCAACGAGATAGTCCCGAAATACCAGACCCAGGTCGATGCGGCGCGAGAACGCGGTAAAGAGGACGAGGTCGCGGTCTGCGTCTTCATGGTCGAGCACGAGAAAGCTCAAGCCGAATTCGCGCGACGCGAGCTGGCCGGCGCAAGCCTCGACGAGTCGCTCGCGCCAGTCGTGAAGTTTCTCAAGTACCAGATCAGGCGCTAGGCCCTCGACAGTTCGAGCGCGCTGGCGCTGCCGACGATGGTCTTGGTGCCATCGGCCTTCTCGCACCACGCTTCAACTTCGGCGCGTGAGCGGCTGCCTTCGCGAATCCGCTCGACGATCAATCCCTTTGGCCCGGTGACATCGTTGCCCCAGACGACGTTGACCAGCCGCAGATCCATTTTGCCGCCGTAAAGGAAGCCGAGTCCGAAGCGCCGCGTCATCATTTCGGACACCAGGCAAACCGAAAGCATCCCCTGCACGACGATTTCCGGGAATCCGAGCTCGACCGCCTTCTGCTTGTCGTTGTGATAGTTGCGTGCGGGTCCGGAGAACGCCATGCACATCTCTTCAGTGATCTTGCGCATCGGAGAGTCGATGGGGTCGCCGCCGCGATCGCCGATCTTGAAGGACCGCGACGAATCCTTCTCGCGCGCGCGGTCGACGACGAATCCCTGCTTGGCCTGGTCGGGAATCAGGAAACTCTGATGGGTGCGACTGCGCGATACAATCTGTCCTGACGCGTTGCCGACGAGGACTTCGTTCACGACGTACTCGCGATCGCGCTTGACGTAGCGATCGACGATTACGGAGCGGGTCGTGAGCCGCTCGCCGACCATCACAGGCGCGAACAGTTCCCATTCCTGCCGCGTGTGCAGGTTGCCGAAGATGTTCGGCAGATACCAGCCAAGCGTCTTGTAGACCGCGTCGTAGAGAATCAGCGCGGGCGCGATAGGGCCGCCGAGTGGTGAGTCGCCCCGATACCATGGATTGTCGTCACCGGTGCCGGCGATGTACTTGGCAACGAATTCGGGAGTGATGTCCCAGGTGATGCCGCCGAAATCGCGGCCGACGTACACCTCTTTGCGGTCGAAAATTTCATTGGCCATCGTGACGTCCTGCGCGCGCGCTAGTTTTTCTGCTTCGTTTTGATTCGATCGTTGAACTTGGCCGCGTCGATTACGGCACGGCGATGGCTCCCGGAGCCAATCTGCTCGACGTCGTCGAAGGCGCGCACTGTGAACTCGAGGCGACGGCCGTCGACCCTGGTGACTTCGGCTTCGGCGCGAGCGCGATGGCCGGGCGGCGTTGCCGCCGTGTGATTGACTTCGATCGACATGCCGACCGAGCTTTCGCCGGCGTCGAGAAAGGGCTTTATCGCTTCGATCGCAGCCTGCTCCATCATCGCGACCATCGTGGGCGTCGAGAGAACGGCGGCGAGCGAGGCGTCGAGAGTGCTGGCGAGATCGGCCACCGCAACTGTCTTTACGTGGCTTCCTTTTGTTCCGACCGGAATTGGTTTCATCGCTATAACACCGCGATCAGGATGTGGACCGAGACTATGAAGCAGATAACCAGTCCGATCGAGTAAGCAATCGTCCGCGCCGGCTGCATGCCGCGCATGTACGCGAACGTGTGCAGGATTCGCGCGATGACAAAGATGGTGAAGTAGATGAATGCGCCCTGCGGCCAGCATCCGAGGGTGACGTAGATCAGCGCGAGGAACAGGAAGATCGGAATGTTCTCGAGGTCGTTGCGCCAGCATGCGGCTGCGCGCTTGACGATCGGCAATTCATCGGCGGCGGGGGCAGGCGCGCCGAAGAAGCGCGCGTCTTCCGGCGTCACGTACGTTTTCGTGCCGGTTCGGGCGAGTCCCTGGACGACAGAGTTGGCGAACATCTTGAAGAACAGAATGACGGTGATCAGGGAGTAGAACTGGTACTCGGTCATTAGCGGCTACCTCCGCAGGCCCATTGCGTCGAGCTTTTTGACGACCCATTCGACGCGATCGTTGCCGAAGAACGGTTCATCGTCGACGATGAAAGTGGGCACCCCGAAGACGCCGTCGCGATCGCCGGCGGCGAAGGCCTCGGCCAGTTCGCGCGGACCGTCATGAGCTGCGTAGCGAGTGAAGGCGTCGGCGTCGAGGCCGGTTTCCTTCATCACGGCGCCGAGCGCGGCTGCGTTTTCGATGTCGAGTTCGCGCTTGAAGAAGCGCTCGAACACGCGGTCGGAGTAAGGGCGGAAGAGACCGTGCTGGTCGGCGAACAGGCCGGACATCAGCGAGAGCTTCGAATCGAAGATCTTTTGCGGTCCGCGGATGATCATGCCGCGCGCGTTCGCGTAGCGGCGGGCGTCGAGGTAGAGGTAGCGGACCTTGCGCCAATCGCGCTCAGTCCGCTGCGTGAGTTCGCCGCCGAAGGCGCCGCGAACGTTGAGTTCATGCGGGATGTAATGCAGACGGACGCGATGCGATTCCGTCAGATCGTACGCGGGGTGCATCGCGAGGTACGTGAAGGGACTTTTGTAGTCGTAGTAGAGCTTGATAGTAAGAAGTTCGTCAGCCATGCCTCTCGGTTTAGCAGACAGAAAGGAGAACTACCTAATCCGATTTGCGCATCCAGTCTGCTACTCGTTCGCCTATCATTATGCAGGTTAGATTGGTGTTGGCGCGAACGATGTTGGGCATTATCGAGGCGTCGACTACTCGCAGGCCTTCCACTCCGCGTACGCGGCAGTGCTGATCGACGACGGCCATCTGATCGGTCTCGGGGCCCATCTTCGCGGTGCCGACTGGATGAAAGATCGTCGTGCAGTTGTCGCGCAGAAAAGTTTTTAGTGCTGAGTCGGAGTTCACGACTTCGGGCGTCAGGTTCACGAACTCCTTGATCATCGGAGCCAGCGGACCTTCATGCATCAGGCGCCAGGCGATGCGGATGCCGTCGACCATTCGGCGCATGTCTTCGGGATCGTCGAGATAGTTGAGATCGATGACCGGCGGGACGTCAGGGTCGGCGCTGCGCAAACGAAGTTGTCCGCGCGAACGCGGGCGCTGCAAGCCCGGCACGACCGCGACGGTCGGCAGCGGCAGGTCGAGTGCAAACCCCGGTGAAACGCTCGCGTCGAACAGTTCGAACACGTACATCTGCATGTCGTTGAATTCGTCGGAGCCCGCCGCGGTGTAGCGGATGCCGATCGGATTGGTGACCTGCGGATCGTGCGGGATTCCAGGGATGGGTGTCGCCACGACGAACGCCATTGGGTGATCGATCAGGTTGCGGCCCACTCCGGGTAGGTTCACCTGGTTTTTGATGCCCAGCTTGGCGAGTTCGTCGCGCGGGCCGATACCTGAGCGCATCAGGATGGCGGGTGATGCGATCGCGCCGGCAGATAGTGTGATGTGGTTGCCGCGTACTTGCTGGATCGTTCCGGCGGACTCTACTTCGACCCCGACCGCGCGGCCGTTCTCGATAATGACGCGATGAGCGTTGACGGCGGGCCGGATCGTGAGATTCAAGCGATGACGCGCGGGCGCCAGGTAGCCGATGGCGGTCGAGATGCGCACGCCTTCGCGCCGATTGCGCGGCCACGGGCCGACGCCCGTCGACTCGGGATCGTTGTGGTCCCAGACTTCCGCAAAGCCGGCCGCGCGTGCGGCGTCGAAGAAGGCGCGATTCAGCGGCTGCCACGTTTCAGGGCGCGGACGCTCGATCCAGATGGGTCCGCCGACGCCGTGAAAATCGCCGCGCGCGTCGCGATCGTCTTCGAGCTTGCGATGGAACGGCAAGACCTGCTCGAAGCTCCATTCGCGATTGCCCCACGCCGCCCATTCGTCGAAGTCATGCGGAGTGCCGCGCAGCGCGATATGGCCGTTGACGGCAGAGCTGCCGCCGGTGACCTTGCCGCGCGGATACAGTATTTCGCGAGTGGGAGTGGCATTCGCGGTTAAGTGCCAATCATGCGGTCCGACGGAAAGCCAGGTCTTCAGCAAATCGTGCGGAGTCTGCTCGATCGCGGAATAATCCGGGCCGGCTTCGAGCAGCAGCACGTTGCGATCCGGATCTTCGCTCAAGCGCGCGGCCAGGACCGCACCCGCCGAACCGGCGCCAACGATAATATCGTCGTACTCCATCGATAGACTCCCCGGATTTGAAATCGCGCCCGGTCCCCGCCGAAGCGCGCGATCCGGTGCTGTAGCAGGTTACCGCGATCAGAAAAAGGACCGCGCTTACTCACCTCCGGCGTTGCGCCTCACTATTTGAAAATTGCTCACCTCATCTTGCTTCGGATAATTTCGCGCTATAAAGCTACTTCCGGAGGGCGACAGCACTCATAAGAGTGCTAAAATAAGATGTTCTGTAAAAATTCGCTTCACACCTCTATATGGTTAAGTTTTGCGCTCTTGGCGTTGATTATAAGCGCCAATTCGACTGCTAACGCCTCGTGCAAGGTGGATTACTGGGTGTCGACCAGCGGCAGCGACGACGGAAACGGCAAGATCGATCAGCCGTTTCTGACTCTGGATCATGCGCGGCAGGTCGTCAGGCAGAACAAACGCAAAGGAACATGCACTATCCGCGTCAATATCGAGTCCGGCACCTACGCGCTTACTTCGCCGCTGATATTCGATTCGTCTGACTCCGGGTCTCCAGGTGCAAAAGTGATTTACCGGGCCGCAGCGGATAACAGCTCGTCCGTGATTATTTCCGGCGGCGTTCCGGTGACCGATTTCAGCTGCACGAGCGGCAACATCTGCACCAGCGCCGTGACCGGTTTGCCTGCGGGATTAATGCCGCGCCAGTTCTATGTGAATGGTCAGCGCGCCATTCGTGCACGCTCGAACTATGGTCAGGTGGTCAATCTCAACTACATTCGCGTACCAAATGGCTATACCCAGATAATTCCCGAGTCTTTCATCCATCCGGAATTGGTGGAGGCAGTGACGGTCACGCAATGGAAAATGTTGAGGTGTCCGGTCACGAGTCTGACCTCGAATACCCTCAACATGGCTAATCCATGTTGGACCAACGCCAACAGCTACGCGAGCCCGGTGAACTTTCAGCTCCTTAGCTGGCTCGAAAACGCGCCGGAATTCGTGACTGTACCAAACATGTGGTATCTCGACCCCTACAGTCAGCAGTTGACCTACTACAATACCAGCGCTGATAGTCCTCAAGACGCCGTCCTGCCGGTACTTGAGAACCTGGTCGAGGTCGTGGGAACGCCCGACAGCGCGGTCTCAGATATAAGTAACCGACCAGAGCAGCTATATATTGATGGGCGACGGCTATCTACCGAATACCATTGGCCATCAGCAGATCACCTACAAGACGCTTGGCAACGTAACCCTTCAATACGCGCACAACATTACGTTCAACGGAAATACTTTCAGCCACCTGGGCGGAGTGGCGCTCGATTTGGATACCGGCAGCCAGGACAACACGATCATCAACAACAGCTTCACCGATATATCGTCGACCGCGCTGCAGGTCGGTGGACTTTCTCCCATAGACGCGCGGCCAAACAAAGCGCAAAAGACCAGCCGAAATCTGGTGCAGAACAACACGATCTCTTACGCCGACACCGCGGGCATGTTCGTCGGCTTCACGACCGGCACTCGGGTTACGCATAACACCATCATGCACACGCCATGGAGCAGCCTCGCTATCGGCTGGGGATGGGGACTGCTCGACGATCCGAGTTTCCCGGGTGTGCCTAACGCTATTCCCGGAATGTGGGGGTACTACGATACCCCGACGATCGTCAGTGACAATGAAATCAGCAGCAATAAATTTGAGTACTTCGTCGAAAAACTATGGGACGGCGGAGCTATCTACACCAACGGTTCGCAGGGTCCGAACTTTGCCCATGGCTTGATGATCAAGTGGAACGTGGCCGAAGATAAACGGCCCGCCGGCGGGAGCAACATTTATTACACAGACGGCGGCAGCCAATACATAACCCTGCAGCAGAACGTCTCGCTCAATGACCCGGTCGGAATTGCTGACTTTGGTCCTTGCCTTACGGGCTCCTCTATTCCCAACTACTGCGCCATAACGGGCGTTGCGTATGGGTCAGATTTTGGCGGATGTCTTCCGGTTGGAAATCTGACGTACAAGGATAATTATTTCCTCGATCCGATTGATTTCTTCGGCCCGCAAATTTGTCAAAACATGTACATCCCGGCGTTCCCGATCAACGTGACGATAAAGAACAAGGGTCCAATCACATCACCGAGCCAGGTCCCGGGCTGGATACTCACTCAGGCCGGCGCTCAATGATGCGCATCCACGTATAGCAATCAGGCAAACGTCATTCGGTGCCGGCGTTGCGCTTGAGGTAGTCGAGGATTGAGGCGCGGTCGTCGGGCGTGAGCGGAGGCAGGCCGGCGGTCTGCATTTTGACTTCCATCATCGTGACCTGCGTGTCCCACATCGCGGCGGTCAGCTCGTGCGGATCGTATGGTGCGTGGCAGTTGCTGCATCGGCTGACGTAGAGCTGCGCGGCGGGACTTGAGGCGTCGGGAAGCGTCGAGTGCTTGCATCCTGCGATGAAGAGAACGGCGATGAAAGACAGCGCGAGGGCGGCGCGCGGAATTTTGCTAGCCGCGCGGAATGTGCGCATCGGGAAAGCGTAGAGCGAGCTGGCTGCGAATGGACGCGATGAGCGCGCGGCGGTCATTGTCGTCAAGCGATACCTTCCGTTCGCCTTCGGGGCGGAGCCAGATCGGTACTCGGCGCATTTCGTCGGTTTCATAGCGCGGCAGCAGATGCCAATGGACGTGCGGCTCCGCGTTGCCGAGGCATTCGTAGTTCATCTTCCACGGCTTGACGACCGCGGCTATCGCCTCGGCGACCAGCCGCATCTCGTCGGACAGCTGCCGCGCGGCGTCCGCCGGCATCAGGTAGAGCTCGGTCACATGGAGCTTCGCGAACAGCACGCAGTAGCCGCGATAGAACTGCTGATCGCCGAGGATCACGTAGCAGCTCTCGAGCTCGGCGACAAAATCGCGGAAGCTGCCAGCCTTGATGCGATCGATCATCGCGCAGATTCCGCAACCGGGATTTGCCGCGCTGGCGGAGCTCATGCTGGAGGCGAATCCTCGCCCGCGACCTGCACGAGCTTGATGCGCGCGCCCTTCAGCAGATCGCCGACGGTGTGGAGCTTGTACGGCCGCGCGTAATACACGGTGCGGACTCCCGTGTTGATGAGCACCTTGAGACAGTGGATGCACGGCGTGTGCGTCACGTAGATGTCGGCGTCGCGAATGGCGGCGCCGTTGCGCGCAGCTTGCGAGATTGCGTTTATCTCGGCGTGGATCGTGCGGTAACAGTTCTGCTCGATCTCGCCGTCGGGCGTGCGCGATTCGTAGATGAGGCATCCGACTTCGGTGCAATGCGGCAAGCCCGCGGGCGATCCGTTATAGCCGGTCGCGAGGATGCTGCGGTCGCGCACGATGACGGCGCCGACCTTGGCGCGCAAGCAGGTCGAGCGCTCGGCGACCTCGCGCGTGATCGTCATGAAATAATGATCCCAGCTTGGGCGACTTGCCTTCGTCTGCGGATTGGCTGGAGTAGGGCTGTCAGGCAATGGGTTCCCTCAGATTCGGGCGCGGCCGATTTGCCGCAACATATCGTCATAGTGCGGCATGTGATGGATGATTTCCTGGCTGTGATCGCTCGGCTGATCTTGCGGCACCGGTGCCTCTGGCTGCACGAAGGAAAGCGGCACCGGGCTGAACGTGATGATGAACAATGCGACGGTCGCCCATGCGGCGAAAGCGCGGCGCGGATTCAGCGGAGTGTCGCGATCGATGGTGGAGGGATGTCCCAATCCCAGCGCGATCGACAGTACCGCCCAGAGCAGCCAGCCGCCCCAGTAACTGTCGCCGAGCGCGAGCGGCACCAGCACCATCAACACGCATGAGATGACGAACAGCACCGAGATAGTGCGATGGCGGCGCGGGAACAGCGCGTAGACTACGTGGCCGCCGTCGAGCTGTCCGACGGGCAGCAGATTCAGCGTGGTGACGAACAGCCCGAGCCATCCGGCGAACGCGATCGGGTTGAGATTCACGTTGACGGTCGACGGATCGACGCCGAGCACGAGGTGCGAGAGGCCGAGGAACAAGATCGAGTTGCCAAGCTCGAGACCGCCGGCGGATTTGTCCAGCGGCGTCACGTCGGAAAGATACAGTCCGATGATGACGGCAGGAATCGCGAGCAGCACGCCCGCCCACGGGCCGGCGGCGCCGATGTCGAACATCACGCGCCGTGTGCGCGCGGGCTCACGCATGCGGATGAACGCGCCGAAGGTGCCGATGATGAACAGCGAGGGCGGCGCCGGGATGAAGTAGGGCAGCGACGCGTCGACGCTGTGATAGCGGGAGGTCAGGTAATGGCCCATCTCATGCGCGAACAGGATGATCATCAGCGGAATCGAAAAACTCAGCCCCGAGCTCAGTGAGACGATCGCGAGAATAGGATGCCACAGCGAAACTTCCTCGCCGTTCATGTACGCGCCGGCGGTCGTGGTGGTCAGGAACGTCAGCAGCAGCAGCGCGACGTTCAGCGGCGGAATTCGCGCAGGCTCGAGCGCGCGCGGAGCCGGTTCGGGCGGCGCGCTGTAGCGGGGAATCTCGGTAAGGACGGTCGGAGTGTCCCTGTGTGTCGTTATTTCATCCATGATTAAGTGCGGCCCGCGGCCGCGATCAACGAAACCGATGTGCCGGGTCCAGCGGCGAAGTGCGCGGCAGCATTGCCGTCGCGAAGCGCGACTTCCAGCAGGCCGAAGCTTCCAAATGTTGCGAGAGGAGCACCTTTGGGCGCGTCACCATAAGCGTCAAAGAGCCGCATCGCCGCGCCACCACTGATCCTAACTGAAAGGGATTTGTGGCGAAAGCGAGTCATGAACTGTTCCGCAGTTTGTCGGTCGATATTGCTCACCAGGTTGCCGAAACCGTCCACATAAATGACCTCGCCGCGCACCTCGCGGGCCGAATCCCGCGGGCGCGGCAGTTCGAGCTGATTGATTGTGCTTGCGGGCAGCGCAGGGCCGAGCGCGGAAATCGGCGTGCCGCGCCAGAGATACGCCGCCGCCGGCGCAAAGATGTCGCGGCCGTGAAAGGTAGCACTCACCTGAGTAAGACGATGGCGGGGCGAAGTCAGTTTCACCGCGCGCTTGATGCCGGCCTGGTTGGCGGCGAGCCACAGCAGGCCATTGTCGGGTCCAACGAAGCGGGCGCCGATGCGAGTCTCGATGGCAATCGGGGCGCGCGCGGTGCCGACGCCCGGATCGACGACCGCGAGAAATACCGTGCGTCGCGGAAAGTAGCGCCACGACTCGCGCAAGGCGATCGCGCCGGCGATGATTGATTGCGCGGGAATGCCGTGCGTGAGGTCGATAACCGTGGCCGCGGGCGCGATCGACGCGATGACGCCTTTCATCGCACCGACATAATGGTCGCGGTAGCCGAAGTCGGTTATGATTGCGAGCGGGAAGGGGCTGCGCCCGAGCGTCGGCATCACGGACAGTAGACCGCGAAACGGCGGCGTCGCGCAATTTCCCGGAGCCGACTTCTATCGCTCATCTGACACATCAATGAAGCGCAACTTTCTGCCGGGCGGCTGGCGAGGACAGGCGGGGGCAGTGCTGTTGATGGCCGTCGCGGTGGGTATGGTGCTGCGATTCTTTCGCCTCGGCGCGCGCGAGTTGTCGATTGACGAGTCGCTTTCTTGGGCGGAATCCTCGGGCCACAGCATCGCGGATGTGCTGTCGATGCAGCATCGGCTAGACTCGGGCAAGTTTCCAATATATGAACTCGCGCAATACGGATGGATGCGTGTTTTCGGCGAGAGCGAGGCCGCGATGCGCGCGTTGCCGGCGCTGATCGGCACGCTGTCGATAGTATTGGTGTTCATTCTCGGCGTCGAACTGATGCTGGCCGTGACGCCGGCACGCTCGGAGGACAGCGGCGACGGGCGCCTCTACATGGTGGCGGCGTTGTGTGCGCTGCTCTTTGCGGTTGGCCTGCCGTCGGTAGAAATCGCGCGCCAGGCGAGGAACTACGCCGGCCTCGCAATTTTCACCGCGCTTGCGGTGGCGACGAATTTCACCGCGGTGCTGGTGATGGCGGCCGAGGCCATCTGGCTCATCTACCTGTATCTTTCCGAATCGCGAAATCGCGAGGCAGTCCGGAGTACGGCACCATGGTTGATGGGCGCCGCGCTCATTGCCGCGATGGTGTTGCTGCTGCCTTTCTATCCGGGGCTCCGCTATGGCGTCGAGGGCGTCAAGCGCGGCGACTACAACTGGATCAAGCCGCCCGGGCGATGGGAACCGTTCGCCACCTTCGAGGGTGGGCTCGGGAGCTGGCCGTTTCCGCTCTTCGTACTGTTCGCAATCGTCGGCGGAGTTCGACTGTGGCGTTCAAATCGGGACGAGGCGGTGCTGCTGATCCTCTGGATCGGACTGCCGGCGATCGTGCTGTTCGCCGGCTCTTACCTGGTTACGCCAATGCTCGTGACGCGCTATCTGATATCCTCTTTCGTCCCGGTGTTTATACT
>JBEKLS010000199.1:0-7703 GCA_050010075.1 Binatus sp. (SeqCode) | reverse complement strand
GAGACCGCGCCGCTCGAAGGCGGATGGAAGGGGATCAAGTTTCTCAATCCGGTGCGCGACGGCGCCGTGCTGCCGATTCTGCATCTCAACGGCTACAAGATTGCAGGGCCGACGGTGCTTGCCCGCTGCAGCGACGAAGACATTCGCAAGCTGCTCGAAGGGCACGGTTACGATGTGCATTTCCTCGAGGGCGACGATCCGATGATGATGCATCAGGAGTTCGCATCGATCCTCGACCAGTGTTACGGCGCGATCCGCTCGGTGCAGGATGAAGCGCGCCGCAACGGGCTGCGTCAGCTGCCGCGCTGGCCCGCGATCGTTTTGCGCACGCCCAAGGGATGGACCGGGCCGAAATACGTGGACGAGGTGAAGATCGAAGGCACCTTCCGCGCGCACCAGGTGCCGCTGTCGGGTGTGCGTGAGAATCCGGATCACCTGCGCATCCTCGAGGAATGGATGCATAGCTACCATCCCGAGGAACTGTTCGATGAGAACGGGCGGCTGATCGAGGAGCTGCGCGCGATCGCGCCCAAGGGCCGGCGCCGGATGGGCGCCAACCCGCACGCCAACGGCGGCCTGGTCACGATCTCGCTCGACATCCCGTCGTTCGCCGACTACGCGATACCGCTCGAAGTGCCGGGGTCGGCGCAGGTCGAATCGACCCGTCCACTCGGCAAACTGCTGCGCGACATTTTCAAGCGCAACGCTCGCCAGGGTAACTTCCGCCTGTTCTGTCCCGACGAAACCAACTCGAATCGGCTCGGCGACGTCTTCGAAGTCGAGAATCGATGCCTCGTCAGCAACATCATTCCCGAAGACGATCATGTTTCGGCCGACGGGCGCGTGATGGAAGTGCTGAGCGAGCATTCGCATCAGGGCTGGCTCGAAGGCTACACGCTGACGGGCCGCCACGGGCTGTTTGCGACCTACGAGGCGTTCGCCATGATCGTCGATTCGATGGTCACGCAGCACGCGAAGTGGCTGAAGACCTGCGTCACCGAGCTGCCGTGGCGCAAGCCGATACCGTCGCTCAACTACCTGCTCACTTCCACCTGCTGGCGCAACGATCACAACGGCTTCAGCCACCAGGGCCCCGGCTTCATCGACACGCTGGTCACCAAGCAGGGAGTGATCTCGCGCATCTACCTGCCGCCCGACGCGAACTGCCTGTTGTCGGTCGCGGACCATTGTTTGCGCAGCAAAAATTACATCAACCTGATCGTGATCGATAAGCAAATGCACCCGGTGTGGCTCGATATCGACGCGGCGCGCGAGCACTGCTCGATGGGCGCGACGAACTGGCGCTGGGCGGGGACCGAGGATGGCAAGGAGCCCGACGTCATCCTGTGCGCGGCGGGAGACATCGCGACCGAGGAGACGATCGCGGCGGCGTGGCTGTTGCGCAGAGACATCCC
This sequence comes from Binatus sp. (SeqCode), assembly GCA_050010075.1. Taxonomy (GTDB): domain Bacteria; phylum Desulfobacterota; class Binatia; order Binatales; family Binataceae; genus Binatus. The sequence continues at coordinate 6,288 of JBEKLS010000199.1, read as the reverse complement.
CGAATTGCGCGTGCGGGTCGTCAACCTGGTCGACCTGATGCGCCTGTGGCCGCCCGATATGCATCCGCACGGGATGACGAAAGCTTACTTCGAGGAACTATTTACCCTGGATAAGCATGTCGTCTTCGCCTTTCACGGCTATCCCGGCGCCATTCACCAGGTGCTGCACGGCCGTCCGAATCCTCACCGCTTCCACGTGCGCGGCTTCGTCGAAGAGGGCACGACCACCACGCCGTTCGATATGCTGGTGCTCAACCGGACCAGCCGCTATCACTTATGCATAGAAGCGCTGCGGCGGCAGTCGCGGATCACCGACAAGGCGCACGAGGTTACCGCTTATTACAATGAGGCGCTCGAGAAGCATCGCAAGCACGTGGTCGAGCATCTCGAAGACCTGCCCGAAGTGCGCAACTGGAAATGGGATCAGAACTAGCGGCGAGGACGCGTGACAATCTTGGCGAGCGAGCAGATCATCCTCTGCCTTAACGTTGGCTCGTCATCGTGCAAGTTCTCGCTCTACCAACGCGGCGGCAAGCTGGTCGCCGCGGGCGAGGTCGAGCGGATCGGACTCAGCGGCGGCATGCTGCGAATGCAAGCCGGCGACGGGAAGACGATCGCTGAAGATCGACGCGACTTTCCCGATCCGAGCCATGCGATCGAAGCTCTGTTCGATGCGATGAAACGTGAAGCGGTGCCGGAGGCCGCCGCCGTCGGCCATCGCGTAGTGCACGGCGGCTCCCGTCACATCGCGCCCGAGCGGGTCACGCCAGAACTGATGGCGGACCTCGAGCGGCTCATACCGTTTGCCCCGAATCACTTGCCTGGCGCGATCGCCGGAATGAAATCGATCGCGAGCCGCTTTCCCGATCTGCCTCAGGTCGCATGCTTCGACACGGCGTTCCATCGCAAGATGCCGCAGGTCGCCGAGCGCTTCGCGCTGCCATCCGCGTTCTATGACGAGGGCCTGCGCCGCTACGGCTTCCACGGGATCTCGTGCGAGTACGTGATGCATGCGCTCGGGCCGTCGCGTCCGGCGCGCATCGTTATCGCCCATCTCGGCAACGGCGCGAGCATGACCGCTGTGCGCGACGGCGTCGGCATCGACACGTCGATGGGTCTCACGCCGACGGGCGGCTTCATGATGGGCACGCGCACGGGCGACCTCGATCCGGGAGTCCTGCTGTACCTGATGAACGTGAAGAAGCTGGACGCGCGGCAACTCGAGGACCTTGTCAGTCGTCGCGCCGGGTTGCTGGGGGTCTCCGGCATCAGCTCGGATATGAAGACGCTGCTGGATCGACGCGCAACCGAGCCGGCGGCGTCGATCGCTATAGAAATGTTCTGCTATCAGCTGCGCAAACAGATTGGCGCGTTCGCGGCCGCGCTGTACGGCCTCGATCTGCTGGTCTTCACCGGCGGGATAGGCGAACGCGCACCCGCGATCCGCGCCGAAGTATGCGCCGGCCTCGGGCACCTTGGAATCGTGCTGGATCCTGCTCTCAACGCGGCGAATGCGGAGACAATCAGCCAGGGCTCCGCGCCCTGCACGGTGCGCGTTATCTTGACCAATGAGAATCTGATGATAGCTACGCATACGCGGTCGCTGATCTTCGGCACGTAACTCAAGTTTCCCGCTGATAATTTCCCGTTGGGCTATCCGATCGTCGATCGGCGTTAGCTAATCTGAATATACGACCCTTTGGTTATATTAGTAACCTTAAGCGGCGTTCCAAATAAACTTTATATTACTAGTCGTGCTAGCCTGACGACTGTGACAACTACAACATTGACTACAGCAGTGTATATCTCAACTATACTTCTACTCGGTAGTATGTACCTGAGTGCATGCGCAGTGTTTGTGCCGGTGGACGAGCCGGCGCCGACGACCGAGGTCTCTCGCACCACCACCACGACTCAGTCTACCGTGCCCGAACCGATCACCACGCAGCATACAACGGTCACCCAGACCAACGGCTACTAGACCGGGAGTCGATCGCTAAAGCTTAACGGAGAGAATGACAAAATGAATTCAATTCAGCGAATGGCAATCAGTGTCGTTGGCGTTGCGGCCCTGACTTGCGTTGCCGGATGCGGCAGCAGCACGAAAGAGGTCGACCGCACCAATTACATTAGCGCTGCGCCACCGGCTCAAGTCGTGGAAGCTCCTCCCGTCCAGGTACTGCCTCCGACTACGGTCTCCAGCACTTCCGTCGACAAGGCGAGTAACTCGAGTGAGTCGAGCATGGGTGGCACGGTGGACAGTTCCAGCTCGCATCACAGTGAATCCACAACTGTGACTCCCACTAACTAATTGGGAGAAATGCCCAGTGAGAACTAATCGCGCTAGAACCATCCTGGCGACGCTGATGGTCGGCTCATTGATCGGGCTTGGCGTCAATGTCCGCGCAGATCCGGCGACATCAGATTCATCGAACTCGGTGTCACATGAGCACGACACCGTAAATGTCGCCAGCGATCATCATTACAACTCGCCCGCCGAGCGCGCGAACGACGCTCTGCTGATCACCGAGGTCAAGCACGCGCTGGCTGAGGACGGAGTCGCCGACAACTATCCCGTGGCGGTAGACTGCGATCACGGCAAGGTGTTGTTGAGCGGTGTAGTCGGCTCGGCGCGCGACGCGAAGCACGCCGGCGACATTGCGGCGGCGGCACAGGGCGTCACTGGCGTAAAAAATCAGCTGACGTGGCATTAGGTAGCCGACGAACTGAGAGAGTCAGACCAGCATGTTGTTGCTAATCATTATCTTGCTGATTCTTTTCGGCGGCGGCGGCGGTTACCGTACCTACCATCACGGCCGCGGGGACCCAGGCGGCTTGTTGATGCTGGTGCTTATGGTCGTGCTGGTGATCTGGCTGATTGGCGGCGGACTCCACGTCTAAAATCTGAGCGAGGCCACGCTAGTCTGGTTCCCTTCCACCAAGTCTGGCCGTCACTGAGTTCGCGGCGTAGCCTTGACGTCATGGGATCGCCGCTCAACGTATTGTTCATCACGGCCGACCAGTGGCGCGGCGATTGTCTCTCGGCGCTCGATCATCCCGTCGTTCGAACACCCAATCTCGACGCGCTCGCCGCTGACGGCGTGCTCTTCCGCCGGCATTTCGCCAACGCGGTCCCGTGCGGTCCGAGCCGAGCCTCGCTTCACACCGGGATGTATCTGCAGAATCATCGCTCCGGGACCAACGGCACTCCACTCGACGCGCGGCACACCAACTGGGCAAAGGAAGCGGCGTCAATCGGCTACGATCCGGTGCTGTTCGGCTACACCGACACGAGCCTCGATCCGCGCGGCCTCGCGCCCGGCGATCCATGGCTCACGAGCTACGAAGGTCCGCTGCCCGGCATCCGGCCCGTGTGCCTGATGATCGGCGCGCCGACGCCGTGGACCGATTGGCTGCGCGCGCGCGGTTTCGAGGTCCCCGCGAATATCACCTTCGCCTACGGCAATCGCAATCCCGGTCCCGATTATGAGGACGGCGCGGCGCATCCCCGGCCGCTCAAGTATCCGGCGGAGTTCGACGACACTGCGTTCCTGGTCGGCAGGACGATCGACTACATCAAGAGCGCGCGCGGTCCCTTCATCGCGCACCTGTCGCTGCTGCGGCCTCATCCGCCGTTCGTCGCACCCGAGCCGTACAACGCGATGTACGATCCTGCGCTGGTGCCGGGCTTCATTCGCCTCGCGACGCCCGAAGACGAGGCGCGTCAGCATCCATGGCTCGCGCATCAACTGGCGCGCCGGGTTTTCAGAGCGACCGACAATGAGAATCGGCTGCGGCGCCTGAAGGCGGTTTACTACGGGCTGATGAGCCGGGTTGATGCGGAAATTGGCCGGCTCGTTCGGTTTCTCAAGGAGTCGGGGCGCTGGGACTCGACGCTCATCATCTTTACGTCGGATCACGGCGAGCAGATTGGCGACCATTGGCTGATCGGCAAGTGTGGTTACTTCGACGGCTCGTACCACATCCCGCTAATCGTTCGCGATCCGCGACCGCAGGCCGATTCAGCGCGCGGCGCGGTAATTTCATCGTTCACAGAAAACGTCGATATCATGCCGACGATGCTGCAGGCGATCGGCGCCGAGATCCCGGTGCAATGCGACGGAATGCCGCTCGCACCGTTTCTCGACGGCGCAAGCAGTCCCGACAAATGGCGCAGCGAGGCGCATTGGGAGTTCGATTTTCGCGATCCGGCCGACGACTCAGCGGAGCGCGAGCTCGGACTCACGATGCATCAGTGCACGATGAACATCATTCGCGGCGATCGGTACAAATATGTTCATTTCACGAATCTGCCGCCGCTGTTTTTTGATTTGGAGAAAGACCCGGGCGAGTTCGTGAACCTTGCAGGCATCGCCGAGTACGCGCCCCTCGTACTCGAGTACGCACAAAAGCTGCTCTCATGGCGGATGAACCACGACGAGCAGACCCTCACGCACATCACGCTAAAAGACGACGGTCCAATAACGCGCAGATCGGCCCGCTACTAAGCTTCTGTCTCCTCTCCCTCTGGTAAGGGAGAGGATGAAGGTGAGGGTCCTTGTCCAGCGCGCATTTTTTTCGCGCGCGAGTCACGATTCTGCTTCTGCCAGTCCGCTACTGAGCTACGGCCGCTCGCCGTTGCGGATGCGCGCTTCGATCGCTTCGAGCGCACGCTCGCAGTCGGCGACCGCGTCGATTACTTCGTGCGCGCCGGCGGCGGACAGCGCAGCGCGTGCCTTGTCGAGACGACTTGCCTGGTCGGCCTGTGCCAGCGCCGCGAAGTCTTCAGCGGACAGTCCGATCATATTGCCGGTGCGCGCGACGCCAATCGTCCATACACGCGCGCGCAGTCCTTCCTCGATATCGACTGGGGTGTCGCCGATTTTCACGATGGCTTCGAGCGGCTCGACCTGTAACCGAATCGCGTTCGCATAGATCATCCACGGATGCGGGCGTCCTGCGCCGACATCGTCTGGCGTGATCGCGCATTCAGGTTCATAGCCCTGCTCGGCGGCGGGCTGCAGTATCCTGTCGAGCATCGCGCGCGTGTATCCGGTGGTGCTGCCGATTTTGATTCCGCGTTTGCGAAGGCGCGCGACCGTTTCCGCGACACCGTCGATCACGACTGAATATTTGACGAGGCATTCGAGCTGCAGCGGCACGAAGTTCGCGAACAGACTCTCGACATCCGCTTCGGCCGGCTCGCGCTTGACGACCTCGCGCCATCGCGCCGCCACGCCCGGTGCGAGCAAAATCTTCCTGATGTGATCGATCTTCAGCACGCCCATGTCGCGACGCGCTTCTTCTTCCGAGATTGGAACGCCGCGCCCGGCGAAAACTTCCTGCAGAACGCGCACGGGCGCGAGGCTGCCGTGATCGACTGTCGTCCCAGCCCAATCCAGAATGACGGCCTTCACCGGCCCCGCATACGATTGCATCATTATATATTCATCTCGCGAACCATCTGTTCGGCCAGGCCGAACGACAGCGTCATGCCGGATCCGCCGACTGCCGTGACGATCCGCACCCCTGGCGCGGCGTCGATCGCGACCCACGGTTTTTCGGGATGCTTGGCGTACACGCCGTACCATCGCTGCGCGATCGCGAGGTCCGGCGCAACGATGAACTCGCGCACGTTGCGCATCACCAGCTCGTCGATTTCCGTTTTGTTGAAGATATCGATGGCGAGACCGTACTCGTGCGAATCGCCGAGCGTCAGCGCGCCGTCCGCGGATAGAAGCGCAGCGTCAGACCGGCGGCCAGCGAGGGGCCGAGCTCCCATCCGTGCGGCTGGGGCGCGGTGCGCATCATCTGCAGCTTGCATCGATCGATTCCGCTCGACGCGAACAGTTCCGGGTACAGCGTTTCGAAATCGTCGCCGCCGCATACAATCGCATTCGCGGCCTGCCACGTTTCCGTCCCCGCCTCGATGCGCGGTAGTTCAATCGACCGCACGGCGGTGCCGAAGCGGAACTCGACGCCGAATTTTTCGTCGAGAAAGGCGGGCAGCTTGGCGAGAATTTGCCGCGGATCGACGGTGAGTTCAGTCGGACTCCAGACGCCGCCGAGCAGTCCCTTCGGATGAACCGACTGGCTCTTCTTCAGGACTTCGGCAGGCGAGAGCCAGCTGCAGGTGTAACCGAGGGCAGGCGCGCGTTCCGTGAATTCGCGCGCGACGCTCGCTTCATCGTGATGATAGACGACGTGCAGCGAGCCGGTCGGTCGATACGGCAACGCGGCGGCGTCGAGGATCTCATTCCAGATTTGACGGCTGCGCGTTGCTGTCTG
>JBEKLS010000198.1:0-7420 GCA_050010075.1 Binatus sp. (SeqCode) | reverse complement strand
CCCTGGAAGAAGCCGTAGAACTTGAGCGGCTTCTGCAAATTCTTGACGACGTTAATCGACTGGCTCGACAGGCTGTAAACTTTTTCGGTCGTAAGATCGAGCCGCGTGTGATGCAGCGACGAAATATAGTTGACCGCGATCAGCAGCCCGATGAATGCCACCGAATAGACGACGGCGTTGGCGCCGTAACGCGCAGATCGCCCTGTTGTGATCGATGACAGCTCGGATCTGCTCGAAGTGATCCACAGGACAATGGCGAAGATGCCGCCGACCAGGTTCACCCACACGAACAGCCGAAAGCCGCTCGAGATAAAATAGTCGACCAGCCCGAATGAAAGCAGAACCAGGCCGAGAATTCCGTAAAGCGCCGCCGATCGCCTCATCCGCCGCCCTCTACCTTATCGCCAGCGCGCCGACTCGACCGATCGTTGGGTCAAGAACAGCGCCACAAAGATGAGACTCAGGAAATACACGATGTCGCGCGTGTCGATGATACCGGTCACCATCTGCGCGAAATGATCCGGCAGCGAGAGATAGCGCAACAAATCCGAGAATGACGATCCGCCCGCCTGCGCCGGCCACGAGATGATGAACAGCAACAGCAACAGGCCAAAACAGCTTATCGCCGCGATAATCTGGTTCTGCGTGAGCGAGCTGGTGAACAATCCGATCGAAACGAAGCAGATCGCCAGGAACGCAAGCCCGAGGTAGCCCGCAAACATCACACCGACTTCCGGATTGCCGAACGCCACGAGGATCAGCGGGAACATGCCGGCCAGTCCGATCATGATCAGCATGAAGGCTGAAGCCGCGATGAATTTGCCCGCGACTATTTCGCCGGTGCGAATCGGTGCGGTCAGCAGCAGCTCGTAAGTGCCGGTGCGCTTCTCCTCGGCAAAACTTCGCATCGTGATGGCGGGCACCAGGATGACGAGCACGATCGCCAGGTTATGCAGCATCGGCTCGATCACACGCTCGTTCAGATTGAGGCGCTGCAACACTTCGGGATTCTGCATCGCGGAGTACGCCGTCAGCGTCACTTCGAAGTAGCGCAGCAGCGCGAAGAAAAAGAAGCCGCCCAGCAGCAGGAACACCGTCATTACGACGTACGCCACCGGCTGCAGGAAATAGCCCGCGAGCTCCTTGCCCGCGATTGTCAGCGAATTTTTCATTCCAGCGGCACGGGTCGCCTAGGTATGCCCCGCTCCAACCTCCTCCAGCGTTTCCTCGGCCGTCGCGCCGTCGTCGTGACGCTCCTTGGTGATTGCATTCAGGAAAATGTCTTCGAGCGAGGTGCCCGCCGGCAACGCCTTCAGGTATTCTTCGAGCACGACGCGCCCGTCCGCGATAATCACGACCTTGTCACAGATCTGCGAGACCTCTGGCAGGATGTGCGTCGAGAGCACCACCGTCCTGTTCCCCGCGAGATGATGAATCAGGCCGCGAATTTCGTGAATCTGGCGCGGGTCGAGACCGATGGTCGGCTCGTCGAGCACCAGCACCGGCGGATCGTGAATCAACGCCTGCGCCAGGCCGACGCGCTGGCGATAGCCCTTCGAGAGCTGGCCGCAAATCCGATGAGACATGTCGGTCAGGCCGCAAACTTCGAGCACATGCTCGAGCGCCGAGTCGAGCTTCGCGCGCGGCACGCTGCGCAGCTTGGCGACGAACCTCAAGTACGCTTCGACGCGCATGTCGGGATAGAGCGGCGGATTTTCCGGCAGGTAGCCTATTTTGCGCCGCGCTTCGAGCGACTGCGAAAAAATATCCAGCCCGTCAATCAGGACGGTGCCTGCGGTCGCGGGCATGTAGCCCGTGATGATACGCATCGTCGTGGTCTTGCCCGCGCCATTGGGGCCGAGGAAGCCGAGAATAGAACCGTTCTCGGCCTTGAACGATACGTCTTTTACCGCGACAAAGTTGCCGTAGGCTTTAGTTAGGTTTTTAACCTCAATCATTCAGGTCGTCCGATCCCAATGCCACCAAGATGACTCGACCGCCCTTTCAACCAGTTCAATCAATTGACGAAGAGACCTTCACTGCAATTCGATCAATCACAAGGCAACCGACTAATTAAACACACTACGCCATACTGTCAATACGACGATCCGCGGCCGATCCGAATTTGCGACTTGCTTTCGCGATGCTTTTGCTTGGACAACGGTATCGGATAGTTTCGACTCATGGCCGCAGAACGCAAGCAACTGATTCTCGTCGATGGCTCCGGGTACATCTTCCGCGCCTTTCACGCGCTGCCCCCGATGAACACCTCGCGCGGGATGCCGACCCAGGCGGTTTACGGCTTCATCCGGATGCTGCTGAAGCTGCTCAAGGACTTGCGGCCCTCTCATATCGCGATCGTCTTCGACTCGCCGAAGCGAACTTTTCGCGACGATCTGTTTGCCGACTACAAAGCCAATCGCGTCGAGGCGCCTAACGATCTGAAAGTCCAGATTCCGTACATCCATCGCGCAGTCGACGCGTTTCGAATCAAGTCCCTGATGGTCGAGGGCTTCGAGGCCGACGACGTAATCGGCACGCTCGCGAAACGCGCGGCGAAACAGGACTTCGCGGTCACCCTCATCACGTCCGACAAGGACTTCATGCAGCTGGTCGGACCGCAGATCGGTCTGTGGGATACGATGAGTGACCGGAGAATCGGAGTGCGCGAGGTGCGCGACCGTTTCGGGGTCGAACCCGCAGCAATGGTCGAGATTCAATCGCTCACCGGAGATTCGATCGACAATATCAAAGGCGTGCCCGGCGTCGGCGAGAAAACCGCGGTGGCGCTGATTCAGAAATTCGGCAGCGTCAAGGGAATCTACGAGAACATCGACCGTATCGAGGAATCCGGGATTCGCGGCGCGAAGAGAATCGCGGGCCTCCTCGCGGAACACCGCACGGCCGTCGATCTCGCGCGACAACTGGTGCGCATCGACACCGACGTGCCGTTGACGGTCGACCATGCAGAATTCGCATGGCAGGGTGTCAACGAGAAAGCGGCGGCAGAACTCCTGCGCGAGTTAGAGTTCCATTCGATCATGCGCGAAATATCGCCGTCGCAGGCGGATCTGCCCGGCCTCGAGTCCACCGCGAAGCCGGCCGCGACTGTCAGCGGCGCCGATCTCGCCGAGGCGCTCAAGGCTCTCGCCTCTGCGCCGCGTCTCGCGGTTGATCTCTCGACCAGCGAGACCGGACAGGCGACACTGCAGATCGCGAGCGCCGACAAAACGATCGTCGTCGAGCAGGACGGGATCGCGAGCGCAGCGCCGCTGCTCAGTTCAGATCGCCCGCCGAAATCGTGCCACGATTTGAAAAGTCAAATCGAAGCGTTCGCGCGCCACGGAATCGCGCTCGCGGGCGTCGATTTCGACACGATGCTCGCGGGCTTCCTGATAAATTCCGGCCAGGGCGAGCCGTCGCTCACCGATCTGTATCACGAGTACCTCGCTCCGCTGGGCGCGAGCACTCCGCCGGGCACCAACGCGGACCTCATCAGGAATCTTCGCGAAGCGCTGGCGACGCGTCTGGAAGCCGACGCACTTACGCCGATGTACAACGAAATCGAAATGCCGATCGCGCCGATACTGGCCGAGATGGAAGCGGCCGGTATCGGCATCGACGGCGACGCGCTCAAGGTCATCTCGAAGGAATTTGCCGAGCAGATGAGCCGGCTCGAGCGCGAGTGCTACGATCTGGGCGGCCGCGAGTTCAATCTCAACTCGCCCATCCAGTTGCGCGACGTCCTCTTCACCCATCTCAAGCTTTCCGCCAAGGGCCTGAAAAAAACCAAGAGCGGTTTTTCCACTGACGCCGACACGCTCGAGAAACTCGCCGCAGTGCATCCGATGCCGCGCAAGCTGATTGAATACCGCACGATTTCAAAATTGAAATCAACTTACGCCGACGCGCTGTCCGAAGTAATTCACTCTGGCACCGGACGAATCCATACCACCTGGCATCAGGCGCTGGTGCCGACCGGACGCGTCAGCTCGAGCGATCCCAACTTGCAAAATATTCCGACCCGCAGCGTCGAGGGCCGGCGGATTCGCCGCGCGTTCGTGCCCAAGCCGGGGTCTGTCTTCGTGTCCGCCGACTATTCGCAGATCGATCTGCGCGTGATGGCTCATCTGTCGGGCGACAAGACTCTGGTCGACGCGTTCAACACCGGCGAGGACATTCACGTCCGCACCGCGACCGAGGTGCTGGGCGTCACTGCCGACAAGCTCAACCCCGAAGCGCGCCGGCTGGCGAAGGTGATAAACTTCGGCATCATCTATGGGATGGGTTCGCAGCGGCTGGCGGGCGAGCTTGGCATTCCGCTGTCCGAAGCCTCGGACTACATCAAGCGCTACTTCGAGCGGCTACCCGGCGTGCGCGCATGGCTGGACGAGACGGTTCGCATCGCGCGTCAAACAGGTTACGTAACGACAATGTACGGCAGACGGCGCTATCTGCCCGAGCTTAACGCCAATCCGGGCGGGGCGCGGGCGCAAGCCGAGCGAATCGCCATCAACACCCCCATCCAGGGCACGGCGGCAGACCTGATAAAACTCGCTATGATACGGCTGGACCGGGCGCTTCGGGAGCGCGGGCTCGAGGCGCGGATGATTCTGCAGGTGCATGACGAACTGCTGCTGGAAGCGCCTCAAGAAGAATGGCAAGAAGCCGCAAAACTGGCGAAACGCGAAATGGAGGGGGTCGCCGAACTCAAAATTCCGCTCAAGGTGGAGCTGAAATCCGGTCCGAACTGGGCCGAGATGGCCGGCGCGGCATGAAAAATTCGCTGAATTTAGTCGCCCGCCCCTGCGTCTACTCAAGTTGAGAACACCAGGCCGCCAGGACGGTGATGAAGCCGAACTTATCGAACGCTCGCGCAAGGGCGATTCGGCTGCGTTCGGCGTTCTGGTGGAACGATACCAGCGGCGAGTTGTTGGAGTCGCGCTGGCGGTGGTGCACAATCAGGATGATGCGATTGAACTGGCGCAAGAGACCTTTGTTCGCGCCTATGAAAATCTCTCGAAATTCGAATCGCGATCGAGCTTCTCGACCTGGCTTTATCGCATCGCGGCCAACCTCGCGATCGATTTCTGGCGCCGCGAGGGACGCCACGTGGTCCTGCATGGAGAAGACGCCGAAACTGAAATCAGCAAGTTACCAACCACCACGGGAGACTCGTTCAAGGAAGTCAGCCGCAGCGAACTCTCGGCGCGACTAAAGCAAGCGCTGGAGGAGTTGACGCCAGAACATCGCGCAGTGATACTTCTACGCGAAGTCGAAGGAATGTCGTACGACGAGATTAGCGACGTGTTACAGTGCCCAAGGGGAACGGTCATGAGCAGGTTGCACTATGCCCGCACGCACCTGCGCACCATCCTGAAGGACGTGGCCGGAAGCTGAGCAATTTTTATGGCTGAATGCACTGAAATAAGCATGATGCTCGGTGCGTTCGAGGACTCTGAACTCGAACCCAACGAGATGCAGGAAGTCGCGTTCCACCTGGCGCGATGCGAATCCTGCACGGGCATCCTTGCCGACTACTCGACGCTGGGACGTGACCTCAGATCGATTACGGCCGAGCCGTCGCTGGCTGGATTTTCCAGCGCGGTAATCGCTCGTGTCGATCGCCTGCCGATGCCGATACACACGCGAGTCGCGCGCTTACTTAGGCGCCAGCTCGATTCCGTCGGTGCGGGCCTCGCATGGGGCGGCGCGGCGGTCGCCGTTGCCGTTGTGACGATAATCCTGATGACGCCGTATGCCGAGCATTTCGCCAATCGCGCGCCGCAATCGACCGTGCTCGCCAAGGCGGAGCCCAATGCGGCCCCGGCGACAACTCAGGTGGCCGACGCGACGCCGAGTGAGCCGACGATGGCGGATAATGATTCTCACGCAGACATTTCGCGACTCGAATCGGAGAATCGATCGGTCGCAGTGTGGAGCGAGCCGCGCAGGGACACGACGGTCATTTGGTTGCCGGATCAGCCCTAATCGATCGCCATGACGCGGCGCTCCTGTAGCCTCACCTGCCTCATCGTTGCGATCTCGGCTTTCGGAATGCCGGGTCTCCTCAATGCGCAGTCGTCGCCCAAGCAGGTGAACGTCTATATCGATTCCGTGATGGCCGCGGACACCAACGAAGGCACCGACCCGCGGCTCGGCCCGATGGATCAGAAGCTGCGCGGCCTGTTCGGCTTTTCTACCTACAGTCTGATCGGTCACAACGAGGGCGAAACCGATTGCGGCAAGATGATCGCGTTCACGCTGCCCGGCGGCAAGATTCTCCACGTGCAACCGCGCGCCATCGACGGCGACATGATTGCGATGGAGATAGTGCTGTTCGACGGCACCCGCCCGATGATGACCACCGACCTCAAGCTCAAGAACAACGGCACGCTGATCGTCGGCGGCCCGCGCTACGAGCAGGGGATGATGATCATTTCAATCGGCGCCAGCACCGGCGGATCTCCACCAATCCAGGCTCAAGCCACTCCGGCCGAAGCCACCAATCGCTAGCCTTCACAACGGATCGAAATACGGCGCGGCGCGTCCGTCGAAGTGAAACTCGCGCGCCAGCGCAATCCATTTGCGATCGAGCCCGTGCATCGGCTCCGGCAAATGATCGAGCGGGAAGAAACCGGCGGCCATCGCCTCGAGCGGATTCGGCCGCAGCGCGCCGCCGACAATCCGGCAATAGAAAAGCATCGAGTAGATATGGCGCGCCGGCGAACCGTACTTCTTGTTGTCGATCAAGGCGATCAAACGCTCGGGCTGCACGATAAGGCCGGTCTCTTCGCGCGCTTCCTTGGCCACATTCTCGGCGGGCGACACGCCGACATCGCAGAAGCCGGTGGGATACCACCACTTGCCGGTCGGCCGTTGAATCAGCAGGATTTCGTCGCGCTCGTTGAACGCAATCACGCCGCATCCCGTCGCCGCCGTCACGTATCCGTCGTAACCGGCGATCACCTGCTCGCGCCATCGGCGGCGCAATGCCTGGGCGTCCTCCTCGCTCGCGCCGGCGACGACTGAATGCATTCTCGCCGCCTCGGTGAGCAACTCCTCGTAGCGTTCGGAGTCGAAGCCGTCAGGCTTGAAGGCAAGCCCGGTGCGCGCGATCGCACTGATGCGTTCGATAAAGCGCGCCAGCTCGGCGAGGAGATCGGACTCGGCCATAGAAGGTTTTCCCCGCCGCAATATAGCACGGCGTCGCACCGCGCCGGTCGCCGTCAACTCGGCGCGGGCCGAGTTTCCTAAACCTCTCCTTGTCCGAGGAGAGGTCGACGCCAGCCGAAGGTGGCGTCGGGAGAGGTGCAACGCTGGCCGGCGCAACTGCGCCCATTTTTCTGCTGCACCAAATCAAATAGTGGTGCTGCCGACTGGCGGCGGCCTCAGTGTCGAACGCTGGCGATTAGAGGAG
>JBEKLS010000197.1:0-8780 GCA_050010075.1 Binatus sp. (SeqCode) | reverse complement strand
GCGAAGCCGGCTTCGACCCAGTACGGAATTGAATAGTGCGTGCTGAAGTCGGCGCGCGGATGCGCCATGATCACGACGGTACGGGGATTGCCACTCGCCGGCGTATAAAGGATGCCGCGCGATTTGCCGAAGTCGGCAGCGTAAAGCTGCACGGGCCGTTGGCGAATAGACGCGTCGATGTCGCCAAAGTCGATCGGATATCGCAACTGGTACTCGGCAGGTGCCTTGGGCATGTTCGGATCTCCGGCGCTCGCGCGTGCGCATCACTATCCGGCGCGAGCTTTCGCAGTCTTCCGCGATTTACCACATCTGTCGAAAAAAATCAGTGTGAGCCAGTCGAGCTGGCGAGCAAAAGAAACGGCATGGTGACATCGCGACAGCCTGTGGATAGACTCGGGCTGCAATGGCACGCGAAACCCGCAACGGCAAACCGGCTGGGAACGGCTTCGACCTGGTGGTCGACAACCGCAAGGCGCGGCATGACTTCTTCATCGAGGAGACGCTCGAGGCCGGCCTCGCGCTCACCGGCACCGAGGTCAAGTCGCTGCGGGCGCATCGCGCAAACCTGCGCGACAGTTACGCGCGCATCAAAAATGGCGAAGCCTTCCTCGAGAGCGTCCATATCGGCGCCTATGCGCCCGCGGGCCAGTTCAGCCACAAGGAAACGCGCGCGCGAAAACTGCTGATGCATCGGCGCGAGATCGATCGGTTGTGGGGCCGTGTGCGCGAGAAAGGTTATTCGATCGTCCCGCTGAAAATCTATTTCAAAGACGGCCGCGCCAAGGTCGAACTCGGACTCGCCAAGGGCAAGCATTCGTACGACAAGCGCGACGTGATCGCGCGCAGGACGTCTGATCGGGAAATCGAGCGCGCGCTGAAGGGACGCAACCGCTAGAGTGCTCCTGCGCTCGTCGCGAGCTGGCGCAAATCCGCCGCAAGGCTCTGGAAGCTGACGACGCTCGCCGACAGTTGCGCGGGCGCGGCGCCGATGTTCGCCAGCACGTTCGCGACGCTATCGTGAAATCGCGCTGGCTTGATCTCGAATTGCCGCGACTCTGCCAACGCACCTTTCTCGTTGAGGAAAAATCTTCGGTTCAGTGCGTACAGCACGAGCGTCATGAAACCCGCTGCGCGAAAAAGGCAGCCCGCGACGTACATCACGTCGGCGCGTTGGGCCGGCTTGCCGGCAATCGAGATTTCGAATTCGGCGTCGAACAGATGCTTGCTGACGACAGCGTTGCGGAGCTTTGCGGGATATTCGCGCACCATCGATTTAAGTTCGGAGATCGCGTCACTCGCTGCGAAAAGCGGACGGCAGACGTGAATCTCGCCGGCATAAATCTGCATCTGAAATCCCAGCGGATGTCCGAGCTGGTAGACGCTGCGCACGCGACCGTTCATGCAGTCCTCGATCGCCTCGCGGACCGCGCCGATCTCACGATAGAGAAAATCCACGTGATTGCCACGAATCTCGAGCCAGCCGCCGCCGTTTACTCCTGGTCCCCATTCGCCGAACGCAGTGACCAATCCATCTGCATGACGATCGTCCAGTTCCCGCGCAGCTGCTCCCAGAGCCTGCGTGGAGAACGGATGCGCGCCATCATAGTAGATTCCGAGATCGACGTCCGAACGATCGTCCGCGGTGCCGCGCGCACGCGATCCACCAAGGACGATCGCTGCTATGCCATCTATCTTCGCGAGGCGCGCAACAACTTGAGCGAGTATCTGGTCGATTTCGTGCTGGCTGGGCACTCGTCGAGCTTAGGTTGGTCGGCGGGATCGAGCAAATGTCGTTAGTGCCTGAGAAACCTAACCCCTAACCCCTTCCCCTGGTGGAAGGGGGACCAGATTTAAGAGTTCCCTTCCCGCACTGGGATGGAACCGGAAAGTTGGATTTCACTCAGGTGTTGGCTTGCGCGGAGGCGTCTAGTGTTGGCGCGCTCGCTGCGCCGAGGAGGGCTTGCAGTCTTGCGATTCGGCGGCTGAGTGGGGGGTGGGTCGAAAACAGATTTGCGAAAAATCCTTCGTCGTCCTCGCGCACGCCCTCGCGCGGATTCACGATGAACAGATGACCGGTGCCGGCGGTGCCCTGTTTCAGCGGCGACTCGATTTTTGCGATGTGCTCCAGCGCCCGCAGCAACGCGCGGGGGTTGCGGGTGAACTCGACTGACGACGCGTCCGCGAGATATTCGCGCTGGCGCGACACCGCCATCGCGAGCAATTGTGAAAAGATCGGCGCCAGCGCGGCCAGGATGATCACCGCGACTGTGATCAAGGCCGCCGCCTGGTTGTCGCGATTGTTGCCGCCCCTGCCGCGCCCGCCGAAGCCGCCGAAGAACATCCAGCGGTAAACGAAATCCGACAGCATCGCGATTCCACCAACCATCACCGCGATCATCATCATAGTGCGGATGTCGTAGTCGGCGACGTGCGACATCTCGTGTCCGATCACTCCCTGCAATTCTTCGCGATCCATCTGATCGACCAGTCCCTGCGTGACGCAAATGATCGAATGCGTGGGGTCGCGCCCGGTCGCGAATGCATTGGGCGACGGATCGTCGATGATGTACGGTTTTGGTACTGGCATCCGCGCCGCGGTCGCCATTTCATTGATCACGTCGAGTACTACTTGATGCTTGGGCGTGTCGGCCGTGAGCTCGCGGGCGTGAACCGAGAGCAATACCAGCGATGCGCCGCTGTAGTAAGACACCATCGACTGCGCTCCGGCGAAGACGAGCGCGGCAATAGTCAGTACCGGGAAGCCGACGAATTGTCCGTTGACTATCGCGATGTCGCGCGCGGCTACGTCAAGCCCGAGCCCGAGCGCACCCAGCAGAAGCATAAACGCGACGACCAGTACCACGGTCTCGCGGCGATTGGTCGCTTCGAGAGCCCTGAAATTGCTTGCTGCCATCGAGCATGCCCGCTGCGGCGCGTGAGCTCAGGCGCGCGGAGCGGTCATTGAGAGATCGACCTTCGGGACGGCCTGGTCTTCCGGGGCGCCCTTGAAATATTCAGCGGCCTTGAACCCGAAGTTGCCGGCGATAAGATTGCTGGGGAAGCTCTGGATGCGTGTGTTCAGCTCGAGCACGACGTCGTTATACGCCTGCCGGGCGAAGGCAATTTGATTTTCGGTGGTGGTCAGTTCTTCCTGCAGCTTGAGCACGTTCTCGTCGGCCTTCAACTGCGGATAGTTCTCGATGACAGCCAGCAGTCTGCCGAGCCCGGTCGTGATCTGCGATTCCGCGGCCATGCGCGAGGCTTGATCCGGCGCACTGATTGCCTTGGCGCGAGCCTCGACCACCTGGGTCAGGGTGTCGCGCTCGAACTGCATGTAGCCTTTTACGGCTTCGACGAGATTGGGAATCAGGTCATGGCGGCGCTTCAATTGTACATCGATCTGCCGCCACGAATTATCTACCTGGTTGCGCAGACTGACTAATCGATTGTAGGCAAAGACTGCCCACACGACGATAGCCACTATGACAATCAGAAATACCATTCGCTATATTCCCCCTGCGAGGCCGGATCGAAGTGGCTTAGCAGTCTGCGCCCACAACGCCGACGGTATCGATAGTATCGACCGCCGGCGCATGAGCCAATATTGCGTCCAGGCCGCCGGTTAGTTCTCGAACTCGACTTTGATCTTGAAGGGTTTGCTCTCAGGCCGCTTGGGCAGCGTTACTTCGAGCACGCCGTCCTTGTAGGCCGCCTTGATTCCTTCGTGGCTGGCGTCTTCGGGCATCGTGAACGCGCGGCGCATCGTGCCGTAAGCACGCTCGGACACATGGACCTGCGCATCCTTCGCCCACTCAGGCCGTTTGCGCTCGGACTCGACGATCAGATTTCCATCCTCGACGCGCACATCGACCGACTCGCTCTTGATGCCGGCCATCTCGAAATAGAAATGGTAGCCGTCGGCATCTTCGACGACATCCGCCGCCGGCGCTGCCTTGCGCGCGGGCTCGAGCTCGTTCCACAACACGTTCCAGTGGCGAAGCAAAGAGTCATTTGGAGTAAAGCCGTTCATCCGCACTTCCATATTAAGGGGAACCTCCTGCCGGTGATTCTTCCGGCGAAATTTTTTATTTCGGGGCGCCCGGCGCGAGGAAAGCTCTATCTGTCTTTCGCTCGGATCGCCTTGCGTCCCACAATTTCAAGGTAAGTACGAACTCGGAACCGTCAAGCGAGGCTGTTCGCAAAAAGTCAAATCTAGGGCAAAAAGGCCGCTATTTCGGGGGTTCCGCCATCTTTGAGACGTTCGTAATCTCTTGCGCGAAGCGCGCGGCCATCTTGCTATCGCCGTTGAGTTCGGCGATTTTCATACCCTCATTCAGCTCTTTGAGCGCGCGCGGAATCTCTCCCTTGCCGAGAAACACACCAACCTTCCGGAAGATGCGGGCGTAGAGCTCTCCTTTCTCGGCGGCATTCATGACGGCGAAATCGAGCGACGAAACACGCGATGCGATCCTCGATGGATCTATCACGTTGATCCAGCCGAAGCATGGTTACCGCTTCTCGGTCGAAGCGATTTTGCTCGGACGCTTTGCGCGCGCGAGTGCGCGCGATCGAGTGCTCGAGCTAGGCGCCGGATGCGGTGTCGTCTCGATCATGATGAGCACGCTGTACCGGCCGCGCGAAGTCGTCGCGCTCGAAATTCAACCGGCGCTGGCGGAGATGGTCGCGCGTAACGCTGCGGCCAACAGCCTCGAATCGGTGCATGCGGTTTGCGCCGACCTGCGGCACAGGAAAATTGCTGGCGTCGAACCGGCGAGCTTCGACCTGGTTGTCGCCAATCCTCCTTATCGTGCGATGGCCGCCGGCCGCGAGAATCCCGACCACGGCCGCCGCGTCGCGCGCGGCGAGAGCACGGCCACGCTCGCGGACTTCGTCGCTGCAGCGCGCCGGTACACGCGACGCGGCGGACGCGTCGCATTTGTTTTCACCGCACGGAGAAGTGCCGAGCTGATTTCCGCGATGCGTATGAATAAACTCGAGCCCAAGCGCATCCGTTTCGTTCATCCGCAAATTGCCATGCCCGCGTCTGTGATGTTAATCGAGGCTCGCGCCAGCGGCGGAATCGAAGTAGCTGTTGAGCCGCCGTTGATACTATATGAGCGGCCGGGAATATATACCGCAGAAGCTCGCGCATTACTCAGTTCGCCCTGACTGACTATTACTCGAGCTTCAGAAATTCAATCGCCTGATCCGCGGCGACCTCGGGCTTTTCCATCGGCAGAAAATGTCCGGTGTCGGGGACGTCGAGCACGCGCCCATTCTTGAGCTGCTGCGCGACCATTGGGGACAGTGACGCGCCGAGCGAATCGCCGCGTACGCCGAACATTACAAGCAGCGGCGCCGTGCACCGGAGAATCCGCCCGAGCCCGTCGAACTCAGGCGAGGTGTCATAGAACTTTGCCTCGATCTCGGGCGCGCACTTAAGCTCGCGCTTGCCGTCGCTCGTCGGGCGCGTACCGAACTCGCAATAGTCGCGCAGGATGTCCTTGCGCCAGGTGTCGTATGGAGGCTTGTGGTCGAAGTTCGAGAACATCGCTTCGACGCTGTCGAAGACGCGCTTGCGTTTCAGCGTTCGTTCGATGAAGGGATTGCGCCAGCCGAGTTCCGGCGCGGTCGCCGATTCGAAGATGACGGGCTCGAGCAGAACCGCGCGTGAGATCAGGTCCGGTCGCTCGCAAGCAAGCGAACCAATAGCGGTTGCGCCCGCAGAGTGACCGATCGCCTTGACGCCCGACCAGCCCATCGCAGTTATAAAGCCTTCGAGATCGCGCATCGTCCATTCCCAGCTATACTCGCCGCCGGGCGCCGCGGAACTGTCGCCGTGACCGCGCTGATCGTAGCTGTACAGATGGCCGATCGCGCGCAGGCGCTCTGCGAGCGGCCGGTAGATGCGCCCTAGAAATCCGGTCGCATGCAGCAGGATGATCGGCGCGCCGATGCCGCCCCAGTCCAGCGTATGCAGCCGGACGCCGTTGACGGTGACGAAGCTCGACCCCGGCTCGGTGAATTTCGAGTGGTCGCCGCGGGGTTCGATTTTTTCCATATTCAGAGGAGTCGATTGTCGGGGCGCAAGTTGCGCGATGTCAAGCGCGCTTGCGGCGCGTTGCGCGCACTTCCGCTTTGCGATTAGCTCATCGTTCATGGCTCGGCTTGTATCCCAGGGAAAGTACCTGCTCGACGGCGCGCAAAAGTTTTACATTCGCGGCGTTTCCTACGGCCCGTTTCCACCGAATTCGCGCGGCGAGAGATATCCCGAGCCGGATCGCGCCGCCGCCGACTTCGCGTTGATGCGCCAGCTGGGCGCCAATGTGATTCGTCTCTACGTTCCGCCGCCGCCGTGGATGGTCGAGGCGGCGCAGAAGGCTGGACTGCGCGTGATGCTCGGCATCCCGTGGCCATTTCACATGGCGTTCCTCGACTCGGCCGAAATGATGCGCGAAATCCGCGAGGCCATCCGCAAGACGGTCGCCGAGACGCGCCAGTTTGGCGAGACTATCGCCGCCTACAGCATCGGCAACGAGGTTCGCTCCGACATCGTGCGCTGGCACGGGCCGCGCGCTGTCAGCAATTTTCTCGCCGAGCTGCGCGATCTTGGAAAGCAAATCGATCCCGGCGCGCTGTTTACCTATTCGAATTATCCGTCGGCTGAATATCTCGATCTGAGTTTTCTCGATTTCATTTCGTTCAACGTCTATCTGCATCGCGAGGAAGACTTCCGCCGTTACCTGACGCATTTGATGGGACAAGCGGGAGAGTTGCCGCTGGTGCTCAGCGAAACCGGCATGGATACGATTCGCGAGGGCGAGCAACATCAAGCCGATCTTCTTTCATGGCAGTGCCGCGCAGCATTCGAACTCGGACTGTCCGGCTTCATCGTGTTCGCGTTCACCGACGAGTGGCACACCGGCGGCGCTGAAATAACCGATTGGGCATTTGGACTGACGCGGCGCGATCGATCGCCCAAGCTGGCCTTCGACGCGGTCGGCAAAGTGTTTAACGAGGGTCTGCCTCCTCCGCTCGTGGCCGCTCCTAAAGCCAGCGTGATTGTCGCCGCATACAACGCGGCTGCGACGCTCGGCCAATGCCTCTCTTCCGTTCGCGAGCTCAACTATCCGGATTACGAAACGATCCTGGTCGACGACGGCTCGACCGATACGACTTCTGAAATCGCCGCCCAGGCCGGAGTCCGCACGATTCGGGTCGAGCATAACGGCCTGGCCGCGCGTCGCGACGCGGCCGCGGCGGCCGGCCCGAATTTCGCTCCCGATCCTCAATCCGCGCGCGCGGCCGCGATGGCTGCCGCGCCCGGACTGCCGCGCGAAGTACGCGCCGGCGACGATCGCCTCGCACAACTGTGCGGCTGCAACATGGCAATCACCAAGGCAGCGCTGCTGAAGGCCGGCGGCTTCGATCCGATGTTCACCGCGGCGGGCGATGACGTCGATCTATCGTGGCGTCTCGCGGCGTTGGATGAAACGCTTGCGTATGCTCCTGGAGCCGTCGTGATTCACGAGCGGCGCGCGACGCTGGCGGCTTATCTGCGCCAGCAGCGCGGTTACGGCGTCGGCGAGGGTCTGCTGTTCCGCAAATATCCGCTCCGAACTGCGGACCAGGACGGCATCTACGCGGGCCCTTCATGGATCGGCTCGCTCTTCGGCGGTGCGCGTGTGTACTACGGCGAGTTCGGCCGCGGCCTATTTCAAACAGTTTATTCCGCCGGCAATTCCTACGTTGAACTGCCATTGACCATTCAATGGATCGGGCTGTCGCTGATCCTTCTGATCCTCGGCAGCGTCAATCGCTTGCTGGGCGTGCTTGGCGCCGGCGGAATCGCGTTTTCAATATTGGCCGCGGCAGCAGGAGCCGCATCGGCGCCATTGCCGCGCGCGCATTCCGGCCCGTCGGCGCGAATCTATCTCTGGATTGTCAGTCTGCTAGGTCCGCCCGTTCGCGGCCTCGCGCGCGAGCGCGTCAAATGGCGATTCGAACCCGCCGCTGATAGTGGAGATCCCAATGGGCCGGTTAAACTGAGTGGCAGATTTGAATTCGTTGCCCACGATGCTGCCGCGAAGATCGATTCCGCGACCATTCTCGCCGCGTTGCGCAACGCGCTCGTTCGCAGCGGCGTCGCAGTCGCCGAGACCGACGGCTTCCAGTCGTATGATCTCGAAATCGTCGTTCCACCAATGATACGTGTGCCGATAAACTCGTTGCGGCAGAATGACGGCAGCATCGCGCTGCTCTGGCGTGTTCGTCCTGCTCCGCGACGTGCGCTGATCGCCGCGGCAGTCACATTCGTTTTGCTTGCGGCGGCCTTTTCGCTCGGCGCCGCACTCATCGTAATTGCATTAGCCACAATCGCAGCAGGACTGCTGGCGCTTAACCGCGCGCGCCGGATTCCTGCGATCATCAAAGCTTGCGCCGACGAAGTTGCCGGCTCGCTCGGAATCTCAATCGCAACGCCTTCGGAAGACAAAGCCTGATGGGCACGCTGGAACTTTACGGTCACGCGATTCGCAGGTTGCGCCCGCATCTTGGGCGCCTCGCGCTCGCGATCGCCGGCGTGTTGCTGGCGTCAGCGACCGAAGTCCTCAAGCCGTGGCCGCTAAAAATCGTGATCGACAACGTGCTCCGCGGCGTGCCGCTCGTCAGCAAATGGATTCCGCCGATGCCGCGCGCCGAGCTTCTCATCGCCGCCTGCATCAGCCTCGTGATTCTGTACGCGATGCTCGGCCTGCTCAACGTGATGACCAACTACGTCA
>JBEKLS010000196.1:0-7588 GCA_050010075.1 Binatus sp. (SeqCode) | reverse complement strand
TGCGTGGGCGGCAGGACGGCCGTGGGAATCATGCGCGGCGACGACGCCCATCGCACGGAAAAGTTCGTGCAGACGCGAGTCGGCCTGCATCACGTATGTCTGCGCGCGCGTGAACGCGCCGACGTCGACGAGATCCACGTCTTCCTCAAAACAATCGGCGCGAAAATCGTGCATCCACCCGAAGACGGCCCATGGGCGCCCGGCTACTACTCAGTGCTGTTCGAAGATCCAGATGGAATCCGCCTAGAGGTGAATCACGTCCCAGGCAAAGGCCTGCTAGCGTGAAGCGATCTCTCTTCCCGCCTCGTGTCATTCCGACCGCAGCGAAGAATTCTTGATCTTAACCTCTCCTTGTCCGAGGAGAGGTCGGCGTAAGCCGCGCAAAGCGCGGTGTCGCCGGGAGAGGTGCCGCGCAAGACATCGCACCGAGGCCGACTCCGTTTAATCGCGATTCACAGACACACGGTCCGCCGTCAGACGGCAGCACCTCTACCTGACCTGCTGCATCAGTCAGCCAACCGCAGTTGCTGCAGCAAGCGTCCCACCTCTCCCGTCGCGCTCCTTCGGCGCGCGCCGACCTCTCCTTGGACAAGGAGAGGTTAAAATGCGGAGCGATCCAGCTTTGCGCGCAAGCGGGCTGCGAGGTCGGGGGCTGAGGTCTCGTGTTTGAAATATACGAAGATTTCGTTGGCGCCCGACTTGGTTAACCGGTCCAGATTTTTCACCCACTCATCTAGGCCGGCGTCGTCGTAGGTTTCTTTGCGCAGGCGGACGTAGACGTACGGCGCGGTCCGTTCCAGCGGCGAGGCCAGTTTCTCGGTCTCCGCGATGCATAGCGCGACGCCGTTGTCGGACAGCGCAGTCAGCACGGATTTGTCGAACCAGCTTTTATTTCTGAATTCGAAAGCGGCGCGAATCCTGCCCTTCAGTATCGCGAGGAAGTCCAGCAGCAGCGGGAGATCGAGCTTCAGGTCGGGCGGCAGCTGGAACAGCGCGGGCGCGAGCCGCTCGCGCATCACCGATGCGCGCTCGATGAAGGTGTCGGTGGTCTCCTTGACGCCGCGCAGCTTGGCGAAGTGCGTGATGCGCTGCGGGGCCTTCAGCGCGAAGCGAAAATTCGCCGGCGTGCGCGACGCCCATCCTTCGAGCATCGCGGACTTCGGCATCGCGCGGAACGTGTAGTTGATCTCGACCGTCGGCATCCGCTCGGCGTAGTACTCGAGCATTTTGGCGCCGGGCAGTTTCTCGGGATAAAAGCCGCCGAGCCATTCCTTGTACGAAAAGCCCGACGTGCCGATCAGGATTTTCGCCTTCGCCATCGCGCCGACGCCCGCCTCGGTTCAACCCTTGAGCGTCGCTTGCAGATCTTTGCCTTCGCGTTTGCGGAACCCGACCGCGACGCTCAGCCGCTCGAGATGCTGATCGATTATCTTGCCGCCGAGGCGCACGCGATGCTCGCCGAAGAAGTTCTTCACCTCGTCCTCGCGATCGAGCAGCGCGACCACGGCCTCGCACATCCGCGGCAGCGCGTTGTCGGGATACTTCTCGATCATCTCCTCCCAATGCGCGCGCGCAAAATCCCACGCCTGGTAGCGGCAGGCGGGATTGAGCAGCAGCGAATGCATCAGGTACGGCGAATTTTGCGTTCGCACCTGGCCGTCGAGGGTCATCTCCATGGTCTTTTTCAGCAGGTCGCGATCGCGGAAATTCGCCAGCGCAAACAGGAAGCGCTGCTCTTCCTGCGGGGTGCGCGGCGCCTTGAATTTCTTCTTGAACTCCTCGTAACGCGCAGCGTCGCCCGAGTGCGCGAGGATATTCACCAGCGCGGGCATCAAATCGCGATCGGCGGATTCGGGATTGTCCTCGAAGCGCGCATACAAATCACGCGCGCGCTTCTGTACCTCCGGATCGTCGCCAAGCGTGCCGAGCGCGCCGATCAGCGTGCCGCGCAACTGGCGCACGAGCTCGCTCTCGCCGGACTTTGGCTCCCAGCCCAGACGCGCGGCTGCGGGGCCGACTATCTCGCGCACCGCTGCCGCCAGCGCGGGCCGGTCCGCATCGGACGCCAGCATGTCGAGGTACGCGAACGCGCCAATCAGCGCGCGCCACACGTTGATGTCGGTCTCGTTGGTGAACAACCGCGCCATCTTCAGGAACTCGCTGAGCGGTCCAAGTCCCGCGACGGTCGCCGCCCACGTATCGCTCACCAGCCCGAAGCGCTCGATCGGTTGCAGCGCGCCGAGATTCTTCGTGATCGCCGCGAGCAGCGCGGGCGCGTAATGCACGCGATAGAAGCCGTGTCCGCCCTCGTTCAGCAGCGCCCATTCGAGCTTGCCGCCGAGATCGACCGTCGTCTCGCCGGCGATGAGCAGTACCTTTTCGGTCGTGATGCCCTTGTCGGTCTTCGCACGAACCATCACGGGCACATGCCAAAGCTGCTTGTTGTCCTCGACCAGGTAAAAGAAACGGCGCTGCGAAAGCTTGATTCCGCGGCCGTCGGCCGTTGGCGCCGCGTCGATGATCGGAAAGCCCGGCTGGAAGATCCACGAGTCCATCATCTTGCGCACGGGCTCGCGCGACGCCGCCTCGAGCGCGTCCCACAGATCGCTCGTCTCGGTGTTGTTGAATTGATGCTTTTTCAGATACAGCCGAATGCCGTCGCGAAACACGCTGTCGCCGAGGAACTGCTCGAGCATTCGCAACACGGCAGCGCCCTTCTCATAAGTCAGGATGTCGAACATCGCGCGGCAATCTTCGGGACTGCGCACCGTGAACTCGATCGGGCGCGTGCTGCGCAGTCCGTCGATCGCCATCGCCGCCGCGCGCGAGACGCTGAAGCTCTCCCATCGCTTCCACTCCGGCTTCCACGCATTGACCGCCAGCATCTCCATGAAAGTGGCGAACGCTTCGTTGAGCCAGATGCCGTTCCACCAGCGCATCGTGACCAGATCGCCGAACCACATGTGCGCGTTCTCGTGCGAGACCACATCGGCGACGCGCTCGAGCTCGGCGCGCGACGCGGTTTTTTCATCGGCCAGCAGCGCTGTCTCGCGAAACGTGATCGCGCCCAGGTTTTCCATCGCGCCCGACGCGAAATCCGGAATCGCAATCAGGTCGAGCTTGTCGCCGGGATACTTGAGCCCGTAGTAGTCGGCAAAATATTTGAGCGAGAACGCGCCTATCTGCTTCGCCCAACTGGTCAGCGACTCCTTGCCGGGAACATGAACGATGCGCAGCGGCGTGCCCGCATCGACCGGCGCGGTCGCCACGAACTCGCCGATGATAAACGCGACCAGGTAAGTGGACATCGCGATCGTCTCCTTGAAGACGACCTCCTTCTTGCCGCCCGCCAGCTTGCGCTCGCTCTCCTGCCCGCCGTTGGAAATCGCGGCCAGGTTTTCGTCGATGACCAGCGTCACTTTGTAACTGGCCTTCAGCTCCGGCTCGTCCCAGCATGGGAACGCGCGGCGCGCGTCGGTGGATTCGAACTGCGTCGTGGCGGCGACATGCGTCTTGCCGGCCGCGTCCTGGTACTGACTGCGGTAAAAGCCGTGAAGCTTGTCATTCAGGATTCCGCGAAACGCAATCTTCAGCGTCCATTCGCCGGGTGACAGCTTCTCTGCGAATCGCAGATGCGCGCGCTCCTTGGCCGGTTCCAACTCGGCCTTGGCGGTGACGGACTTTCCGCTGCGTTCGGCTGTCACCTTGTCGATTTCCAGCTCGAGCGCGTTCAGCACGACGTCGCTCGTCGCCTCGTTTACGACTACCGCAATATTCACTTCGCCCTGAAACGTGAACGCCTTGAGGTCGGGCGTCAGACGAATGTCGTAGCGCTTGGGGGTGACACTTTTCGGCAGGCGATAGTCCTGCATGGTGTCGGTGAGGGGAGCTCCATCCTGATCGTACATCGGGTCTCTCTTCCTTATATATGCAATCGAGTTTGAGCCGCGAGAAAATGAATAAAACTTGCGCGAGACGCGAGCCCCGCAAGCGTCAGCCTAGTTCAAACTGCGTCGGGGCGCGAGCAATTCACTCGCCGGCGAGCCGCAGCGAACGCTCCATCCACACCACGTCCCAATACTTGCTGAACTTGCGGCCGCATTCGCTGAAGACGCCAACGTCGGTGAAGCCGAACTTGCGATGCAACTTGACCGACGCGTTGTTGGGCAGCGTGATGCCTGCCAGCAGGCGATTGATGTCTTCGTTCCTGAGCGCGTCGAACAGCGTGCGATACAACATCGCGCCGATTCCGCGTCCGGTCGCATCATGCGCGCAATAAACCGAAGTCTCGGCGCTGGTGTCGTACGCTGCCTTGTCGCGAAACGGCCCCGTGCACGCATAGCCGACTACGCGGCCCGCCTCCTCTGCGACGAACATACGATGGCGCCCGCCGCGATTGTGCTCCTCGAACCATCGCACGCGCTGGTCGGGCGTGTACGGCTCGAGGTCGAAAGTGATCGGCGTGTTGACGATGTAGTAATTGTAGAGTTCCGTCAGGCGCGGCAGGTCGCCGCGCGCAGCAGGCCGAATCGTTACCGCCATCACACTCGCTCCCTGGTAGCGAAGTTTCGCCGAATCACAGCGAACGCCAGATGCAGGGTTGAATCAAGCAGCCAGCCTGGCCTTCGCCAGATCGGCGAACGTGATCAGTTCGATTTCGTTTCGCTCGATCGCATCGCGCACGCGCGCGCTGGTCAGAATCTCGACCTCGAGCTGCGCCTCGACCGCGGGCGGCGTGCCGCCGATATCGGCCGCCGGATGAAAGTACAATTCGGTGGTGCCTTCGCGAATTCGATCGATCACGCCCACGACGTAATCCTCGCTCAGATGCCCACTCTGATGAAGTCCGAACAGCGCGTCGGTCGAGCTGAGCCCGCGCGACGACATCATCCGGCGCGTGCGCCGCGACAACGTCCGAAAAATCATCGACTCGACCAGCTTGCGCGCCGCATTGTCCTGTCGCAGCCGCAGCGTCGTCATCACGCGCTCGCGCGGCAGCCTGATACAAGGCACTTTGTATTCAACTGCGAGGTCAACCAGAATGTCGGCGAACAGCGGATGGACGTGGAAATTCAGGTGGCCGTCGATATGGTTGAGATAGCCGACCAGCTCGAGATGGCGCTCGACTTGCGCACGCAGCTCGTCGGTCATCGCCGTGCGCATCGAGCGGTCGAAGAAATAACGCATCCCCGCACCAACGGGGCTGTCGATGAACTTGCCGGAAGACTGCACGGCGGCGCCGAGCCGCGAAGGGTCGAGTACGCTGCGCCCGCGGCAGACGACCGCATGCAGGCCGACGTCGAGCCCGGGATTTTCACGCGCGAGTTCAGCGGCCGCGGGCGCCGCGGACTCCGCGACCATCAGGCTCGCGCTGCGCAGAATCCCGTCGCGATACGCGCGCATGATGCCGGCGTTGACCTCGGGCGACAAGCCGAAGTCGTCGGCGTTTACGATCAGGCGCTTCAAGCCGCGGCACCGGGATTAGTGAAGGACACGAGTCGGATTTTGCTGATATCGTGCGGCTCACTCAAGCGGGTTCGGGCGCTCCGAAAAGTCGAATCGGGATCACGCGGTTGATAATTCTCTTTTACGCTTTCGCACGCGAGATCGCGCCCTTCAAGCGCCGCCTGCGCAATCGCACTCCGCTCGCGCTCGGCGGCCTGCAAGGCTTTCGCGCGACGGTTGCCGGCAAGCAGTTTGTCGTCGTCGCCCACGGAATCGGCCATCGCCGCGCAGCCGAAACCGCGCACCGCGCCTTCGATTTGATGCCAGGGGCAGAACTGGTTATTGGCACCGGTGTCGTCGGTGCACTCTCGAGCGGACTGAGGCCGGGCGATCTCGTTCTGTCGGAGCGGGTTCTGACACTCGATGCCGACGGCCGCATCGACGAACAAGTGACGGTGGTGGACGAAGCGCATCTGCGCACGGTCAGCCGTTCGCTCACTCACGCTGGCATCGCCTACTCGACTGGCGCGATTTTGACATCGCATCGCGTGCTCGCCACCGGCGCCGAAAAGCGAAGCGCCAAGGAAGTCACCGGCGCGATCGCGGTCGACATGGAAACCGCGGCGATTGCAGCAGAAGCGGGCGCGCGCGGACTTCCGTTCGTGGCGATTCGCGCCGTGCTCGACGAAGTTGACGACGAAGTGGTCGGCGCGGCAATGGCCGATGAAGACGGCAATGTCCGCCCGCTCGCCGCGACGTCCTACCTGCTGCGCAATCCGGCCGCGATACTGAAGCTGCCGCAGATGATGCGGAACCTCTCGCGCGCCACCGCCTCGATTGCCGACGCACTGAGCGCCATCGCGCATGAGGGCAAGATTCCGAATGCTACGAAGCGCGCGGCGGCGAAAAAGCGCCCGCGCTGAAGCCGCCATCGATCGGCACCGCGACGCCCGTGATAAAACCGGCTTCGTCCGACGCCAGGAAGGCCGCCAGCGCGCCGATCTCTTCAGGCTTGCCGTTGCGCCCGAGCGGATGCGCGTTGCCGGTGCGCGCCCACATCGCCTGCGACGCGCCGGCCGGAATGGTTTTGCAGTTCTCGGCGATCGGCGTCTCGATCACGCCGGGACAAATCGAGACGCATCGAATTTTGTGACGCGCGAAGTCGAGTGCGATTCCCTTCGACATGATCACGACGCCGCCCTTGGCCGCCTGGTACGCGCCGAGATTCGGCACGCCCTCGATTCCCGCGCCGCTGGCGGTGTTTATTATCACGCCGCCGCCCTGCTTGATCATTTGCGGAATTGCGTACTTGCAGCCGAAGAAAACGCCCTTCAAGCACACGTCCACGACCCAGTCCCATTCTTCTTCGCTCGTATCGACGACGGTTTTCGGCACGTAGACGCCGGCGTTGTTGAACAGGATGTCGAGCCGGCCGAACGCGTTGATCGTTTCGTTGATCATCCGCTCGACTTCAGCGCCGACGCGCACGTCCACCGACACCGACTTGGCGACGCCGCCGGCCTTCTCGATCTCAGCCGCGGTATTGCTGGCCGTCTCCGCGCGCACATCGGCGACCATCACTTTCGCGCCTTCCTGCGCAAAGCGAATCGCGCTCGCACGTCCGATTCCCGAACCCGCTCCCGTAATCAAAGCAACCTTGTCCTTGAGCAGCATGATAAGTCACCTCGCCGGCTTCGTCGTAGCTCGACGCTTGCCACACTCGGCGGAAATATGAAAGCGGCAGCTAGGCGATGACCTGGCGCGGCTCGCCGATGGGAGCGCTCGTTGGCTTCCAGACGGGAAGACCGCGTTCGTAGGGAAAGTCGGCGAGATGGCGCTGGATCGCCGCGTCGTCGCCCCACGATTCGCGGCGGGTCACGATATGAAGCGCGAGAACCGTGAACGGCAAGTAGATGAACACGGCGGCCCATCCGATATTCGGCGCGTTGATTCGGAACAGCATCGTGATTCCGAAAATCACGATGCCCGCGTACAGCGCCGGACCAAGCAGCGCGCGCGAGCGCATCGCCGCAAGCAGGCCGGCAGGCTTGGCCGACCCGCGGTTGAGCGCCGCGTCGAGCCACTGGAAAATCGCAATCGTGATCACGGCGACAAAATACCATCCAAGGTAGTTGCTGATCGG
>JBEKLS010000195.1:0-7937 GCA_050010075.1 Binatus sp. (SeqCode) | reverse complement strand
TCCTTGTCCAATGCGGGCTCGTGCGCGCGGCACGGCCCGGTCAACTGTTCGGGCTCTGGACGCGTTAGCTAGCGGACGCGGCGATCCATGCTCACCCACGGCCTCTTGCGACCCAGGGACCTCCGGTCTGCCGCGCCCGCCGCTATCTTGGTACGCTGATTCGCAGATACAAGGGTCCAAATTTTCTAGTTTCGCGCGTGGTCCGGATGTGCCGCGCATCAGTCATTCGCGCGGCATTTCGTCCTCCACCCTAACCCTCCCCCCATTGTGGGAGGAGGGAACCAGAAAGAGGGCGAGGAAGAACTCCTGATGCCGCGCTCGTCGCTACTTAACTTCCGCTGGGGGTGGCTTGTTCTGGTCGCCGCGTTTCAGCCCGAACTTGTCGATTCTGTATTGCAGCGTGCGGTAGCTCATCGCGAGCATTTTTGCGGCCTTGGCGATCACCCAGTCGTTGCGCTCGAGTGCTTGCAGAATTGCGTCGCGCTCGAACGTCTCGAAATTGAAGCCCTCGCTCGGGATCTCGTACCTGTCCCCGCGCTGACGGTCGCCGCTGCGTCCCGGCTTCCTGCGCGACAGGACTTCTTCGGGCAGATCGCGCGGCGTCACCGTGTCGCCTTCGCACAGCAGGATGGCGCGCTCGAGCGCCGACTCGAGTTGGCGCACGTTGCCTGGCCATGAGTAGTCGAGCAGCACTTCCATCGCCTCGCGTCCGATCTCTTTCACGCGTCCTTCTGCGAGATGCCCGAACTTTGCCAGCGCATGATTCGCCAGCAACGGAATATCGCCGCGCCGGTCGCGCAGCGGGGGCATCGTCACCGTCACGACGTTGATCCTGTAGTACAAATCCTCGCGGAAGCGGCCATCACCGACTTCCTCCGCGATATTGCGGTTGCTCGCGGCGACCAGGCGCACGTCGATACGAAACGAGTCGTTGCCGCCGACCCGCCGCAGCTCCTTCTCCTGCAGCACGCGCAGAATTTTCGCCTGCATTCCCTGCGGCAGGTCCGCGATCTCGTCAAGAAACAGCGTCGATTTGTCTGCGCTCTCGAACAGTCCAATCTTGCGCTCGGTGGCACCGGTGAAGGCGCCGCGCTCATGCCCGAACAGCTCGTTTTCGATCAGATTGTCGGGAATCGCCGAGCAATTGATCGCGACGAACTGGCGCGCCGCGCGCGGCGACAGCCGATGGATCGCCTTGGCCACGACTTCCTTGCCGGTGCCACTCTCGCCTTGGATCAGGACGGTGGAATTCGACGGCGCGACGCGCCGCACCAGGCGGATCACTTCCTGGATCGCGGGATCCTGCCCGATGATGCCCTCGATTTCGAAGGTGCCCTCGAGTCGCCGTTTCAGCAACAGATTTTCCTGCTGCAGGTTTGCGAACTCGGCCGCCTTGGCGACCCGGGTCACGAGCTTTTCGCGATCGGTGGGCTTCTCGAGGTAGTCGAACGCCCCTGCTTTCATCGCCTGAACGACGCTGTCGGTCGAGCCATGCGCCGTCAGCACCACCACCTGGCTGCCGGGGTAGGTGCCGCGCACTTTCGCGAGCAGCTCCTCGCCCGACATGCCTGGCATCATCAGGTCCGTCAGCACGACGTCGAAGCGCGACAGCGCGAGCAGCTCGATCGCGCGCTTTCCGACGGCGGCCTCTTCGACTGCGAAACCTTCTTCGCGCAACGTGTCGGCGGTTATCTGGCGTTCGAGATCGTTATCTTCAACGACCAATACTGAAGCTTGCGTCATGACTGCGTCCGTCTAGTACCGCGCTGGGCGGGAAGGTGAAAGTCAAAGTCGTTCCGGGTCCGTCCGCGTTCGGTCCGATGTCGATTGTACCCCCATGAGCCTCGACAATCGCCTTCGACAGAAACAGGCCGAGCCCGATGCCGTCGCGCTTGGTGGTGAAGAACGGCTCGAAGACGTGGTTCACGACCTCCGCCTCGATGCCGGCGCCGGTGTCTGAAAAAGCAATCACCATCGAGCCGTCGACGCGCCGAAACGTAATGTGCATGGTGCCGCCTTCGGGCATCGCCTGGATCGCGTTGGCCACGACGTTAATGAAGCAGGTGCGCAATTTCTCGGCGTCCACCTTGAGAATCGGCGTCGGCTCGCCCCCTTCCTCGACCAGGTCGATGCCCTGGCTTTTCATTTTCGATTCCGACAGCGCGACGACCTGATCCACCAGCCGGCGCACGTCAGTCGGCGCCGGGAAAATCTCGATCGGCTTGCCGTAATGCAAAAAGCTTTGCACGAGGTCCGCCAGCCGGCGCATCTCGTCCTTCATGATGCCGAGCTGATGCAGGAACGCTTCGCGATCGTTGGGCTGTTGCGGCGCATAGCGGGCGCGCAATTGGTCGAGTGCGAGGCTGATGAAGTTGAGCGGGTTCTTGATCTCATGCGCGAGGCCGCCCGCCAATTGCCCCAGCGCCGTGAAGCGCTCGAGCCGATTCAGCTCCTGCTCGCGCTCGCGCGCGTGCCGCAATTGGCCGACCATGTCGTTGAAGCTGCGCGTCAGCAGGCCGATTTCGTCGCGCCGATGCGCCTCGGGCACCGGCTCGAGGCCGCGCGCCGCGATATTCTGCGCCGCGTTGGCGACCGCATGAATCGGTTTCACGTAGCGATCGGCCAGGATGTACGCGAACACCAGCCCGATTGTAAAAATTGCAAACGCGATCAGCAGCTCGCGCGTGCGGCTCTCCTCGAGCGGCTGCGCGAAATCGCCGAAATTCGCCACCACCTGCACGTACCCAAGCAGATGGTCCTCGACCTCGACCGGAATCAGGTAGACCGTCGTCTCCGGCGCCAGGCCGAGCCTTCCGGGCGGAATCGTCAGGAGCGTGTCGGGATTTTTGAGTTGATCGGGCGTCAGCCATTCGGCCTGCTTGGGCCGCAGCGCCGCGCCGATCAGCTTCGGATCGGAGCTGTTGAGTATCAGGTTCTCGCTCGAAGCGATGGAGACTTCGAGTCCCTGGGTATGCAGATCGTCGACGTAGTTGTGGAGCTGCTCGCGATCGGTGTCGCGCACCGCGGTCAGTTCCTGCACGCCGATTTGAATGACGCGCGCCAGGTCCTTGACCTTTTCCTGCGTGGTCGCGACGATCGCCGCCTGCGTGCCGAGGCTCACCCATACCTCGGCGCCGAGCGTCAGGCCGAGCAGACCGACCATCAGCACGATCAGCTTCGCTTTGAGGTTCAGCGCGGGAAAGTATGATTCCATTGTCGATAACGGCCGCCGGCCGGGCCGGCGCCGCGCAAATTATCCGGCCTCTTCGCTCTTCTCTGCGGGCTCGGTGGTCTTGCGGATTACCAGCAGCCGCGTCGCGTAGATCAGGGCGCTCAGCAGAGCCACGATTACGATCAGCCGCTCGAAGCCGCCGATGTACTTGACCAGCAGTTCGAGCTGCTTGCCGAAAATGTAACCGAGGGTCACGACGATCGGCACAGATATCAACGCGCCCAGTAGATCATACGCCAGGAACACCGCCGGCCGCACGCCGAAGGATCCCGCCGACAAGTAGATCAACGCGCGCAGGCCGGCCAGAAACCGCGCATAGAAAATCGCGCGGTGCCCATGGCGCTGCATGAACCCCTCGATGCGCTCGATCTGATGCTTGCGCCCCGGCCGCCCGATCGAGAAGTAGCGCACCAGTCCAGTGCCGAAGTGCCGGCCCATGAAGAACAGCGAGTTGTCGCCAGCAACGACGCCCACCAGCGACACCACCAGCGTGATCGGATAGCGCGTGACCCCACGATGCACCAGGTAGCCGCCCGCGAGCAGCGCCACGTCTTCCGGTATCGGCAGCCCCAGTCCGCATAACATCAGAACGACGAACAATCCCAGGTAAGTGAAGTGTTCGATGTACGTGGAAATCAGTCCGGCCAAGCTCAGCTCCCGTGCGCGTAGCGCGTGCGCAGTGCGATGATTCCTTTGATGCCGTTGACCATGAGTCTTTCCCGCGGTCCGAAATTATAGCATCTCGATGAATCTTAGGCTTTGAGTCGCGAAACTGTATAGTGCGGCCGGCCGATGCGGTCCGCGGCGGGTGTGCGGCAAGCGTTTCAGCATGCCCATCGCCAGGATGCTGCGGCGGAAGTTGCGCCGATCGAGCGGGCGCCCCAGGATCAGTGAGTAGAGCTCCTCGAACTCGGCGAAGGTGAATTCGCGCGGCAGCAGCGCGTACGCAATGTTGGTGTACTCGAGCTTCGACTTGAGCCGCTTCACCGCGTACGCCGCCATCAGCGAGTGATCGTAGGCAAGCTGTGGCAACCGCGTGACTTCGTACCACTTGCCGGTCGCATATTTGTCGCACGGCGCGCCGACTGCCTGCGCATCGGGAATCAGCGCCATGTACGCGACCGAGACGACGTGCGCGCGCGGGTCGCGCGAGGGATCGCCAAAGGTGAACAACTGCTCCAGGTAAGCGCCGCGCAGTCCGGTCGAGTCGTGAAGCTCGCGCCGCGCGGCGTCGTCGAGCAGCTCGCCCACTCGCACCAGACCGCCCGGAAACGCCCAGCGTCCACGGCCGGGTCCGCGCCGCAGCTCGACCAGGTAGGTCTGCAGCCGCCCGTCGTTGATGGCGAACAACACGGTGTCGACGGCGACCATCGGCCGCGCCAGCCGTTCGCCGCGCACGACGACGCCCGCGGCGCCGTCCTGTGCATTGGCGCTCAGACGCTCAGCTCGAGCATCCGCTCCAGCGCCCGCTTCGCGCCCTCGCGTACGTCCTCGGTAAGTTCGATTTCGTACCGCAGGTGGCGCAGCGAGTCGAGCGTCCCCTCGAGCGTGATCATCTTCATGAAACGGCATAGCTTGCACGCCTTGTAAAAATGCTTGTCGGGGATCTCCATCAGCAGGCGGTCCGACAGGCCGCACTCGGTCACCACCAGGAATTTATCGGCGTCGCTGCTCCGCGCATAGGCGACCATCGCGCTGGTCGACAGCACGGCGTCCGCCAGCGCGAGCACGTCGCGCCGGCATTCGGGATGCGCAATCACCTTGATTCCGGGAATCGCGCGCTTGACCTTGTTCACCTCGTCCGGGGTTATCTGATGATGCACGTAGCAGTTGCCGTCCCACGAAATGACGCGCTTGCGGGTCTGTCCCTGCACGTAGTTGGCGAGATTCTGATCCGGCACGAACAGAATATTTTCCGAGTCGATTCGTTCGACGATTCTGGTCGCATTCGCCGACGTGCAGCAAGCGTCCGACAGCGCCTTCACGTCCGCCGTGCAATTGACATAGGACACGACCTTCAAATCGGGATAAATCTTCAGCAGTTCTTCCTTGCGATCCGCCAGCGCCTCGGCGGTGACGCTATCCGCCAGCGAACATCCCGCCTTCAGGTCCGGCAACAGCACCTTGCGATCGGGATTGAAGACCTTGGCCGTCTCCGCCATGAAATGCACGCCGCAAAACACGATCACATCGGCGTCGCGCACGTCGCGAGCGTTGCGCGCCAGCTCCAGCGAGTCGCCGACAAAGTCCGCGACCTCGAAAATCTCCGGCCGCTGGTAGTTATGCGCCAGAATCACTGCGCGCCGCGCCTTCTTCAAGTGCTTGATCTCCGCGATCATGCCCGCGTAACGCTCGCAGGTTTCCGCCGTGTAGCTGTCGTTGCCGAGCACCGCGAGCTTTTCGCGCAGCGCGCCCGCGTCAATCGCCGTTTGTACAGATTCGTTCACTGTCCGTCCTCGTCGCAGTCACTTTGCGTCAATCTGACACTTACTCTAGGCCGGCTCCGTCCGCCATGCAAGCCGTTTCCGAATTCGCTCTCGCCTCTGATAAATCAGTGAAATCGCGCCCGCGCGCGCAGCGTTCTCAGGAGTTAAAGTGATGGATGAAGTATTGGAGCGTGAGATTGTCGCCGCCGTCCGCCGTTTCGTCGAGCGCGACGTCATCCCCAATGCGTCCGCGCTCGAGCATCGCGACGAATATCCGCACGCGATGGTTTCCACGATGCGCGAGCTCGGCCTCTTTGGCGCCACTATTCCCGAAAACTACGGCGGCCTGGGCTTAAGCTTCCTGACTTACGCGCGCGTGATGGAAGAACTGTCGCGCGGATGGATGAGCCTCGCCGGCGTCATCAACAGCCATCTCATCATGGCCTACGTCATCGCCAATCACGGCACCGACGCGCAGAAGAAATATTTTCTGCCCGCGATGGCGCGTGGCGAGAAGCGTGGCGGCCTCGCGCTCACCGAGCCGCATGCGGGGAGCGACGTGCAGTCGATTCGCACGACCGCCGTCCGCCGCGGCGACGAGTACACACTCGCCGGCGCCAAGATGTTCATCACTAACGCGCGTCACGGCACGATGCTCGCTGTCGCCGCCAAGACGAACCCTCACGCGGAGCCCGCCTACGCCGGCATCAGCATGTTCGCGGTCGAAAAGAGCGAGCGCGGCCCGACCGTCAGCCGCAATCTCGACAAGCTCGGCTACAAGGGAATCGACACCTGCGAAGTTCTGCTCGAGGATGTCGCGGTGCCTGCGGCGAATCTGATCGGCGGCGTCGAGGGCGCCGGCTTCAAACAGGTGATGAGCGCGCTGGAAGTGGGGCGCATCAACGTCGCGGCGCGCGCCGTCGGAGTAGGGCAGGCCGCGTTCGAAACCGCGATTCGCTACGCGCAGCAGCGCACGGCGTTCGGCAAACCCATCTGCCAGCATCAGGCGGTGCAGCTCATGCTCGCCGACATGGGCACCCGCGTCGAGGCGGCGCGCCTGCTGGTCGCCAACGCCGCGCGTAAGAAAGACGCGAACGAACGATGCGACGTCGAGGCCGGCATGGCAAAACTCTTCGCGTCGGAAGCATGCGCAAAAATCTCGCTCGACGCGATGCGCGTGCTCGGCGGCTACGGCTTCATGGCGGACTTCCCGGTAGAAAGATTTTACCGCGACGCCCCGCTGATGATGATCGGCGAAGGCACCAACGAAATCCAGGCGCTCGTGATCGCGCGCGGGCTACTGGCGCGTTACCAGGTCTGATCTCTGGAAATAACCTCTCCTTGTCCGAGGAGAGGTCGGCGAAAGCCGCGCAAAGCGCGGTGTCGCCGGGTGAGGTGCGGCGCTCGACACCGCACCAATGCCGACTCGTCTGATCGCAAACGAGCGACACTGATGCCGCCGCCGGACAGCAGCACTAATTTCTGATTTGGTGCAAAAAAATGGCGGGCACGGCGGCCCGCCCCACTTGGTGCGGCGGCATGCTCTGTACCTCTCCCGTCGCGTTCCTTCGGCACGCGCCGACCTCTCCTCGGACAAGGAGAGGTTAAGATCCGGGCGAATTCCCGCGCCTTATATTCCCAGCGCCAGCTCGTGCAATGCGCGGGCGCATTCCACCGGATGCGTGAACATCACCTCGTGCCCGCTCTTCACAAACTTCAGCGTAGGATTCTTCAACCGGCTGTGGCGAAGTAGGGCGCCATTGGCACCGGCGCGATGAACGGGCCAATCGGCTGCGGACCCAGCGCAGACAGCACGTATTCCTTGACGGCAGGCGGCATGTCGTTGCTGAGCCCGTCGAGAAACTCCTTCCCCATCATCTCGATCGGGATTGCCCGCTCCGGCAACGATTCGGACGCCGCCAGCAGTGGTGAAGTAGCAGGATCCTGAAGCGGCTGCCCGTCGAGCGCCACCAATGCGGTGACCCACACCACGCGCTTTATCCTCGAGGGAATCTTCGTCGCGACGCCCGGAATCGAAAGGCCGCCGAGACTATGCCCCGCCAGCACGACGTTCTTCAGATCGTGCCGCTCGATAAAGTCCGCAACGCTATCGACATAGCTCTGGAGAGTGACCTTCGATCGATCAACCCGGTTCATCCCATGCCCCGGCAGATCAACCGCGTAAGCATTGTCGCCAAGTTTCTCGAGCTGATTGATAACCGCGGCCCAGCACCACGCACCGTGCCACGCGCCATGCACCAAAACAAAAGTCTCCGCCA
>JBEKLS010000194.1:0-7676 GCA_050010075.1 Binatus sp. (SeqCode) | reverse complement strand
CCGGCATGAGCTGGGATTGGGAAACGATTCCCCAATATCTCGATTCGCTCGATCGCGCACCGAAGGGTGTCAATTGCATTCAGTACATGCCCACCGCGTCGCTAATGACGTACGTCATGGGTCTGGACGCGGCGAAAACTCGTGCGGCAACCGAAGCGGAACGGGCCGAGATGAGACGGCTCCTCAACGAGGGCATGGATGCGGGCCTCTGCGGCTTCTCGATCCAGCGCCTCGGCAAGCATTCTGCGCAGGCCGACTTCGACGGCTCACCGATGGTGACCGACACGATGTGCGACGAGGACATCCTGAATCTCGCGAGCGTTTTGCGCGCGCGCGATGAAGGCTTCGTAGAGATCACGCAGGCTACCGGTCATATCAAGGAAGATTTGGCATTCGTCGAGAAACTCGCCGGCGCGGCGCAGCGTCCTATCTTGTTCCAAACGATCACCGCAAGTACGCGCAACGCCGACATCCATCGCAAGAGCCTCAACTGGCTGCACAAGGCGCGCGCCAAGGGTCTGCCGATCTTCGGCCAGGGCGGCACCGTCCGCAGCGGCTTCGCGTTTACGCTCGAGCATTGGAATCTCTACGACATGGCGCCGCCATGGCGCGACATGACGACCGGCTCGAGGGAAGAGAAGCTCGCCAAGATGAAGGATCCCGCGATCCGCGAGGCGGTTAAGAGCGAACGCACGATGGCGGCGCTGGACAAGAACGCGCCGGGAATCGGCGGCCGGCTGGTGAAGCTCATCGTCTCATGGGTCGAGAACAAGCCGGAGCTCGAAAAGTACGTCGGCAAATCGCTCGGCCAAATCGGCCAGGAAGAAGGGCGGCATCCGGTTGATGTGATGATCGATCTGTCGCTCGCCACCGATTTGAAGGCTGAATTCCTGCAGGCCGAGCCGCAGTTCAACGCGGAGTTCAACGCCGAGATCATAAACGGATCGATGTACACCTTCCCCGGCGTTTCCGATGGCGGCGCGCATACGAAGTTCTTCACCGGCGGCTCCTTCACCACCGACTTTCTGCGCTGGATGGTGCGCGATGAGCAGCGCGTGACGCTCGAAGAGGCGCACTACCGCCTTTCGGCGCTGCCTGCACATGCGGCCGGTTTCCGCGATCGCGGAGTGCTGCGCGAAGGCGCGTGGGCCGACGTCGTCGTTTATGACCTTGATGGCCTGGGCATCGAGCCGGACTGGATTGGCGAAGTGACCCAGGATCTGCCCGGCGGCGAATGGCGCCGCGTGCAGCACGCAAAGGGCTATCGCTCAATTATCGTGAACGGCGTCGAGACCTTCGCCGACGACAAATGCACCGGAGCGACCTCGGGCAAACTTCTACGTCACGGACGCGCCTGATACTGGATGGCAGTTCTTAGATCCAAAGCGGGAGCGGAAAATCCGCTCCCGCTTTGATTTATGCGCCGCGGAATGAGCGGCTGTACTATCGCAGAAGCGTCGCCCTCTGCAGCCTGACTGGAGTAGGCGCTGAATAATCCCGGACTATGTACTTAATGTAACTCGGACTAAATTATAGAGTTCAAGATCGCCAGTCAGGAGCCAGGTTCTTGTGAGACTACGATGTCCTAAATGCTCGGCGGAATATAACTATATTCCAGACCTTAACAAAGGCACTCACCACGAACGCCACTGCGCCTGCGGTGCGAAGTTGCAAGCCGATCTTTCTATGAAGTCCCAGAGCCTGGCGGGCGGCGGATTCTCGATCGAGATTGGACCTCCTGAGCCGTGCATCCATCAGGACTTACGCGATCCGGCCGCACTGACGCCTCTCCGCGTTTAGCGATTGCCCTCTTTCTTTTTTTGCCGAGGCCAACCGAATGCTGGTCGCTTCTTGGAAATCAGGGTTCGCATAGCGCCTTCGCAGTATACAGCGTGTTCTGGAACATACGCTAAATAATCAATTTCGGCGGCGCTCTTCTTTCGCAACTGCTGCGCCGGATTGAATAAGGCGTTCGATCTCGGCCGCGCTAAACCCCGCCTCCTTGAGGACCTCACGTGTATGCGCACCGTAGTCGGGTGGCGTACGCGGGTTCTGTTTTTCGCTGTCGGCAACGAAGACTGGACTGCTCACCGTTTCGATCACGCCATGGCCGGGAATTTCGAAATCTGTGATCGCACCGCAATCGCGCATCTGCGGATCGCGCACCGCTTCGTCGAGCGTAGGCAGCGGCGACCACTTGATATCGTAAGTGCGAAATTTCTCGCTCCAATGACTGAGCGGTTTCGATTCGAATTGCGATAGCAGGATCGCGTGCAGCTCGGCGGCGTTCTCCCTGCGCGCCTCATCGGTCGCGAAAAGCGGACTGGTCGCAAGATCGGGTTCATCCAAGGCCTGGCACAGACGCGCAAACTCGCGCTCGGGATCGAGCAGCGCGATGATCACGACGTGTTGATCGCTGCTCGGATACGCGGCGATCAGCGGATTCAGCGGGCGCGCTCCCGCCTTGCGCACCGGAAACTGCGCCGCACAGAGTTTCGCCTGGATATCGACGCTGTTCGCCCACGCCCCGGCCGCCATCAGCGAAGTGCTCACCTTCGAGCCCTTGCCCGTGCGTTCGCGGCGGTACAGTCCAAGCATGATCGCGCCGAACAATGTTGCCGCAGTCGGATGATCGCCCATCGCGGGACGTGCGCCAGCCGGAGTACCGTCGGCGCCGGTAACGCTCGTCATCAGTCCTGTACGCGCCCAGTACGCGAGCCCGTCGAAGGCCGG
The DNA here is from genome assembly GCA_050010075.1 of Binatus sp. (SeqCode). Lineage (GTDB taxonomy): Bacteria > Desulfobacterota > Binatia > Binatales > Binataceae > Binatus. The sequence continues at coordinate 4,943 of JBEKLS010000194.1, read as the reverse complement.
CGCGTCCGCATCAGCGCCTTTCTCGCCGTAGCCGGTGATGAGCGCATAGACCAGCCGCGGATTCACGCCACGAAGGTCGTCCCAAGTCAGTTGAAATTTCGCCAGCAGCGAGGGTTGGAAGTTGGTGACGAAAACGTCGGCGCCGGCGACCAGCTTGAGCAGTGCGTCGCGCCCGGCCGTCTTGGTCAAATCGAGTACGATGCTGCGCTTGTTACGATTAGTCAGCAGCCAGGTGTAGTGGAAATCCGTATTAGGATAACCCGGAACAGACGAGAACGTGCGCCAGAGATCGCCGTCCGGCGGCCGTTCGATTTTGACTACATCGGCGCCGAAGTCGGACAGAATAGTCGCAGCCGCCGGTCCGGCTACATAAGTTGCGCAATCGATCACCTTCAGCCCGGTCAGCACGCCGTCATCTGTTCTCATAAGACTCCCTTGCAGCCGCGATTTTTTTTGCTTGCTAGCGACCCATCTTCAGCAGATCGTCGCCCGCCCATCCTTCTTTCAGCGGGACCATGAAGAATGGCGTGAGACTCATTTTGCTGAAGCGCCAGCGCCCGTCGCGCTTTACGTACTCGTCGTTGTAGCGCGCGGCGACGACGTAGCTCTCGCCGTTATAGACCGGCTTGGCTTCCAGGTAGGCGTAGCCAGTGGCGCGATCGCCATTCACCCTCAGGACATGGTTATGGATGAACTGCCGTACGCGATAAAGACCGCGGTGGCTGTCGGGTGCGGAGCGATCGCGGCCGAGGCCCGAGAAGAACGCCTTGATCTGTTCGCGGCCTTTGGCCTTGCCCAGATGGGCGAAATCAAGTTCGCCGTCCTCGGTGAAGAGGTCGGGAATCTCCGCCATTTGCGCTTCGTTGATACATTCATGGTAGCGATAGCGCAGATCGCGCAGCGCCTCGCGATCGTAGAGCTCGGCAACCTTCGCTTCGAGCTCCTTCACCTTGTCTTCGAGGTTCATAGCCATCGTTGTGATCCTTTTGACGCAGCTGAGCGAGCCTGGCGCACCTCATTCGGCAGCGCGCATGAACTATCGGGGAGAGCGAATCGGTCTAGTTCGGCACCCAGGTGACGGCGCGAATCTCGCCAAACTCGCGGCGCACTTTTGTCCACGAGTCGCCCGAATCGGTGGTCAAATACAGGTAGCCGTGCAGACTGTTGGCGACGACAACATCGGGGTTCGCTTGATTTGTGCCGAACCAGTAAATCGTGGAATTGGGCTCGATCGGCAGCTTGCACGCTTCCCAGCTGGCGCCGCCGTCGCGCGATCTTTGAATCGCGCCGCGCTTGCCCGGGATGAAATCGCCGTTGCCGACGAAGATCGTGTCGGGATCTCCGGGCTTGAGCGCGACTCCGCGGCAATACGAGATCGTGTCCCGTTCCGCGAACCGGGGGAATCCGTGCAGCGACCACGACTCGCCCTCGTCAAGGCTGCTCCAGATTCCGTCCGGCGTCGTGACCAGCAGCTTGGTCCGGGGTCCGGTCGCGAGCGCCACGCCATGAACGTCGCGGTTGAGTTCCTTGTCGCCGATCTTTGAATGTTTCCAGGTCTGGCCGTCATCGCGGCTGCAATAGACGCCGTCGATTTCGACACCGACCCAGATTGTGCGCTTGTCGCGCGGATCGATCAGGATATTGGTAACTTTCGGCGCGCCCGCCAGGCATCGCTCGGCCATCGGCACTGCCAATCGATGCCAGCTCTTGCCGCGATCGTGCGTGCGGTAAACCCCGGGCTCCTTGGTGCCCGCGAGCATCGTGTCGGGATCGGCGGGATGGAAGGTCGCCGACCAGATCTGTTTGCCTTCCATCGGCGAGTCGATCCATTCCCAGCTCGCACCGTTGTCTTCGCTTCGGTAAAGTCCCGCCTCGGAACCGGCGAGCAGGCTATGAGTATTGTGGGGTGACACGGCGAGTGTGCGAATTTGTATTTCGCCGGGCTCGGCATAGAACGGCAGCTTCATCCTGCTGCGCCGCCAATGCTCGCCACCGTCAGGGCTGAACCATACGCCCGCGCCCACTGTTCCCACGCAGATTGTAAAGTCGTTGGTCATTGGCCCGGACCTCCCGCGCTCCGCGAAGTTCGATTACGCCGCCGTCGAGCGCATCACCTCGCCGGCCAACGCGCCGCTCTGCTTGCCATGCTCGTATGACATGCGCCCGTTGACGATCGTGTACTCGATTCCCTCCGCGGGCATCACCAGCCGCCGTCCGCCGCCGGGCAGGTCGTAAGCCATTTTTGCGCGACGGGCGGAGTTGACCGTGTTGTAGTCGAAAATCGTGATGTCCGCTTTCCAGCCCTGCTTCAACTGTCCGCGTTCGCGGATGCCGAAGAAGTTCGCCGGCTCCGACGTGATGCGCTTGACTGCGAATTCGAGCGTCATCGCCTCGCGATTGCGCACCCAGTTGCCCAGCAGGTACGTCGTGTAGCCCGCATCGCACAGCATATCGACATGCGCACCGCCGTCGCTCAAGCCGATCAGCGTTCGTGGATCGGTAATGAGCTGCTGGATGCCCTCCTCGTGATACTGCTGCATGATGTACTGCAGGTTCAGATCATCTTCGACGGCAAGATCGAGAAAGGTGTCGAGTCCGTCGGCGCCGCGCATCTCGGCAACCTCCTGCACCGACTTTCCTTCGTACTGCTTCAGCGCGGGGTTCGTTGCTTCGAGCACTTCGACCCGATGCCAGTGGCCCATGAACAGATGCGGACGCTTCAGGCTCTCGCGGAACTGCCGGCGAAAATCCGGGTCGACGTAAATCTTCTTCTGAGCTTCAACCGGCTGATTGAAAACTCGCCCCCACGACGCGTTGTCGGCGAATGAGAACGGGTTGCGCAGATCGAGCTGCGCCGAGAACGGCTTGCATAGCACCTGCGGAACGCCGCCGCGCTTGATGAGCGGCTCCAGCCGTCCCAGCGTCTCCAGCGCACGCTCCGGATGACGCGGCGTCGATGCCATCGCGAGCCAGGTAACGGGACGTCCGCTCTCCGTCAGCAGCAGGTCGAGCAGACTTTGCTCGTCCTCATCGACCGTCGCGATCTTTTTCGTCAGCGCGACTTCGATCGATCCCTTGCCGGCTTGCTTGAGCACGCCCGCGTAAGACTTGAGCTCGTCGCGGCTGGCCAGCCGGCACGCGAGCGGTGAGCCCTGGAAGCCGATGTGCTGCCGGAGTGTGGTAGTGGAAAAACCGAATGCGCCCGCGGCCATCGCTTCGCCGAGCAGCCCGGCGATTCGGCCGGTTTCCTCGGGCGTCGCCGCGCGCTGCATCGATTCCTTGCCCATCGCGTAGTGGCGAAAAGGAGTCAGCGGCGCGAGGAAGCCGAGATTCACCGCGCAGCCGCGCTTCTCCGCCGCGTCAAGGAATTGGGGAAAGGTCTCCCATTCCCATTTGATGCCTTTGGTCAGCGAAGCGTACGGAATCGCTTCAACGTTGGTGAGATCCCACGCGGCGATCTCGCGCGCTTCAGGTTTGCACGGCGCCACGCCAACGCCGCAATTGCCCATCATGACCGAAGTGATGCCGTGCCACGAAGTGCAACTGAGCAGAGGATCCCAGCAGATCTGCGCGTCGTAATGAGTATGCGGATCGATGAAGCCGGGCGACACTATCAGATCCGACGCGTCGACCACGCGCTTTGCGCCTTCGGAGATTTTGCCGATTTCCGCGATCCGATCGCCGGCCACCGCAACGTCCGCGCGAAAACGCGGTGCACCGCTGCCATCGACCACGGTTCCGTTCTTGAGCAGTAGATCGTAAGCCATATAAATTTCCCGCTAGTTCAGTTCGATGTTGTAGAGTTTGGCCGCGTTGTCGCACACGATTTTCCGCGTTACCGGCTCCGGCACGCCCTCAAAATCCTGCTTGATCACTTTGAGCGAATTCGGCCACGTCGAGTCGGTATGCGGAAAGTCCGACGCCCACATGTAATTGTCTTCGCCGAAGAATTTGTACGTCATCGGCCCGATCGCGTCGTCCTGGAACGTTGCCCAGATATTCCTGCGCACGTACTCCGACGGTGGCAGCTTGAGTTTCGTATCCTCGCGCATTGTCCCGAACTTCTCGTACATGTGATCGCTGCGGTACATGAAGTGCGCGATCCAGCCGGTGTCGTTCTCGGCCGATACGACGCGCAGCTCCGGAAAGCGCTCGAACACCTTGCCGAAGATGAAGCTCGAGAGCGTGCGCTGCACCTGGTAGACCGGCTGCATCGTGCCGAGCAACATCCTGATCCCACCACTCAGGACCTGGTTGTTTTCTTCGCGCTGCGGTTCCCCGTCCTTGTCGCGACGCCGTCCCTTCTGGTCGCGCTGCGTGATCACATGCAGCGAGAGCGGCATCTTCATTTCCTGCGCCGCCGCCCAGAACGGATCGTAGAGCTCGCTGTAGTAAGGCTTGTCCTCCGGCGGCACTCCCCAGATCATCGCGCCCTTTAGTCCCAGCTTCGCGCATCGCTCGAGCTCGGCGACCGCAAGCGGGATGTCATCGAGCGAGATAAGCGCGACCGGATGCAGCCGCTTGGGACTGTACGAGCGGAACTGCCCGACCCAGTCGTTGTACACGCCGAAGCACGCGCGGCGCAGTTCATCATCGTCGAGCCCGAACAGTGGCATCCCGAGCGTCGTGTAGATCACCTCGGCCTGCACGCCGTCGATATCCTGATCCTTGATTCGTTCCGCCGGGTCCCAGCCGCTCGGGCGCGCCGCCTCGTAGCCCTTCTTCAGATGCTCCTTCAGTTCTTCGCCGCTCTTGCCGATGCCGAAGCCGCCCGCGACCGGGAACGGGCGCACGCCGGGTGCGATAAAGAGATAGCCTTTACCGCTCTCGCTCTTGATTACTTTCGGCGCCCGGTCGCGAAATTTGTTGTCGAGCCGCGTCTCCCAGAGATCGGCGGGCTCCATCATGTGGGAGTCGGCGGAAATCACACGCATGTCCATTGG
>JBEKLS010000193.1:0-7691 GCA_050010075.1 Binatus sp. (SeqCode) | reverse complement strand
CGCCGTTCGGGGGCGTCCGCGGTTCGGGCTACGGCCGCGACATGGGATTCGAAGCGATCACCGACTATACGTCGGCCAAATCAATCTGGGTGAACGTCGACGCCAACTTGCCGCCCTTCTACAGGCGCTGAGGGGTCGCATCCTCAACTGCTTTCAGACGAGAAAGGTCAGGTTGTCGATCACCTCGTCGTTGTTAACCAGCAGCACTTTCTTGTGAGACATCCGGAAGCTGTCGCCCTCGGACCGGAGCCGATGAATTGTGCGCCCGGCAAAGACGTCCTGTTTTGAGCGCCTGAGCTCGACCAGCAGGAAGTTCGAACTCACGATCAGATCGCCATTGTCGGCTTTCTCGATTTCAATATTCGAAATGAGACGACGCATCCGCGATTTAGGGTCCTGCGCGTATGCGACCCCGCTCTTCAGGCGATCGATGCGGACCTGCAGCCTCGCGCGGTCGTCGTAGATCGCCGAGATTTCGCGCGCGGGATCGCTATCGTCGCGATTGCACGGGACCCAGTAGAGCGCGTCGTCCGTCCACAACGAAAGCCATTCATCGTAGACGTTCTCGTCCATCAGGCGCGCTTCGCGGTAGAGAAAACTCTCGACTCTCGATCGTTCCGCCGACACGTCCGGCCTTCCTTCAGTCGGCTGCGGCAACTTTTCGCAGCTCCGCCCGATGATGCGAAAGTTCAGCCTCGCCCATCATCACTTTTTTCCACTGCGCCCATATGCCGCGCTGGGGAACTTCATCGGTCATCTGTCCAACGATGCTGCCGTCGGCGTCGCGGCGTTCACGATGCAATCCGCGCGAGAACAGAAGCCACGGATCGACTTCCGCACGCAGCCCATCCTGCACTCGCGCGAACATCTCGATGTCATCGGGGGCAACTCCGCCCGCGGGACCGTAGAATCCGTCATGGCCGCGCAGACGCGCGATGTTCATCTCCTGTGCCACGCCCTTGAGCAGCGTCGGATACAGGTAGACCTCGGTGTATTCGGTGCTTACGGGCTGGACCACCCGAATCTGCACGCCGATTAGAATCAAGTTCGGGAACACCAACAGATGGGTACCACCCGCGTTGATAATCTCCTCAGCGCGTTCGGCTCCGTAACGCTGGACCATCGCATCCTTATATTGCGGGCCTCGGCCCGAGATGGTCGGCAGAACCCTCGGTCCGCGAGCCGCGGCCCGATTGTAGCGGCGGAAATCGAGCATCACATGACCGTTGCCCAGATCGCGCGTCTCGCCGATCGAGTTGCCGGTAAACACATCCATCGCGCCCCTGCTGCGCTTCCGCATGATCTCAAAAGTCGACTGATGAACCAGGTTCGGATGATAACCGTCGATCGCGTTCTCGACCTGGAGCTTCCAGTTGCCCGTGTAGCTGTATTTGTTCACGCCGGCGCGTACGTCGAGCTCGCCCTCGGGCGACAGATCGATAAACAAGTCGATCTGATCCCTGGCCGCACCGAGATGTTCATCGAGCGAGATTCCGTCCGGCGCGAGACTGCCGAATACAAACCCGCGATAGACTCCCATTCGTGGAACGTGAGTAAGGCCCAGCTCTTCCTTGCGCAACGTTCCGCCATAGCCGTCCTGGTAGGTAACGGCACTCAGCTCACCGTTGTTGCGATAAGTCCAGCCGTGATACGCGCATCGGAAAATCTTCGCGTTGCCCTCGGCTATCTGACATACGGTAGCCGCCCGATGGCGGCATCTGTTCAGCAGCAGGCGCACCTCGCCACGATCATCACGCACCATGATCACGGGTGCGCGTCCGATCTTTCTCAGCCTGTAGTCACCCGACTCCGGAATCTCGCCGGTGTGCCCCACGTAGACCCATCCTCGATGAAAGATTTTCGCGATCTCGTCTTCGAAGATCTCGGGATCGAGATAGACCCGGCCGTGGACCCTGTCCTCGCTGACCAGCGCATCGTAGTCGATGGATTGTGGCGTCATGTAGGCCTCCGTGCGCGCGACGTCGCCAGGAGATTTGCGCGAGTGTTCCGCTTCAACCGTCTCTACTAAATTTCTAACCGGATTGAAAACGGAACGGCGCTTCTGCAACGATCTGCGGACTAGATGCTTTCTCCTCAGACAAATGCACCGGCGCGAATTGTCGGCCTGCGCGGGAAACGGCGTATCGCGGCCGAAGTGATCGCCATGGTGTATATGGCGACCATTGCGGAAGTCGCGATCGCGACCGGGGCTTTTTACATATTATTTCCCGAACTCGGCGCACTTTCGCACGATATCTTCACCCGGCCGCGCGGCTCGTGGGCCAGCGCACCCGTCCTGCTCGTGATTACGCCGGTGCTGACCGCGGTGCTCGGCACGCTGGTAACGCGCAATCTTCCCTATGGCTACCTGTCTGTGATGCTGATCGTCTGCGGCGCTCTGGCAATTATTCTGGCACTGAAATCTCCAATCGCGCCCGCAATTTCGGCCGGCCTGCTTCCGCTCGCACTTGGCGTCGGGAGTTTGTGGTATCCGCCGGGAATCGTCTTCGGAACTGCACTGTTGGCCGTGCTCTCGACCATCTGGAGGCGGATAAGCGACGAGCCTCTTCAGCACAAAGCCGCTGCAAGGGAAGATGAGGACGTGGCAGCGGGTCACGAATCATACTGGCGCCTGATCCCGCTGCTGGTCCTGGTCCTGGTTGCCGTGTCTGTCGTCAAGCTGACGAATTTGCGCTTCGTGCTCTTCCCGCCGCTGGTCGTGATCGGGTTCGAGATGTTCGTGCACACCAAACATTGTCCGTGGGCGACGCGGACCTTGAGCTTGCCTATCGTCTGTCTGTTGACGGCGGCGGGCGGGCTGCTCTGCCGCCTCTACCTGGGCGTCGGCGCTGCGAGCTCCATGTCGAGTATGGCGATCGGAATCCTGGTCCTGCGCATTTTCGATATTCACATTCCACCGGCGCTCGCAGTCGCGTTGCTGCCGCAGGTGATCGATTCGCCTTCCATCTCGTATCCCGTCGCAGTGGCTATCGGCACTTCGCTACTGAGTGGATCGTTCGTGCTCTACAACCGCATACTCGGGGCTAATCAATCTTGAATGCGAGCGTTTCGTCGATAAGCTGTTTCAGCCACTCCATGTAGGGAGTGCCGCCGGTCCCGCGAGGATCGTCGGTCCTTCGGTTGATGTATTCCTGGGCCCATCCGTAGTGCACCGACCGGAATTCCGCCATGGCGTCGAGCACCGCGTTGTAGTTCTCCTTGCTGGCTACTGCGCGGATACTCGGCATCGCCTCCACCGCCGCGATCAAGGCGCGATGTTCCGCTGGCATATAATTGCGCATATCAATCAGGTGATTGGTGAGCATCGATGGGCGATGCGGAATTTTCATGAACGCCACCAGTAGCGGCATGATGCTGCTCTGTGCTCCGGTCTCGCCGCGAAAGCTTATACGCATCCGCGCGGCTGAACCGGCTGCAACACGCCCGCCGGCGACCTCGGCTTCGTACTCGACGTTTTCAAAAAAACGGATATACGGCCTGAAGGTCTTGTAATAGAGCGCCGGGTCCATCTTTTCCGGGATTCGTCGCAGCACCCGAACCTGTTGTTCGACCGCGCCGGCGATGTCACCAACCGCATCATCGATGGGAGCGGGCGCGTTCGCATCAAGCGCCTCGTGAACTGTGGCGATCGCGTCCAGGATGCGCGCGGCGATCGCCTCGATCTCGACATGAACAAGGATGAACCAATGCTCGTCGTAGAGGTGCACGAAATTCTGAACAGTGTCGATGTTTCCCAGCGCGATCGGGTCGTCCTTGAGAAACCTCTTCCAGTTGTACAACGCGTAACCATCGTAACTAAGAATCGGCGGCCGGTTCAGAAGCTTGCACGCGCGGCATAGCGGAAGCGCGAGATTGGCCGGCAACACTTTACTCGGTTCCCGGCCCACCTGATTGATGTAGGCGGCGGCGAGAAAGCCCACGCGCACGTAATACAATCTGAGTTCGGGAAGGTCGCTCTCACTCACTCGATTCTCGGGCCATAGCGGGATGTCCAATGATCGCGCATAAGCACGAAAACCAGGGTCCTGCAGTAGGCTTGGAAGATCGCGGCCAATCTCGTCCAACCCGGCAAATTCGGAGTTGGCGGGAAAGCCGATCAACGGATCGTGCTCGGGCAGGAAGCCGCGCGAGCGCAGCCTGGTGTTGATGAACTGTCCGCCTGCCGCCATCGCTGTTTAGTCTGCGAGAATCGCTGTTGAATTGATCCGCTTAAATGAAACGGGCTGCAACCTGAGCCAGCAGTGTCAGTTTCGCAACAGAACGACGATCGATCGGGGCTGCACGTTGTAGATCGGCGAAGTGATTGGTGGTTCAGTTCCCGGGGCAAAAATATCGTTCGGACTCTGCCTCGAAGTGTCCACGGCGACGCGCCAATCACTCGCCTGCCCCTCTTGAACCGTAAACGATAGAGCTTCCCAGTAAGCGTTGATCATTACATATAGGTCGGCATCGCCGAGGCTCGCGCCCTTCAGTGAGTATGCAAGCGAATGCGAGCTGTCGGATAGATCAGTGCTGGCGCCAACACCATACCATTGCACGTCGGGATTCGGTTGATTCCAGAAAGCACTGCGGCCGATCGAAGGATGGGCTTTTCGGAAAGCGATCATGCCTTTGAAGAAGCTGAAGATATCCTGATTCGCTGTGAGCCGATCCCAGTTCAGCCAGACGGTGGGGTCATCGATATTGTACGGATTGTCGTTGCCGCTCTGCGTGTTCATGAACTCGTCGCCAGCGCAAAACATCGGCGTGCCATTGGCGAGCATCAAGAGCGTGCAGAAGTTCTTGACCTGCTGCTTGCGCAACGCGGCCACTGACGGCGAGGTTTCGCTGTCACCCGGGCTGATGCAATTCCAGCTATGCTGACCGTCGTTGTTGTAGGCGACCAGATCGTAAAGACAAAGACCATCGTGGCAGTCGACGAAGTTTACACTCTGACATGGACGGTACTCAGTCAGCGTATCGTCGTAGAAAAGATCGCTGCTGCCGTACAAACGCGTCATCAGGTCCGGCACCGTGGCCGTATCAGCCTTGACGAAGCTGCGCACGCTGTCGCGAAACTTGCCGTTCCACTGGCGCCAGGTCAGGCCGGGAAAACCGCGTCCCAGCTCGTAGGCGGCAGGATCCCATGCCTCGGCGATAAGACGCAAAGTGGACAGGCGAGGATCGCTGCCGATTTCAGAAATCACCGGCGGATCGAGTGAGATAGCGCCGTTCTCGTCGCGCGTCAGGATACTCGCGAGATCGAAGCGGAAGCCGTCGACGTCCAGCGTGTAGGCCCAGTAGCGCAGGCTATCGGTGATGAGCTGGCGCACAGCAGGATGGGCAGTGCGCAGGTCGTTGCCGCATCCGCTGTCGTTGATGAACTCTGAATAGTTAGAAGGATTGAGCAGATAGTAAGTCGAATTGTCGATTCCGCGAAAACTATAGTTAGGGCCGAGCTGATTGCCCTCGGTCGTATGGTTATAGACGACGTCGAGGACTACCTCGATATCAGCGGCGTGGAAGGCATCAACCAGTTGCCGAAGTTCGGCGAGCGCATTGTTCGCGTCGCCTCCGCCCGCGTAGCCGTTATGAGGGGAGAAGAAACCGAGCGTCATGTAACCCCAATGGCTACCCTCCTGCGGGTCATATTGATGCACCGGCATCAACTCGACGGCAGTAATGCCCAGCTCCTGCAGATAGGGAATTTTGGCGATCACACCGGCGTAAGTGCCGCGCGCTGCGCCGTCGAGGCCGGAGCTTGGATCGTTGGTGAAGTTGCGCACGTGTAATTCGTAAATGATCAGGTCATGCGTATGTGGTACCGGACGGGTGTCGGGAACGGCCGCAGGTAGAACTTGCGCCGGAAGAATACCCAGCGGCGCTTTGCCGTCGTTGGCACCGGGGGAAGTCGCGGCAGCGCGCGAAAAATTCGGGGGTAGATAGATGCCATGCGCATATGGATCGAGAATGACCTTGGTGGAATCGAAGAGCTGGCCATTGGATGGATCGCACGGACCGTCCACTTTGAAGGCGTAGTAAAATGCGCCCGGAATGGCGGAGGCCGGCACGAGGATATGCCAGACGCGGATGGTTTTGTTGACGATGGAATCGAGATCGTAGCTTCCGATCGGATTCACGAAATCGCCTTTCCCATAGATGAGCAAGCGGACCGCGGTTGCCTCGGTTGAATAGAGCGCGAAGTTCCACGCCTGCGCAGAATCGACCCAAGCGGCACCCAGCGGCGTCGGCGAACCTTGGACCTTCGTCCAGGCATCCAGTCGAATCAGGCTGCCTGCCATAGCATCACCTCTTATTCTGGTGCGATGAATAACTGTACGCAGCGTCGGTTGCCGGACGCCAGACAACACGCTCACAAGTTTGATCTCTTGCGGTGCGAGGCCGTCTTGGAGCACTTTTGGAAGCACAATGAGTACGTCTCAACCATCGACTGTCGCGCCCGCCCGCAGAATCCAGTTCGCATTCACTGACGAGCAGGAGCAATTCCGCTCGGCGGTTCGGCGATTTCTAAACGACAAATCTCCTACCACTGAAGTTCGGCGCCTGATGGCGACCGCCGAGGGTTACGATCCCGCGGTGTGGCGCCAGTTGAGCGACGAGCTGGCACTGCCCGGCATCCACGTACCGGAGCAATATGGTGGCGCAGGATTTGGCATGGTCGAGCTTTGCATCGTTACCGAAGAGCTCGGGCGCGCACTGCTTTGCGCTCCCTATTTCTCCACGGCCGTGCTCGCTGCCAACGCGACTCTCAGCGCCGGCACCGAGGCGCAGAAATCTGCGCTGTTGCCCGAGATCGCAAAAGGCGCACGCGTGGCGACGCTTGCGGTCACCGAGCCCGATGGCAATTGGGATCCAGCCGGCATCAAGGTTGTCGCCACTCCCGATTCTGACGGCTACCGTCTCGACGGCGTAAAAAGTTTCGTCGTGGACGGCCACATCGCGGAGCTGTTGATCGTCGCCGCACGCGCGCCGAACACCGCCGGCCTTGATGGGTTGGCGCTGTTCACGCTCGATGCGAATGCCGGGGGCGTGGAACGGCGCCTGCTCGAATCGATGGATCCTACGCGCAAGATCGCGCGCATCGATTTTCGCAACGCTCATGCGAACCTGCTCGGCAGCCTCGATAACGGTGCAGAGCCAATCCTCCGGACGCTCGATCGAGCGGCGATCGCGCTTGCGAACGAGATGGTCGGCGGCGCCCAGGCTCTGCTCGACTCGGCGGTAAGTTATGCGAAACTGCGGGTGCAGTTCGGGCGGACCATCGGCTCGTTCCAGGCCATCAAGCACAAGCTCGCCGATATGCTGCTGGACCTGGAGCTTGCCAAGTCGGCGGCCTACTACGCAGCTCAAGCCGCCGCGGCCGGCGATCCCGAGTGGCCCGCACTTGCCAGTCTGGCCAAAGCTGCCGCGTCAGAAACGTACCTGCATACTGCCGCCGAATGCATTCAGATTCATGGCGGCATCGGCTTCACCTGGGACGACGACACGCATCTGTGGTTCAAGCGAGCCAAGAGCTCGGAGCTGTTCCTCGGTCAGCCGAGTTATCATCGGGAACTCTTGATGCAACGTTGGGGAGTTTGAGCGATGAGCAAAGTCAGCGAAGCCGAGGTGCGTGCCGAAGTACGCGAGTGGCTGGCGGCCAACTGGGATCCCGATATGTCGCTGGTAGA
>JBEKLS010000192.1:0-7715 GCA_050010075.1 Binatus sp. (SeqCode) | reverse complement strand
AAAAAGAAGCGGCGGGTCCGGTTATTCGGACCCGCCGCGTTGGCGCATCGCTGCGCGGTTAGTTCGTTAGCTTAGAAGGCGAAGATGATGTTCGCGGCCAGGGTGTCCTGCCCATGCCACAGATGCTGCGCACCGGTGATCGGATCGACGAAGTTGTTATTCGTGAAATCGTTCTCATCCGCATTGTCATGCCGGTATTCCAGGCGTGCGGTCAGTCCCGTCACCTCTGGTATCTTGTAGCTTATAGTCTGGGTGATTTCCCAAACGGTCTGACCAGTGCCGGTCGTGCGCGCTCCGTCCTTGTCCTGGAAGAACTCACCACGCGTCGCCAGCTCAAGTGACGGCGTCCAGTCGTAGACCAGGTACTGCGCCACGCCCTGCCATGACGCGCTGTGACCGTTGATCACAGGACCCGACTCCGTCGCATACAGATACTCGGTTTGCAGAGTCAGGTTTGGAATGAATGCCGGCTTCCAGGTTCCGATCGGATCGATCGCGCCCAGGTTGGAGTTGGAATGACCCATCGTGAAACCGGTGCTCGAGACCTTGGTTGCCAGGTTCGGTCCCCAGATGCCGTTGACGACGAGGCTTAGCGACTTGTCCTTGTTGTTCAGACTCACTTCGCCTTCGTAATTGGGACCGCCGTTGTTGGTGTCAGCCGGATCGTCCCAACCGTTGTTCAGACCGGCCGTGGCTGCCACGTAATCGTTGAAGGTGTAGCTGGCGCGGATTCCGGTATGAGTGAGCGGCTCGCCCAGGTTAAACAGCAGGCCGCGGCTCTCGTTGTAATTCTGGTTGTTATAAACCGGAATGACTTCGGCGCCCAGCAGCGTTACGAATCGGCCAGCTTCAAAACTGACGCCCGATCCGAACGGCGCGGTGTAGGTCAGGTAATACTGCGTCGCATCGATCCATTGGCCACCGACTGGCGCCACGTTCGAGTAGTGCGTAACGCCTGAGATCGAGTTGGCGACCTGTCCGACGTTGATATCGGTCACGAATCCAACGGTGCCGTCGCGCTCGATGTGCAGGTTGCCCTGCGTGAGCTGAAAGCCATCCTCGTCCCACGCGCGGAACACGTTGAAGTTGGAGTTCGGCTGATTGAAGTTATGCTCGTAGCCCGCATCAACCATCGCGTGGACGGCGATGCCAAGGTTATCGGACAGGTTCTTCTGGATAGCCGTGATGTTGGTCTCAGCCAAGCCGACATGCTCGCCGATCGTCACCGGCTTCCCGTCAGCCGCGGCCGGCTGCGCGACGGTCATCGCCGCCTCAATCTTCTTTACCTCGCTCTGCGTGTCATCCTGCTGCTTCTGCAGATTACCCACCTCGCCCGACAGCGCATTGAGCCGCTGCTCCTCGCTCGTGGGCTCGACTGTGGTGGTAGTAGTGGTCGTGCTGACCACGTGGTGGTGGTGACGATGATGCGTCGTCGTAGTAGTCGTCGTTGCCGGCGGATCTGCCCACGCCTGGGCGTTGCACAGCAGTCCGATGATCACTGCGACGCCGGCCAATAGGTGAATCCAGGCAACGCCCCGGGTCGTTTTCCTTCTGTTCACTCTCTCCTCCCTCCGAGATGCGTGGCCTTACATAGGCCACGGCTTCCTGCGCCCAAAAGTATCGGGCTACGGTAACGAACCGGCTGCATGGTTACAAGATTCATACCGAGGTAATAATTGATCAGCGCTGAAAATCCTTTGTATTAGTAAGGAAAAATGTCGATTTGCAGCTTGCACGACCTCAATAGTGATGCCTCTATACGATGCATTTGCCGGGTGATTAATCATTTTTCGCTCTTATTTCAAGTAGATCCGGAGGATTGGCGCCCCTCGCCAAAAGCGCGCAAACAATTCAATCTGGAGCGGGATGAAATATGAATTTTGAATTGACCGAGGCTCAGGACGAGATCGTCAGGCAGGTCCGCGCGCTCTGCGCAAACTTTCCGGACGAGTACTGGCGCGAGCATGATCGCCGCGCCGAATTCCCTCACGCCTTCTTTGCGGCAGTCGCCGCCGCCGGCTATCTCGGCGTCGCCATTCCGGAGCGCTACGGCGGCAGCGGACTGGGGATCACCGAGGCGGCGCTGGTGATGCGCGAAATGGCGGCCTCGGGCGGCGCGATGGCGGCGGCCAGCGCCGTTCATTTGTCGATATTCGGCGTCAGTCCGCTCGTCTTCCATGGCAGCGAGGAGCAGAAACTGCGCTACCTGCCGAAGGTCGTCAGCGGCGAGATTCACGTGGCGTTCGCCGTCACCGAGCCGGACGCCGGCAACGACATCACGCATATCAAGACCGCGGCGCGCCGCGAGGGCGACAACTACATAATCAACGGCCGCAAAGTTTTTACCACCAAGGCGCGCGAAGCGAAAAAGATGCTGCTGCTGACGCGCACCACTCCGTTCGAGCAGGTCAGCAAGAAGACCGATGGCATGAGCCTGTTCTTCGCCGATCTGGATCCAGCTTCCGTCGAAATTCGCGAACTCGAAAAACTCGGCCGCGCCGCGGTCGATACCAACTTGTTGTTCATCGATAATCTAAAAGTTTCGGCGTCGGACCTGGTCGGTGGCGAGGGCCGCGGATTTCATTGCCTGCTCGACGGCTTGAATCCGGAGCGTATCCTGGTGGCAGCGGAAGCAATCGGCATCGGCCGCGCCGCGATTGCAAAGGCCGTCAGATACGCCAAGGAACGAATCGTCTTCGGCCGTCCGATCGGGCAGAACCAGGCGATCGCGCATCCGCTGGCGGATTCGTACTCGAAGCTCGAAGCGGCGGAACTCGTGATGCTGAAGGCGGCGTGGCTGTTCGACAATAAGAAGCCGTGCGGGCCCGAGGCCAACGCCGCAAAGCTGCGCGCCGCCGACGCCGGGTTCGAGGCGTGCGATCGCGCGGTGCAGACACTCGGCGGATATGGCTACATCCGCGAGTACGACGTCGAGCGCTACTTCCGCGAATCCCGGCTGATGAAGATCGCGCCGGTGTCGCAGGAGATGGTCTTGAATTCGATCGCCGAGCACGTGCTCGGCCTGCCGCGGTCGTACTAACCGCCGCCGCGACGTATGCGCAAAGCGACCATCGCCGTCATGATCGGCGCGCTATGCTTCGCGGTCTACGTGTTCTATCTGCTGGCCGGCGCGGAACCGGTCAAGGTCGCCGACACGCGGCTGGTACGGAGCGGCGACCAGGTATCGGTCGAAGGCGAGGTCCGCAATACCGGCGACGACACGGGCCCGCTCCAGGTCGAAGTCCAATATTTCGACCGCGCCGGTCATTCGATGGGCAAGGATATGGTTTCGCTGGATGGGCTGCGCCGGGGCGCAGCCGCCCACTTCCAGAGCTCGCCGCGGCCCGACGACGGGGTGGCCGATTTCTCGATTTATCTGAATCATGGCCGAAATCCTTATGGAAACTGAATAATTCGCGATCTGCGCGAAAATAAATCCGGTCTGACTGAATATTGCAGTGACCATTTGTGTCCATACAAATTGTAGGTTTACGATCCGCGTGCGTATAAAACGGCTGAATAGGCCCTTGCTAATTCATGGGCTGTACGTTTGCCTTTAAGTCGTTTTGATGGTACTTACTGTAAGTGTCGAATAACACCTAAATGGTGAAGACGCAGGGAAAGACCGTATCTAAAGGGAATCCTAAGGGGAAGAGGACAAATGGCACGCACCAAGGAACGCACGTTCGGACAGCTCATTCGCGATCGCAGACGGCAACTCGACCTGACCCAGGAAGAAGTTGCCCGACGGATCAAAACTTCAACTCCATACGTCGGCCATCTGGAATCGAGCAAACGGCATCCGTCCGACAAGATCGTGACCCGCATCGCTGAAGTGCTGGGCCTGGATCGGCGCGAGTTGTTTTTCCTCGCCAATCCGCGCGCGCAGGCGCTGCTCAGTCCGGAGATCGAGTCGGCGCCCGACACCGCCTGGGACGATTTTAAGAAGAACGACCAGCTGCGGCGCGTGCACAACATTACCGGGGACGAGATGGAGATGCTTTCGCGGGTCGCGCTGCTCGGCGACGTGCGCTCTGCGCGTGATTTCATCTACATCCTGAACACGGTGCGCCACGCGGTCGGCAGATAGCGTTCAGTCGCGCACCGTTTCGAGTACACACAACTGATTGCCCGAAGACGTGGGAGGAATTTTCCTCCCGCGTCTTTTTGCAGGCCGCGACCATCGCTCTGGTCAAGCTTGCATCGCGCAGCCTAAGCTCGACTGCATCATGGGCGAGCCTGCACGCGCGCGCGATCTGGCGCCGGGAATTCCGCGATGGCCGCAGCGTTACACCGTCGTTGCGCTGTTCTTTCTCGGCACCGCACTTTGCTACATCGATCGCATCAGCATCTCGGTTGCGATCATCCCTCTCGCACACCAGTTCGGTTACGACTCCGCAGCGCAGGGCCTCGTACTCTCGGCGGTGTTCTGGGGATATCTATGGACGCAGCTCGCCGGCGGATGGATGGCCGATCGATTCGGCGGCCATCGCGTACTGGCGGGCGGCGTAGCGATCTGGTCACTCGCGACATTCATCACGCCGATTGCGGCCGCCGCAACGTTTTCCGCGCTGCTGGCGGCGCGCGTGCTGCTCGGGCTGGGCGAGGGCGTTAACTTTCCCGCGATTCACAGCTTGACCGCGCGCTGGACGCTGCCGTCGGAGCGCGCGCGCGTGCTGTCCGTGAACTACAGCGGGATGTATGTCGGAACAGTGGCGGCGCTGAGTGCGAGCCCGATCATCATCAAGGCCTTCGGATGGCCGGCGCTGTTTTATATTTCAGGGGCGCTCGGCCTCGTTTGGGTCGCGGTCTGGCTGTATGTGGCAGCCGATCGGCCCGAGACGTCGTCGCGCGTGACCGTCGCTGAACTGCGATTGATCACGTCGTTGCGCTCGGCCGAGCCGCGCGCGACGCAGGTGCCGTGGGCGGCGATCGCGCGCGAGCCGGCCGTGTGGGCTATCGTCGTCGCGCACTTTTGCAGCAACTTCGGATTCAACATCCTGTTGCTCTGGCTGCCGACCTATCTGCATCACACCTTCAGCGTACCGCTCGAGCGCGTCGGCGTATATTCGATCATTCCGTGGATCGTGACGTTCTTCACCATAACTTTCTCCGGCTGGCTCGCCGACACTTTGATCGCGCACGGCATCGCCGTGGGGACGGTGCGAAAATCGATGCAGAGCGCGGCGTTCATGATCGGTGCGATAGCACTGGTCGCAGTGCCGGCGGCGCACTCGCCCCAGATGGCAGTCGCGCTGCTGACGATCGCGGCGTCGTCCAACGGTCTCGGTTCCGCAGCCTTCGGCGTGAATCACCTCGACGTCGCGCCGACCTACGCCGGAATCCTGATGGGAATCTCGAATTCCTTCGCGACCATCCCCGGCATCATCGGCGTGGCCGCGACGGGAATGATCGTGCAGGCGACCCATTCATTCAGCGCGGTCTTTTTTCTGATCGCGGCGGTCTACGGCCTCGGCATGTTTTTCTACCTGCGATGGGCCAGCGGCGAGCAGAAGCTCTGAAGTTTTGCGGTGGCGGAGCGGCTGCGACTCGCGATATACCCGAGAGACAAACGGGAGCGCGAACTGTCGATGAGCAAACTTTCGCCGTACAGATGGATTATCGAAGTCCTGTTGCTGCTGCTGCTGACGGCGCAGTCGTTCGCGTGGCTCGCGCCGGCGCCGATACTGCAGGAAATCCGCAACGGCCTCGGCATCTCGCTCAGTAGCGCGGGCCTGATCATCTCGATCATCGCGCTGTGCATCGGCATCTTCTCGCTGCTCGGCGCCGTGGTCGCCGAACGGATCGGCGCACTGCGCGCGCTGGTAATCGGAATCTGGCTGATGGCGATCGGGCAGGTCGCCAGCGGCTATGCGCCGGGTTTCGTCGCGCTGCTCGCGTGCCGCGTGCTCGAGGGCGTCGGCTACGGGCTGGTGATCGCGCCGCCCGGCACGCTGGTGATGCAATGGTTCGGCGAAGGCGAATGGCCGTACATCAATATGGTCAACTTCTCCTTCGGCTATGTCGGATTGACCGCCGTCTTCCGCGCGACGCCGGCGCTGTTTGCGGCGGTCGGATCATGGCGGATGACTTTGCTGTGGTACGGCGTCGGCTCGGCCGGTGTCGCCGTGTTGTGGACGATCTTCGGCCGCGAGCGTCGCGATGATAGCGCCGCGCCCGCTCCCAGCGCGATCGAAGCGCCTGTCCAGCGCGGCTCGGCGCTGATGGAAGTCGCGAAGATGCGCGACGTGCTCCTGATAGCGGGCGGGCTGTTCGGCGGGATGTGGGTGTTCCAGATTTACACGGCGTTCCTGCCGGAATTCTTCCGCAGCTATCGCGGCATGACGATGGCGGAAGCCTCGTTGATGACGCAGGTGCTGCCGTTCACCGGCCTGTTCGCAGCGCTGGGCGGCGGAATCGGCACGGGAATGTCGGGGCTGCGCAAGCCGTTCACGTGGCCGATCGCGTTCACGACGCTGGTCGGATGCGCCGGCGCGATCATGCTCCCCGATCCGATGTGGATCAGGCTCTCGCTGGTGTTGGTGGGAATCGGGTCAGCGGGATCGCTGGCCGCAATCACCACACTGTTGATGGAATTGCCCGGCATGACCCCGACGCGCGTTGGCGCGTCACTGGGTTTCGTGTGGGCGATCGGTTACTTCGGCGCGTTCATCTCGCCGTTTCTGGGCGGCGCGCTCGCGGCGCATATCGGCTTGCGCACCGTGATGCTTGGCTTCCTGGTATTCCAGTTCCTGCCGATCGTGACGATGTACTTCCTGCCCGAGACCGGCCCGGGCCGCACGCGCTACGAGATAGCGACCGCGTCCGCCGCGCCGTGAAGCTACGGCTTGGGCGCGACTTTCATCAACGCTGCGTGCAGGATCGTGTTGTCCGCGATCAGACCCTCGAGCTTCACGTTGCGCTGATTGAAACGCAGCGCGTGTCCTTTGATGTCGGTGACCGTACCGCCCGCGTGCGCGACCAACGCCGCGCCGGATGCGACGTCCCATTCGCTTTTCGGCGATCGCGTGAACGTCGCGTCGCCGTCGCCCGCCGCGACTATCCCGAGCTTGTACGCGACGCTGCCGGTCGGCCTCACCTTCAGCATCCCGCGGAATGCATCCCATTCGCCGCGCCCGACTTCGCTGCGGCTGGCAAGGACCGTCGCACGCTTGAGCACGCGCTTGCGCGTGACCCGCACCTGCCGCGTATTCAGATGACATCCGACACCGCGCGCCGACCAGTACAGCTCGCGCTTGATCGGATTGTAGGTGACGCCCAGCACCGGTACTCCGTCTTCGATCAGCGCGATCGCGACCGCAAACTCGGGGATGCCGTTGATGAACTCCTTGGTGCCGTCGAGCGGATCGACGATCCACACTCGCCGGCATTTCAGGCGGTCGTCGTTGTCCACCGTCTCCTCGGAGAGCCAGCCGTAAGCTGGAAACGGATCGCGGAGCAATTTCTTGATTGCCTGATCAGCTTCGAGGTCGGCCGCCGTCACCGGATTGTCGTGTCCCTTCGATCCGATTTTGTAACCGCCACGCCGCCAATAACCGCGCAGAATTTCGCCGGCGGCGCGCGCGGCCTTCCTGGCGAGCGCCAGCTCCTGCGTCAAATCAGTTTCTTCCATCGATTCCTTCCAGGCCTCGAGATGCGACGCGCGAATTGCCGCCGCGCGGCCGCTTGTCCGCCGCGCGGAAATCCTATCGTCA
>JBEKLS010000191.1:0-8448 GCA_050010075.1 Binatus sp. (SeqCode) | reverse complement strand
TGCTCCATTTTCATCGCTTCCATGACGAACAGTTGCTGCCCGCGATGGACGCGGTCGCCTTCGCTGACGTCGACGGAAACGATCGTGCCCTGCATCGGCGCCTCGATCGCCACCGTGTTCTCAGGCGCCGTGATGTCGTGCACTTGCGGCGTCACTACGGTAGTGGTCGCCGCGATTGGCGACGACGCGTCGCTGCCCGATTTGCCGTGATGTAACACAGCCAGCGGATCGCTCGCGTCGATCTTGGCGCCAGCCCGACGCCCGCCCGAGTTCTCCGCAACTGCTTTGGGAGCCACTGCCGCGCGATCGAAGAACAGCCGGCGATGCCCGGACTCCGCGCTGCCAACTAGCGCCGCGATATTGTCCTCGATGAAGCGCGTGTAAACACGATTCGCGATGAAATTGGGATGCTGCAGCAGGCTTTGCAGAAATCCGATGTTGGTCGGCACGCCTTCGATTCTGAATTCGCACAGCGCGCGATAGGTCTTCGTCACCACGTCGGCGAAGTCGGCCGAGTGCGAATGCGTAATGAGCTTGGCGAGCAGCGAGTCGAAGCTCGGGCTGGTCGTGTATCCGGCGTAGGCGAACGAATCGATTCGCACGCGCGGCCCCGACGGCGCCTCGAACGCGGTGAGCGTCCCGCCGGCCGGCTTCGCGCTGCCGTCAGCGCGCATCGATTCCATGTTGATTCGCACCTGCATCGCGAAACCGCGCGGCTTCGGAATATCCGCCTGTTGCATCCCGAGTTCCGCGAGCGAACGGCCCGCGGCCAGTTGAATCTGCAGCTTGACGAGATCGATGCCCGTAACTTCTTCCGTGACGGTGTGCTCGACCTGGAGCCGCGGGTTGGCCTCGATGAAGGCGAAGCCGGCCTCGTCGTTTTTCGCGGACGCATCGGCGTTGACCAGGAATTCGAATGTGCCGAGATTGTCGTAGCGCACCTCCTTCGCCATCCGCACGGCCGCCGCCGTCAGCCGATCGCGCATGGCGGGCGCGAGTCCGGGGCTCGGCGCTATCTCGACGATCTTCTGGTTGCGGCGCTGGATGCTGCATTCGCGCTCCCACAGGTGGCTGACGTTGCCGGTGCCGTCGCCGATGATCTGCACTTCAATGTGACGCGCGCGCGGCATCAACTGCTCGACGTACACGTCACCGTTGCCGAACGAGGCGCGCGCCTCGGACTGGCAGCGTTTGTAGGCCTCGTCGATTTCGTCGAGGCGGGAGACGGCGCGCATGCCGCGGCCACCGCCGCCGGCGAGCGCCTTGATCATGATCGAAGCGCCATCGCCCAGCGAAGAGAAAAATTCGCGCGCGTCGTCGAGGCTCGTCGCCGCCGAGGTGCCGCGCAGAATCGGCACGCCGCATCGCTCGGCCAGCGCGCGCGCCTGAACCTTGTCGCCGAACAGCTCGAGCATTTCGGCTCGCGGTCCGACGAAGGTGATGCCGGCGAGGGTGCAGCGGCGGGCGAAGGCGGCGTTCTCGCTGAGAAAGCCGTAGCCGGGATGAATCGCGTCGCAGCCCGCCTCTTTGGCGAGCGCGACGATCTGCTCGCCGTCGAGATACGCGGCTGCGCCGGCGCCGCTGAGGCGGCGAGCCTCGTCGGCCTTGCGCGTGTGGAGCGAACTGGAATCGTCGTCGGGGAAAACGGCGACCGTGCGGATTCCCATCTCGGCTGCAGCACGCATGATGCGGATTGCAATCTCGCCGCGGTTGGCGATCAGAAGACTGTTCGGAGTCATATTTCTCTCGTCTCTTTTCGAGTGCGCTGAACTCTTCGCCCGAATTTGTATCTAAAGCATGATGAGCCCATCGCGTGAAAGCGCTGCGATCGACGCGCACCAACGTCGTTGAGCGAGTGCCCAAGCACAGCTATAGTTTGGGTGACTCAGCGCATGCGATTTCGCATCAAACACGTCACTCGATACGTTTACGAACGGCCGGCTTCTCATTCGCACAACGACGTGCGCCTCGCGCCGCTGGACGGGCCGGATCAAAAGCGCATCGCCTTCAGGCTCGACGTAACGCCGGCGGCTGAGATCGCCGAGTATCGGGATGCGTTCGGCAACCTGACGCATTCGATCGATATCCAGCCGCCGCATACGGAGCTGGTGATCAGCTCGTCGTCGGTAGTGGATCGATTCGTGGTGCCGGCGCAACCGTCGGATCGCATCACGATTCACGAGTACCTCGCCGGCGACGCGGTGCGGATGAAGGAGTACGGGGAGTTTCTGAATCCGAGCCGGTATGTGCCGTTCAGCGATCGCCTGAAGAGATTTTTCTGGTCGGTGCGGCCCCAACTCTCCGAGGACGTCACCGCGTATACCGAACGCATGGTCCTTTACGTGCGCAATCAGTTCGGCTACGACGGCGCCACCACGCACGTACACTCGACCGTCGACGACATCCTGACGACGGGCGGCGGCGTCTGTCAGGATTTCGCGCACCTCAGCATAGGTCTGCTGCGCCTCGCCGGGATTCCGGCCCGCTATGTTTCCGGCTATCTCGCCCCCGATCCTCTTCGCAGCGCCAAATCTGCTCCCCCCGAGCTGGCGAGCCATGCGTGGATCGAGGCGCTGTTGCCCGGTACCGGATGGACCGGCTTCGATCCGACTCATCGGACGCGCACGATGATTCGGCACATCCGGCTCGCGGTGGGCAGAGACTACAACGACTTACCACCTGTGTCGGGCGTCTATAACAGTGGCGGCGGCGACCGGCATATGGCCTATGAGCTGGAAGTAAGCCTCGCGAGCCAGGAAAACGCCGACGGCTTGATCGGATAAGCTGGCGCCTAGGACTTGATTTCCTCGGATCCGTCCAACCGCTTCGATAGGTCTATCGGATCGCCTAGCGAGACCTGCTTAGGATCGACCTGGTAGGCCCATACCTCGAACTTGGTCATTTGCGCGGGGCCATAGACGGTCGCAAAGGCGCATTCGACGGCGTCGAGACCTTGCGCGATCTTGATTCTGCCAATGCGGGGTTCGTTGTAGCGCGCGTCGAAGACGTGCCATTGCCCGCCCAGGTACACTTCGCTGTAGGCATGAAAGTCCATCGGCGAGCCGGGATCCACGTGTCCGATGTCGGGCAAGTGCCCGGTGACGTATCGCGCCGGCAGGTTTAAGGCTCGGCACAGCGCGATCGTGCAATGAGCAAAGTCGCGGCACACGCCATAGCCACGCTCGATGACCTGCGCTGCTGAGATTTCCGGACTTCCCGAACCGAAGCGATACTCGATGTTGTTATGCACCCAGTCCGAGATAGCCTGCACTTGCTCGCCCGCGTCATAGATATGTCCGAACTTCTCGCGCGCGAACGCGAACAGCTTGTCTGAATCGCAATAGCGGCTGGGCAGCAAGTATCGCAGAAAGGCGGTTTCGAGCGTGGCGACCGAGGGCGCGTTGCCGAATCGCTCGGACTTGTCCGACGCCGTCGACACCTCGACCAGGGCGTCGTGCTCAATCTCGTTCAGTCCAGCTTCCAGGATTACACGATAGGCGACGTTGCCGTCGGCATCGGTGAAAGTTTCTGAACTTCTCGCGCGGCCGAAATCGAGATTTTCCTGGCGTATAGGACGATCCGGATCGTGTCGCGGGTTAACCAGCAGAATAACGGTCGCGGACGAATCACATACGAAGTGAATAGTGCAACCAACCCGAACCGTAAGCATCTGACACCTGCAAGAGCACTGCGCTAAAAGCTATCCGCCGTTGCGGATCCGATCGAAGAACTCGGCGAACAGCGGGAGATACAGTGGATCCCGCTCGGGATGATACTGCACGCCCATCGCGTAAGGATGCGAGCGCAGTCGCGCCTGCTCGACTATCCCGTCGCCCGCCGACCAGGCCTCGACTTCCATTCCGCTGGCCAGCCGTTCGAGCGCCTGGTGATGCGAGCTGTTCACCGCCGCGAATCGGTGAATCGCGCTCGCACTATGCCGCAGCGGCTGAATGTTTTCCCGTTCGAAATTGTCATGACCGGGAATGTCGATAAGCAACGTGCCGCCGAGCGCTACATTCAGCACCTGCACTCCCCGGCAGATAGCCAGTACAGGCTTTCCTGAAAAAAGCAGCTCGCTGGTTGCTTTGAACTCCCACTCATCACGCTCGCAATCGATATCCACAATCAACGACGGCTGCTCGATCGGCTGACGCAGAAACGTGGCAGAGATATCGCCGCCGCCCGTCAACAGCAACGCATCCATCTGCGCCAGATCGACGGGATGCAATCGAGCGTTATGCACCGTCAGATGCGGATAACGACTGAATATAAGAGTGAACCAATGTTCGTCGCATTGGCGAATCCAGGTCGCGATACTCGGCATTTCTATCCTGTCCGGAAAACCTCGATCATAGCATCGATGGCGAGAAAAGCTCGCTCTTCACACTACGGCTGCATTCGTATTGTCGCAAATTCACCACGGCGCCGCTCTTGCGACCAAGCGCGGCGCCACCTATGTAACAAGGTCACCGCGAGGGGCGGTCAAGGATGAAGATTCAAATATTCGCGCCGGCTGCATTGATCGCAACGCTCGTCGTCGGCGCCGCGACCAGCCAGACGCTTGCAGCCAACTCGCCCGCGGCGGCCACGACTGCCGCTGCCGCTCCAGCCGCGCCTCAAGGCCCCGGCGATCTCAACTCTCTGATCGCGTCGGGCACGCTGCCGGATTTGCGCTTTCCAAACTTCACCGACTATCGCGACGAAGTAAAAAAATTCTACGCCGCCGGCGGCAACTCGCTGGCGTGGATTCAGAACGGCAAGGCCAGTCCTCAAGCCGTCTCGATGATACTGCTTTTTCAGCAAGCCGCCTCGAAGGGTCTCAACCCCGAGGACTACGACGCGTCGCGATGGGACGCGCGACTGGCCAAGCTTCAGCCGACGGCGCCGAAGCCGTCCGACACCGACCTCGCGCATATCGATCTGGCGCTGACTGTCTCCGCGATGCGCTACATCTCCGACCTCGATGTGGGGAGGGTGAACCCCCAGCACTTCAAGTTCGGTCTCACGATAGGCGCCAATCGACTTGATGTGGCCGACGAGCTGAGGACACAGGTGCTGCCGGCCTCGGACATCCCCGCGGTCCTCGCCAAGGTCGAACCGTCCTACGATGGTTATCGACGGGCCGAAGACGCGCTCCTCACCTACACCAAGATGGCGAGCTCGCCCGACACTCCGCTCATACCGGTGCCGCAAAAGGGCATCCGCCCCGGTAATTCCTTTGACGGTACGCCGCAACTGATTGCGCGATTGCATCAACTCGGCGATCTGCCGGCTGGCGCCGAACTGCCCACCGACCCGACCCTGTACAAGGGTGCCATCGTCGATGCGGTGAAACATTTCCAGAAACGACACGGACTCGATCAGGACGGCGTTTTGGGCAAGGGCACCGTCACCGAACTAAACGTGCCGCTCAAAATGCGCGTGCAGCAGCTTCAACTCACGCTGGAACGATACCGCTGGATACCGCCGAACTTCCCCGAACCGCCAATCGTCGTGAATATCCCCGAGTTTCGACTACGTACTATGCGCCGCCAGTCGGCCCCTTTTCTTACTATGAGAGTAGTAGTCGGCAGGGCGATGCGTACGCAGACGCCAGTGTTCGCTCAGAACATGAAGTACGTAATCTTCCGACCGTATTGGCTGGTTCCGCTGTCGATTCAGCGCAACGAGTTGGTGCCAAAGACGCGCCGCGATCCTAACTACCTGGCAGAGAAGGGATTCGAAGTAGTTGACCAAAGCGGCAACGTTGTTCCTTCATCGCCGGCGTCGGACGACGTGATAAGCGGGCTGCGTTCCGGCTCTCTGATGGCGCGGCAGTTGCCAGGGCCCAAGAATGCACTCGGATTGGTCAAGTTCATCTTCCCCAATCAATACAACGTGTATCTGCACGGTACGCCGGAGCAGGAACTGTTCTCGCGGTCGCGTCGCGATTTCAGTCATGGATGCATCCGATTGGAAGATCCGCCGGCTCTTGCGGCCTGGGTGCTGCGCGGCAAGCCTGAATGGACGATGGACAAAATCAAAGCCACGATGAACGGCGATACCACCGTCCAGGTCAATCTCGACAAACCTATTCCGGTACTAATTCTCTATAGTACGGCAGTAGTCGAACCGGACGGTGAAGTGAGGTTCTTCGACGATATATATGGCTATGACAAGTCCCTAGCCAAAGTACTAGCGGCCGGCCCGCCGTATCCAAGCTGATTAGCTACTCGAATAGTCATTCGCGCGCTGTTCGATCGATCAGAAAAGTGTGGTAGGGTGCATTCTATGGCGAAGAAGAACGTCAGATTTGTTGCCTCGAAGACGGTCGCGAAGCCTGCCAGGGTCAGATTCAAGACCAAATCTGGAAAGACTGTATCCTTCAAGGCCGTCAAGACCGTAAGGGAAAGACAGGTGGTAAGATTTCGCGCCAGCGGAAAATGAGGCGCATTTATCTCGACAGCAATATTCTGATATCGCACTTTTCCGAAGATAAGCCAGAAGAGGCCAAGCGCAAGTTGGTTGAGAACGCTTTGACTGTTTTCGCCGGCCTGCGAGACGTCCAACTCTGCACTTCGATGTGGGCGATCACCGAAATGGTAAATATTTTGGTCTCTCAGAGAAGCTCGACCGTGGAGAGGTCGCCGAGATCGAAAGTCAGCTTACAAGCGAACGGCGACTAATGGACCTGAAGATTCACTTTCTCGACGTCAGTCCGAAAAGTGACTATGACTTCATGGAATTCTTCTATCACGTGAGGCAGGGAATCCTCAGCTATCATTCTGGCGTCGGCGACATCATTCATAGCGTCATCATGAAGAATAATGACGTCGCGGATATTTTGACCTTTGACGAGAAAGATGATTTCAAGAGAATACCCGATCTCACTGTGCTCCATCCCCGAGACGTCAAACTATAAAAGTAGCTAGCAGGTCAACTTACGCCGTGGTCCTTGAACCAGGCTAGCATCCGCTGCCATCCATCTTTGGCGGCTTGCGGATTGTAGCTGGAACGATAGTCTGCGTCGAAACCGTGACCGGCATCGGGATAGATCACGATTTCTGACGGCTTGCCAGCCGCCTTGAGCGCGGCCCGCATCTGCTCAATCTGCGCGACCGGGATTCCCATATCCTTGCCGCCGTAGAGACCCAGGATCGGCACATTGATTTGGTTGACCAGGTCGATCGGATTCTCGGGCCTGAGGTCGGACTTCGGAGTCTCCAGCGGCCCATACCACGCGACTCCCGCTTTGAGCGCAGGATTGTGCGCGGCATATAGCCAGACCTGCCGGCCGCCCCAACAAAAACCGGTGATACCGAGTCTGGTGATATCAGCCTTACGGTCGCCTTTCGCCGCCCATGCCACGGTTGCGTCGAGATCCGAAGCAACTTGCTTGTCGGGAACTTTGGCCACGACCTTCTCGATGATCTGCTTCATGTCAGTCATGCTCGCGACATCGCCTTCGCGCGAAAAGAGCAGCGGCGCGACTGCGAAGTAGCCGCGCTTGGCGAGGCGGCGGCAGATGTCCCTGATATATTCGTGGACGCCGAAAATTTCGTGCACCACCAATACTGTCGGGAAAGGTCCCCCGACCGCCGGAGTCGCGCAGTAGCCGTCTGTCGTGATCGTATCGGCCGACACCGGCATCACGGCCAACGCGAAACCGGCTGCGAGACTTCCCACCACGAATGTGCGCCGCGAGATTTGAGTTTTCATATTCCCACTTTCTGCAAGACGGTTAGCTGGAACGCAAGGCAGTTTCGCGCATGAAGCGGATTGTGTCTTCTAAATCGCGGACACCGGCGTCCGATCCGAGTCCTTGCGCCACCAACGCTGCTGCGGCGTTGCCGAGCTTCATGCATTCCGACGGCGGCCATCCAAGCCGTAGCGCCCGAATGAACCCGGCGCAATACGCATCGCCGCATCCCGACGTGTCGACGACTTTGATATCGTGCGCCGCCAGATGCATCCGCGCACCTGCCGTCGTCAGCAGGCTGCCGCCGGCGCCCAGCGTGAGCACAACTCCGCGCACACCGAGTTCGAGCAGGCGCATCGCCGCGTCGTCGGGCGTGCGAGAGTCCGTCAACTTGCAAGCCTGATCGGCGTTGGGCATGAACCAATCGACGAACGGCAGGCACGGCTTCAAGATGGCGAGCAGCTTTGGCGAGCCCTCACTCAGGATGTCCATGCTGGTAGTGGCGCCGCCGTCACGCGCGCGCCGGAGAATCTGCGCGGCGCCATCGCGTCCGAGTCCGCGCATCGAGTCGCTGCCGCCAAGGTGCAGATGCGCCGCGCGCTCGATCAGCGGCCACGGTACATCGTCGATCGAATAGACGGCGTTGGCTCCCAGAACGTGAAGCGCCGGCCGGTCGCCATTTGGCCTGATCGGCAGGATGCTCGCCGAGGTTTGGACACCGTGCTTGCGAACGACGTGATTGGTATCGACGCCGAAGCCGTTGAGCGCAC